>JBLIRT010000032.1:0-22854 GCA_049472445.1 bacterium
CGGTTGAAAAAGCGGTTTTAAGCCTTTCACATGACTTGAATGCTTTCCCTGGTGAATTTTTTGTTACCGGACATAAACGGAACCATAAGCCTAACTATATCTGGGTATTTGAAGAAAACGATGTCTGGTCTCAAAGGGGTAGAAGGTGGCTTTCCAGAAAACTGGATGATTATTTGATGGAACATAATCAACATTACAAATATTTTATAGGAGGGGAGCTGAATCCGTGCGAGGTTTATTTTGTAGATAAGAGCGTTTTCCAGGGCTGGTATCGCCTGCACAAAGCGGACCTTGGCCATACCAAAATTCCACGGATCGTTACTGACCCTGCCATAGCTCAATATTTTTTCAATAACATCACCTTGAAGTAAGGAGAAAATGCCCTTTGCTGCCAGGCAGGATATTAGGGCCCGAAGAGAGGAAAGTTTCTTTCTCACAGGGGAGAACTGCCAGGGGGATCATGATCATGGCCTTTGGCTGCGGCTGAGTACTTTTTCAGTTTTATTCCGATAAGTCAGTGATACATCACCGCGTTATTTACCTGGCATATCTTATATGTTATAAAAAGGAAAGGTTTCCCCATATGATAGGTGAACGGGATAAAAGACTGGCCTCAATCTTAGGGATGAAAATATCAGAAGACAGCAATCTTGATGAGGTGTTTAAAGTTACCAGGGAAACCTTGGAAAAGTATCTGAAATATCTCAAACAGAATATTGAATATCCTTGTTACCTTACGGGAAGTGATGAACAGGCCTGGGTAAAATTTTACACGTTCATTGCCGGGAATAAAAAGCAGTATGAAGCGTTAAAAAATACCTTCCCTTCCCATACGGATGTCTTCAGCCTGGTCAAGTTTAAAGAGCAATTTATTCCGGAAATGGGGATTTTTATTCATGTCCAGCGTATATCCGATAAGGAAGAATTTACCCTTCCCCTGCATAATGTAAAAGCCTTTGAAAGAGAGTCGAAAAACACCCAACTCCTGGATGATCATAGAGTATGGTTTATGAGCAACAGACGTAAATCCGCCCGTGTTCTGATAGTTCATGCCGGCAGTGAAATGGAAGAAAAATGATGCGGGACAGCCTCAAAAGAACATTGGTCGAAATTGGAAGTGGTCGATAAAGAATCTAAGAGCTGTCAATAGGCTCGACCGATAATTACAAGGAAGAAGGTGAATACCATTTGAAGGGCAGCAGGTTAACAGGGGATATTAACATAAGCTATGATCTTGAATTGGATGGAACAGTCGAAGGGAATATCACTTCTGATACGGATTCAAATATTATCATCAGAGGCAGTTGTAATGGAAGTATACGGACCAGGGGTGGTAACGTAAGCATAGAAGGTGAGATGATGAACGGCGATATCTTTGCCGGTGGTGATGTGAAAATTACCGGTAAATTCACTGGTGGAAAGGTGGAAGCCAGGGGGAAAATATATATAAATGGTGAATTCAGAGGCAAACTGGAAAGCAGCGAAATAGCAATCGGACCGCAGGCTAAAGGAAAAGGGGACATGGTTTATAAGGAGTTTATCTCTATTGAGAAAGGAGCCAGGGTTGAGGCTCATATAACTCGAGTCTCCGGAGAGCAGAAGGGAATAAAGAAATCATCTCAGGCGGTTGAACCGTCTTCTTTTCTCACTGGCCACGGCATGTAAGGAGTACGGTACTAAGTGCCTGGTTATCCGAAAACCCTACATTGACGCAGCGGTTCTGCCTGGTGCCAGAGGTTTTCGGATAAGCTCTAAGGGGCCACTGCGGTCGATACAGCTATCGGGGTAAATATCCCATATAAAAGAGTAATTGAGCTTACAGGAGGAGTATACACCGGAGCGGGAGCGAGTACTATGCTGCCGGTTCCTGTGCCGCCGGTTCCAAAGAGTAGAGCATTTGAATATCTCACGGGCGACAGGAATTGGGAGAGTCCGGTCCAGAGAGAACCATAGGGGAAGGGGGATATTCCGAGAGGATTAAGCCAACTGGTATACGAATATCCTCCTGATCCTGCAATATTTCCCCATGCAGGATAAAGATTAAGGCCCGGGGTGATAGGTGAGTAATATCGATTGACTTGAGGGACCTGAATGAATCCGGCCAAGGAGGGTCCATAGAGTGCCTGAGTGCTTTGCCTTTTCTCCAACCTTTCAAAGAATATATGGGCCATATTCTACCTCCCCTCGGTTTTACAGGTTAGCTGCTGTATCTTCTTTGTTCATGAAAGAAGACGAAAACACCTGCCCGGGATATGATGATCCCTTTACCAGGCAAATCTACAAATAGACAGTCGATACATGCTCGAAAATCATTACGGAATTTTCATATTATACATGCACAAGAAAGAGAGACCTCCACTTATCAGGAAATAATATAAAACAGTGAATTTTATTTGACATGGGCCGATAATCTGGCTACTATGTTAGGTGATGAAGACAGAAGAGATTGCCCGATCTGCAGCAAGTCATCTTCCGGATAGGTTCCTGAAGGCCACTTTCATCTTACCCTGATTTCCTGTCCTCCATAGAAGCAGGAAACGTCTTCATGTTCCCCCCTGACCGCAAACAGGGAAGAGGTCATAACTGCCGGAAAAATAAGCCGCCGAGAGGTGGAATTTCTAAAAGGGGTGATTATTTTTTTAAGGAGATAGGAAAGATATGTAATCATTAAACTCTGAAGATCGCATAAGGTAGGTAAAAATGAGTGAAGACCCCAGCAAAATACACGAATTTTTAGATGCCTGCAATCCAGGTAGCCCTCCTCCGGCCTATACAGCCGGAAAGAAAACCAGATCAGAAGAAAGGAACAAACACCTTGATTTTCTCCTGCCTCAATCAGCGGAAGATGTATTGACCATCAAGAAAATTGATGATATGAAGGCGGATATCTCTCCGGCTGTGGATGCATCAGAGCATGAAGAATCTGTAACCATAAGGGCTTTAAGGGAGAAATTCTTGAGACTTCAGGATAAGGTAGCTAAAATGGGAAAAGATATTCGGGACCTTGAAAACAGACTCCAGGGAAACAATTAAAGGACCCTGTTTCCTGACTTTTCTCCAACCATGCTACCCAGGAGAATGCCTTCCTTATCCCGGCAGGTAATACCTGGAATCAGCTCACATCGCCCAAAATATCCGCTCCTCCATTCGCGGCCTATGAATCTGTGGTCAAAGAATCGATCGCAGGGACTCCCTTTCGATTTTTTCAAAAACCAGGTTAGGCCTTGCCCATTTCCCCGTTTCGCATGGAAATATAACCTGAGTGAATAAAGTTTCGTAATAATTAGGATAATTCAACGTCTAAAAGAATAAAACAACGTGTAATTCTTTATGGCTTGAAGAGATCCTGATCTTATTCTCAGGTGAAGGGAAGATCAGCTATTTATTAGCTTTTTACTTCATTGTTACCCTATTCCAATTCCCCATACGCTGTCTAAGCGCAAAGACCCTGCTCAAGCAAAGCTCAGAGAAAAGAAAGAGCCAATTTCTTCAGTTGGGCTATGACTCCTGAAAAAAGATATTTCTATTTTCCTTGGTGAGTGGTGATAAGACTGACAATATCTGGAGACCTGAAACAGGTATGGATATCAGTATGTGAAGAGGTATTCTTTTCAGACACTCCAATCAGGAGGGTGGTACACGTGAAGACATGTTTCAAGTTCCGTAAATTGTCAAGGTTCCCGCCTCCAGACGATTTCACTCCTTGAACTGTCTGATCTCCTTAAACTGTCATGATAAGGGATGGGGGGTGATAAGCTTTCAGGAGAATTTCATGCTTTAACCTAAAACTTCGTAATGTCTTTCATAAGTAAATGATTCAAGAAGAGAGAAGGGGGGCTAAGTCATGTCTAGACTTTTCAGTAAAAGAAGTGCTATCCCATTTTTGGTTGCCATGAGTCTTGTCCTGATCCCGGTCTTAATTGAGGCTGGTGGCGGTCATAAAACTTCCACTTCTTATAGTACGTATTATCCTTACAGCAGGACATATGCCGGCTATTATCCGTATGTAGGAACGTCTACCTCTGGCATGGGCATGGGCGGCCATCATGGCGGTTCGTCTTACAATTATGCGGATTACTATCCAAGAACAGGATCTTTCCTGACACCTTATGGGGGCCTTGGCGGGTATGGCCTCTATGGCGGTCTTGGCGGGTATGGGCTTGGCGGCGGGTATGGTCTTGGCGGGTATGGTCTTGGCGGGTATGGTCTTGGCGGCGGGTATGGTCTTGGCGGGTATAGCCTCTACGGCGGTCTTGGAGGCCTTGGCTATGGTCTTGGCGGGTATGGTCTCTATGGCGGTCTTTATGGAAATATTGGCTATGGCGGAACCCAGGTCTCAAAAGACTATACCGTAGAGCAGAGCCGTACTTTTTTTGTACCGGGAGGGGCGATTACGAACAGTGTTTCTGAAAGTACGGAAATTACTACTATTCCTAATCTATATGGTGGCTTGTATGGCGGTCTGTATGGCGGATTGTACGGCGGATTGTATGGTGGCTTGTGGTAGTGATTTTGTTCAGTACCTATTTTCAGAAATGGTTGATACAAATGCCTGTCCCAAAAAAAAATTCTCTGAGCATGTACAAGACGCATAGAGCAGGGATTTTGGGATAGGTGAGAGATATATATTCGGCACTGGTCCGGCAACTCAGGTTCTGAGGGATGAGGGTAACATCACATCCCTCATGAGCGGGAGCCGGGAAAGAATAAGTACCAGATTCAAAAGGTGGGGGGAAATTTCTCACGAGCCGGCCAGTGCTGATTTATTTTCTCCGCACAAGGCAATCACATCAAAAGCAAAGCCTGCGTATTCCACAAAAACTTGAAAGTGGGCAAATAATAACTTGGCATCCAGCTTTTTGGCCGTGAAATAACCCATGTCATTTTTACTGAGACGAATGAAGCTGAATATCCCATCCAGATACATTTTCCAATTATCCTGTAATCCCTGAGGCAATACATGTATATGAGTGGCTAACTCTTCCTTAAGTTCCTTATACTGCATAGAAATACGTTTTCCCTGGACCTTTTTTTCAAAGCTTGCCTTCAGGTTCGGATCTTTCATCCAGCCCAGATAGGCTTTGATCAGAAGGAGTATCAGGTTCTCAGAGGCAACCCCCAGGAGTAAAGTTGCGGATAAGAATTGTCTTCTGCTATAAGCGGTAACAGCCTCATTCATATAGGCCAGGGTTATACTATCTATACATGGAATTTTCTCTTTCAGTGCATTCATATAACCATCAGGATCATAGGGTAGCCAATCATCCTGGGTTAAGGCTTCCTTTCCATGTTCGGTAATAGTTAACCACGGGTAGCCGCTATTTTGATCTCCGGCGTTTCCAACATAGAGTATTCCATTGTTGATTAATTCCTGGATGATCTCCCTGGCTATTGAAAAAACCTTCGTTTGTTTCCCATGAGATGCATCCAGTGTCGGCTCACGTAACAGATTGTATATATAACCTATTTGAATTTTCGGCAGGCGATCCGGATCTTCCATGGAAGGCAGTTGCTGTTTGAGATGATCTATGATCTTACTTCTGATTTCATACCGATCCATGAAGTTATCCTCCAAAAATATTTTCATCCTCTGTACAAGATTGGTCATTCATTTTATTTTCGGATCTGAGATCAACATAAGCCCTGGCTCTTGATCTGAGAATCATTCCAACGAAGATCGAAAGGTCGGGTAAAATACATAAGGCTATCACGGTAAAAACAAGGCTGCCGGTTACATGGGAAATTGAGTTCATGGTTAAGCCTCCTTTCAAGATATTTCACCTGGGATACTTCGTGGTTATATTCATCCCTTAAGAAGCTTTGACGACGTTATCCTGTCACTGTGTTGATAGCCTTCCCCCAGACTGCACGTTTTTATTTTTTGCTCAAAAGGTTTCCCCTGCCCTGGCCATCAACAATATTCATGCCATACACTCTCATACTAACTAACTTATTATTTTTTCAAAATTTCATGCCAAGAGAAGGGCCGGATATATCTTGAGGGGGAAGTCAGGGATTGACAATGATTGTCAATCAAAATACGAGTAATTTCTGACATCCGGAAGGCCAGGAGGTAGGATTATTTATTATTTTCAAGGAGATCTTATACTGACAAAAAGTGGAACTGTCTCTGGCAAAAATTGTCATGCTCAGGGGATAAAAAATAAAGAAGAGCTGCCTGCAGAATATTCAATATGAGTTTCTTCTCAATTAATACCATGCAGCCTGTCTTCAAGATGCTGGATCGCCTTACCCATTTCCGTCAACTTATTCTTGAGGTTTATAAATTTGGCCAGCAATGACTCTATCGATAGAGGGTCCTCATTTTTAGAAGGGCCTTTACTGGTGGGTGATTCGGCTAGACTTCCTATGATCCCACTGATTTTTTCGACTTTTTTCAAATTCTCTTCCATCATTTCCAGAGTCCTTCTTTTATATTAACTGCGCCTAATCCCCCCCCGAGATTAAAAACGAGGTTTTATTCTGCTTAGTAGACGATGAATTTTACAGATAGTTACGGCTCATTTTAACTCATAACCATTTGATCTGGAATGTCCACACCGGATACCTTTGCCGGTTGATATGAATTCCCGAACTTGCGGCTTAC
Source organism: bacterium (assembly GCA_049472445.1). GTDB lineage: Bacteria > SZUA-182 > SZUA-182 > DTGQ01 > DTGQ01 > JBLIRT01. The sequence goes on from JBLIRT010000032.1 coordinate 6,608, forward strand.
GGGGGGACGTTCCATTATTGAGGCATGGCATACATTTTGCTACACATATAATCCGGAAATATCAACCAAGAAAAAGAGCAGGAGGAAATTCTCATGGAAAAAATCAGTATCACTCGCCGGCGCATGGAAAAACGCAAACCTCCCTCTTCAAATCAGAAGAACATAAAATTTTCGATCCCAGAGATGGATGAACCTATGTCTGAAAGTCAGCGGTCTATTTTAGGTTCTTTAGTTCCAATATTTAATGAAATAGTTAACTGGTACTATACGGGAAATAGAAAATATATGATCGAAATCGTCTCAGGTTATGAAAAACCTTTTAGAGTAGTTATTTCTTCGAAATCATCATAGGCGAAGCCATCTTAAAAAGATCTCATGCTTCGCGCACAGGTATTGATACTCATCGAGGATTTCAAAAATTCCTCGGATTTCCTATCAATATGATTCTTGAAGGTTATCAGTATAATTCTTAAAGGTTATCAGTCATTACAGCATTATTTTTATTTCTTTATGAAGTATGAGATGAAGGAGATGAATCAGGAAGTCAGCTTCTCAACTCAGAAGGGTGCTGATTACAACCATAGGGCAGAGGTCCTCATCACATTTCTTAATCCAAAATAACCACATCATCTGCTTGAGGGCCTTTCTTTCCTGTGATAACGGTAAATTCTACCTGATCGCCCTCTTTGAGCACATCATTCTTGTCACGAATAGCATTGGCGTGTACAAAGATATCCGCCCCGCCCGTTCGTTGAATAAAGCCATAACCCTTTGTCGTATTGAACCATTTGACAGTACCAGTTTCACGATCTGCCATGATTATCTTCTCTCCTTATAAAGATAATAATACCTTATAGATTTTTTGAGGTTTCCTGTGATATCCCCATCAGGGATCGCCATATTGTTTCCACCCTTGATCCTCATGATATATTGCCTGATTGCCTTCTACCCTGCCCTCCTTTAGCCTTTGCTCCCTCCCTGGCCAATTTTCTGCTTCATCTGAAAACGCCCCATAAAGGAGGAGAATTTTCATCCCCCTTTGTGCCGCATGGTCGGCATGAATGCTTCATCTGAAACCTTCATGGCTCTACCGACTCAGTAATAAGCATGAAAATAGGGGCTGACTACTTTCATAAAAAGATGGTCCGATACCTGTCTGCTATTATTTTCACAGCCCTGGATGACGACTGAAAAGTCACCGCGCAACGACACTATAATATAGGAATAAGTTATTTACAAGAGGATTTTTAAATGAAGGCTCCCTTTTCGACTTACAGGGAAGTTTCTCATCTTACTGAAGATCCCATTTTCTCTTTCTACTGATAAATATATTAAAAAATATTACGATATTTTATTTACATTGCTTTCCACTCCGATGGGGTCTTATCAGTTCAGCCTGATGAAAAAAGGCACAGAGCCATTCACCCAAAGAGGTTGATTGGCTCTGTGCCTTTTCATGTTATCGATTTACCCCTTTACGGGAGTGGTGGTCGGTAGTACTCCAGATAGGTGCCCCAGGCACTTCCACTGGCGTTATAGCTGCTGCCGGGCGGTGGTGCAGGGTTACCGTGGCACATAGAACCTCCACACATATTGGCGGTATTGTTCCTGAAAACTGCTCCGACACTGCCTGCCTGAGTGGCACCGGTGGAAGTTACCATGGGATAGCCGCCGCCGGCGACATCTTCAACTACGTAGCTGAATCCATATCCGGTTCTTCCGGCCAGGCTGCCATCCCTGATCATAGGCTCATTCGTTGAGCTATACATCCCGGCGGCACCGTGAACATTGTGGCAGCTCGAGCAGGCCATCAAAGTATCCCTCCCATTCTGGCCGCCTGGGCCGGTCGTATCGGTGTCCCAGTCGGAATCCGCGTATGGCCCGGTGTAATTCAGGATATGGGAAACATGCTCATTGATGTCGGCACCGCTGCCCCAGGCGTACGAGTAGTTTCTGGGTGGATTCGGCACGCTGGCCTTGAAGTTGGTGTCAAGACCGTCACCCGGCGTGTTATCGAATATTCTGGTATCGTCATGGCAATCGAAACAGAGCCTGAAGGCGTTATTTCGCATAGTCTGAGCATTGTAAGAAAAGGTGATATTGTAGTTGGCCGGAATCATCAGGGGTACCTGCCCGTTAACGTAACGCAGGCGGTAGCCTGAAGCATAGGCGATGCCGGATTGACTGGCACCGTAGTAAGCACTGTCAAAGGCATAGGTTCTGCTCTCTCCATCAATATGTTTCCTGGTCAAGTCATGACATGCTGAGCAGGGATAGTTTTTGTGCCCATTGGCATAAAAACCATAGGTATCGTCGTCTCCAGCTATGTTCGGTGCCGAAATACCGCTGCCGTCTATCTCGCTGTTGGCAGGCACACTGTCGTGACAGGTAACGCACCATTTTCCCTTGCCGGATTGCAAGGCACTGCCTTCATACACTCCCGATTTCCAGTTATTCTTTGCCCCGACCAGAGGATCGTTCACCCCGTCATACGCTCCTCCCGGGCTGTGGCAGTTATCACATACTTCGGTTTCGGCCAGTGACCTGCCGTCGGCAAAAAGCTGCTCCAGCCCGTGGGGATTGATCGCATCGCCAGGTGCGTGACAGTCCCCGCAATCAAGGCTCGGGCCTTTTAAATCCGCGGCCAGGTGGGTCCCGTGACTGGCGGAGGATTCTATACCCTCAGCATGACAAATCCGGCAGTCAGTAATGGGTGATGGTACGGGACTGCGATGATAGATCATCTGGTCAGGGTGGCACATCTTGCAGGTAAAGTTTTTCTCAACAATTCCCGGACCCGGGCCATAGAACTGGGTTTTGCCGCCGATACTCTCGGATGCTGTTAAAATTTCAGGGTCCGGATCACTGTTGGCATCAAGGTAATGAAAATTGATCATAGGTGCCTTGTCAGCCGTTCCAGGTGTACTGGTTAACTCTCCATGGCGGGTCATGGCCGGAGCCGGCGATCCATGGACATTGTGACAGGCAGTGCAGCTCATGGGAGAATCATAGAACGAGTCAGGGGGAAAGAGCACTAATCGTATGGCATCGGCTATGACATAGACATTGGGATCAGCGGTCACGTTCGTCAGTTCCACGTATTCATTGCCGGTATCCCGGAATTCATAGGTCCCGAGGAGGACCCACAGCCCATTGCTCAAGGTTTGATTCACGGATACGGTATCAAGAGCTGATCCTCCTTGAAAAGAAACAGTGTACCGGGCATCAGTGGTACGATCCGTGGAAGCGGTCCATCGGGCATAGACCCTGAAAATTCCCCCATAGGGCAAGTCGGGTTCCCACCGGCAGGTGGCTGTAGCAGTATCCGGAACCCCGGGGGCTTGCAGGTAATCCACACCGTAGTAGCCGAGAATAGCCGTGGAGCTGATCCAGTCTCCGGTAACCGTGGCATATTTGTTATCAGCATTGGGATACCGATTTGGATCGGCAGTGACCGTGGCCTGCTGCTCAAACTTGATGGCATCGGCACAGACCTGGCCGTTGGCCTGGTTGGTTAATTCAACGGATTCATTGAGCCCGCCCGAAAAGGTATAGGTCCCCAGAAGATTCCACTCTCCGCCGCTCTGGGTCTGGTCAACCGATACTGTGGCCGTTGAGGTGCCTCCATAGTAGCGGATACGATAGGCAGCATCGGTGGCCTGGCCGGGTCCGGCCACCCATCGGGCATAGACATTGTAAATGGCACCGAAAGGGAGTTGGGATTCCCAGCGGCAGGTGGCATCCGGATCTCCTGAGACACCCTCTGCCAGCAGGTAGTTGGCACCATAGGCGCTGCTGTCGTCAGCCAGAACAGTCCATGTACCGGTGGTAGTGGCCTGGGTATTGTCTGCTATCGGGTACCTGCTGCCTTCCCAGTCGGAATCCCAATCCTGGCCGTTCCCGCAGGGATATCTGCCCCGCAGGTGCCGCAGATGTTCATTGAGCACATTGCCGTTGATATCCCGATGATCGTCATTGCGAAAATTTGTCTGCAAAGGATACTGGAAAAAATCATCCGTGCCGTAGGCGTCTCCCAGGAGTTTGTACTTGTCATGACAGGCAAAGCACAGGGCGAAGTCATTACTGGTTCTGGGGAATTCTCCCCAGTTACAGCCTATGCGGGGAATTTCCAGGGGAGGAACAAGGTCCTCACCCACCTGCACGCTCCTCAGCCGGTAGCCGCTCTGGTAGTTATCCAGGCTGGCCTTATAGGTCTGGGAGTCTGCATCAGTATGAACACCGGTTGTATCGTGGCAGCAGGAGCAGGTGATCTTATGGCCATTTGCGTAGTAGCCATACTGTATGTCCTTCTTCAATTCGAGCTCACAGAGTGTGTTCGCCAGGAGCGGCCACGGGCTTACCTTGGCCATTTTGAGATAGCGAACCGGAATGAATCTATCCAGTCTGATTTCATTCCAGCCGTCCGGAGGGCCTGTCTGCCAGCTGGGAGCAGCGAAGATCACCGATTGGCCCAAGACAATTCTGGTCCAGTTGGCCAGATCATTTCCCCCGTAGACTGCCCAGTGGTTTGCTGCACCGTACATGTTGTAAAGCCTGAGGTGAGAAAGATTCACCGAATCACCCAGGTCGACTATCAGGTACGATCCATTTCCGGTAATTCCCGTAGCCGGATTGTTGTCCAAAAGGTTCTCAACACCCAGTATATCGCTGGAAACCAGGGTGCCAGGCACCTGCCAGTCTCCGCTCAGGGAAAGGCCGGCAATATTGGGAGCGGTCACCCCCTTAATGACGCAACGTCCGTCGTCATGGCAGCCGATGCACCATTTCTCCTTTCCCTCCCTGAGCGAGCCGTCGGCTTCGTAAATGGCTGAAAAAGCACCGGCTCCCCAATTACTGACGGCACCTATATCCGGATCATTCATGCCATCGTAGGCACCATCCGGGCTGTGGCAGGGAATACACCGCGAATAATCCGCATTGGCTTCCGAGGGAGGCTTGTCAGTATGACACGTAGCACAGTTACTTCCCAGTTGCGGTCCCCTGGTTACGTTTAAATGCGTGTCATGGGCGGCATCCCCCGGGCCTGCCTGGACCGTCTCCGGAATTGCCCAGATACCCAGGAAACAAAAAATACAGACAAAAACGACTTTTCTGATGGCCAATTTTTTTTTCTTGATCATGAGTCTCTCTCCTGCAAGCCACGTTTTCTATTCAGCTATGGTGGTTTCGCTGATAAGGTCTGAATGCATACATGATTCATCATTGCTGGTCGAAAGGTAATGAAGATCATCCAGATAAATGTTTCCTGAGACATTATCACTGATGACATTTTTTACCGCATAACTATGGCCTTGACTCAGATACAGACCATACTTGCCGTTTTGCTTCAGCGTGCATTCCTCAACACGGCATTTACCAAGAGAATAGAGGCCATGGGAACCGTTCTGCTCGGCCGTACAGCCGATTATGGTGCATGATTCAGCCTTCAGGCCATAGGTGCCGTTTTGATCAGCTTTGCAGTTGATGAGGTTGCAATCTTTGGCCTCAATCCCCTGGGAAACATTGTCATTGCCTGTACAGTGGGTTACCGTGGAGAATTCCGCTTTAATCCCGGTATTGTTACCGCAAGCATTGATACAGGCTATCTCGTGATTGCCGCCGGAAAGACATACACCGTAAAAGAACCCCTTTACCGTCCCATTCTTAACCGTGATATTGGTATTACCAGAGACCTGTATTCCTGCACTCCCCTCGTATTTTTCTCCGCCGTCCGGGCCGATCAGGTTTTGGCCCTGGAGATCAAGAATAACGTCGTCAGCCGTAATCAGGATACAGGGGACGGCAGGTTTTGACATCATGAGATTACTCAACAGCACATAATTTCCCGGACGGTCAATGCAGATGGGAAAGGTGGTGGAAGATGTCTGCCGAATCTCAATCCACCCTTCCATACCAAAGGCAGAGAGCGAAATGGCTGCGATACATAACCACGGTAAAGCCAAGAGAGTTAGATACATTTTTCCTTTCATAGGCTTAATCCTCCTCGACTATAGATTTTATGGATAATGTATACATGTGGGTAAATAATGTCTGGTTGCCTGCCTGGCTTTTTGCCTATCCTGAAAGTGGCCGCTAGGGGTGGTATTCAATTACATCAGGCAAAACATATGCCATTGGCCATAAATTTATTTACTGCCTGTAAAATTTTTTCTGTTTACAGAAGGGTATTCTAAGGATATCAGGGGCTTATGAAAAGTTGAGAAAACCTGGCTTGACGCTTTCACTGCACCGATGTGGTGAACAGGATTATAAACAAGTGTTACGTATGATGCACTAAGTGTAAAGTTATTCGCACACATCCCCTTAGTGGTCCAATCGCCAACAAGGTACGTCATTAAAGTCGACCAGAGATAGCCACTTCTGCCTTTGATTGACCACTGATTGATGCACCATGTATTTAGCGATTGGACCACTTAGGAAATGACTATTCCGTCAGGCAGGATTTTTATGATAATCTTTTCAATAGGATTAAGGAATAAGACAATTTCATACACGGTCGGATTCCGACCAAACATAAGAAGATACCTTGAAATATCCTGAACCTGCTCAGAGATCTGGCAAAATTTTTCGGATTCCTCCCAAATATATCCCTTGCAGGTTATCAGCCAGTATAGTATTATTTTCATTATGAAAATCTATTGCTTTACATAATCCCGATCCTCCAAAGGAGGCCCTCTTATGACCAAAGATGAGATCATCAAAGCAATATGGAATGAGTTGCCCAATCTGATTATTGGGATTATATATTGAGAAGATTAAGATTTTCTGGTAAGATTTAATTAATAGGTAAAATTTTTGAAAGATCTCTCATGGCTTAAAAACGTAACACTTTTAGTGAAAACAGTAGGGTTAAGAAAAAATGAGTCTTATCATTGAAGTTGAACCTATCCCTCTCAAGACGGATAAAGATGGTGTGGTAAGGGTCGGTGAAACTCGTGTGACCCTTGATACGGTCATATCCGCCTTTAACGAAGGAGCAACAGCTGAGGAAATTGTATTCCAATACCCTTCTTTACAACTGGCAGATGTATATGCCGTAATCAGTTATTATCTGCGAAAACAATCAGAGGTGGAAGAATACTTACATCAGCGGCAGGAACAGGCCAATACAATGCGGAAGCAGAATGAGTCACGATTCGACCCACATGGTGTGCGGACTCGCCTCCTGGCAAGTTGTTCTTAACAGTAGGGAATAGGTAAATGCTTCTGCTGGCTGCTGATGAGAATTTTAATAATGACATTATACGTGGTATATTACGGCGAAACCCAGAGTTAGACATTGTACGTATTCAAGATAATGGCACTTTCTGGCGTGGATGATCCTATAGTGCTTGAATGGGCAGCAAAAGAGGGACATATCCTACTGATTTCAGAGGATTTTCAAAAAATACCTTTTGAGCCTTAATGGTAAGTATTTGGTAAAGAAGATATAAAGATGGTGGAGGACAGGGGATTTGAACCCCCGACTTCTGCCTTGCGAAGGCAGCGCTCTCCCGCTGAGCTAGTCCCCCAGCCAGATAATTCACCTTGAAGATTTCCATTATAAAGGAAAATTGGGGCATTAGTCAATAAGGTTCACAAATGGGAGATGCGCCAGACATCATTGCTTAATGACTGATGCGGCTTTCTAAGGCCTCAATTCGAGTTAACATCTGGCCAATGAGCATTCTCAAGCCTTCATTCTGTGCCCGCAGATCATCATTCTGGCTTTTCAGCTCTTTCACTCCCTCCACTAAGACACCAATGATATTGGCATACTCTACGGTCATGTATCCCTCGTTATCATAGGAAACAGCCTCTGGCAGAACCTTCTCAACCTCCTGAGCAATAAGACCGATTTTTCTTCCCTCAGCGAACCCTTTTTCAGGAAATTCCTCAGTGCGCCATTCAAACTCTACACCGTGCAAAGCAGAAACTTTATCCAGGGCATGATCAATGGAAGTGACATTTTTCTTCAACCTGGCATCACTGTGATATAAATACGAATTAGCGATTACGCTACCTGCCACATCCAGCCTTTGAGATGGGCTTGTCGTGCCGATACCGACATTGCCGGTGCCGGTGATGCGCATGCTCTCGCTGCCTGTATAGAACTGTATGCCGCCGGGACCTCTCAGAAAGAGAGGCTGGCCTGCAACGAAGCTCTCGACCGTCAACCTGTTGGGAACCGACTGTGAGATGATGCGTCCGGTGCTCAGCCTGATCTCCCGGTCGACTGTGGTCATATTGATGTCGCCGTTCACCCTTATGTCGCCCTCAACATGGAGCTTATAGGCCGGGCTGGCCGTGCCTATGCCGACATTGCCACTGAAGTAGTTTTTGCCACCTTCGAAGTATCCTGCGAATCCGCTGCTGCTGTTGGCCTTTCCGTAAATCGCATAGGTAGTACCACTGGAATTTTCTGCATAACCATAGACAGCTGTACCGGAAGAACTTTTGTTATAAGCGTACAGGCTTCTTGTGGCGCCGGTCCAGGTCATACTATAGGCTTGAACTGCGTAGGCATTGTTTGTTGAACTATTATTATGAAAGTATCCGGCGCCAAATCCATCGGTGACAACACTTAGGCCAATATTTTGTCCCCCATGTACATCCAGTTTCGCTGACGGCCACATGCTCCCAATACCGACGTTGCCCGCCTCATCAACATACACCGCATCGACAGGATCACCGTCTGCTGCGTCCAAAGAATGCCCGTCGCCGCTTCCACTGCCTGCTGCCGTAGCCTGTACCGTGCCGTCCGGGAACTTAAAACCGCTGGTGGTAGATTCTATAACTCCGGCTACGGTGAGCATTTCAGTTGGTGTGTCTATGCCGATACCAACGCTGCCGCCGATATTCAACCCACCTGTTTTTGTTTGGGTAACAGGGGAAGCATCAAGAAATTCACTGGCATGTCTTCCATCTACAGTGTCGGCATCCACGGCCAGCTCGGCATCAGCCGCCTTCATGGCAAAGGCTGTGGAGGTGATGCGCTGCCGCGGGGTGAGGGCCTCACTGTCAATGACCACCTCAAGGTAGAGCTCATTGTAGTCGAACACACCCACCGGCAGGGGAGTTGCCGTACCTAATTGAACATGAAAAATCCCATCAGTAACCGGTACGCTCTGCGTTTCAGTCCAAAGAGCTGTTCCGCCGGTTTGGGTACCATACAGAGAAAAAACCATCGAATAGGTTCCGGTTAGGACGCTACTACCAGCATCAGTCAGTTTACCCTGATAATTGATCAGACCGGGAACCGCCCAGGCTGAAAGGCTGATGAAACTCACCGTTGTTACGATAAAGGCCTGCCAAAATTTTTTTGTCGTCATTTTTTTTCCCTTCCCTTTTTCATTACATCTCCCGGATTCACGTTAATTAAGCTTCGCAATGGTTCATACGTATTCCATGGTCATTGGTTCCCTGTGCCGCCAGGGCTTACCGGGCATGCAGGCGGATTACTCAGATGGACATCCTGTCCTTTAGCAGCCTTGTTGTTGCCAAGTGCATTGCCCGTCATGTTCCCTTCCGACTCGATCAGGGAGACGGTCCACCTTCTCCCCACAGGGCCTGGTTTTCCGCAAAGATATTATGAGAGAGGACCGGTTCTGATCGAAAGGCATAGATGGCCCCTCCCTCGCCGTAAGCTGCCCTGTTGTGGTAAAAATTATTGTTTTCTATGATGGGAGAAGACTGAAAGCAGAAAATTGCCCCTCCCATGCCCCGATCAGCCACATTGTTTTGAAAAACGTTATTGTGAATGACAGGGTCTGCCTGATAACAGGCGATACCTCCGACCTCTCCTCCATTGCTCTTGGCATTGCCATGCAGGATGGTTAAATTCTGAATCCGGCCATTACTGCCGTTTTTCAGGATAATACAGGGGGCCTTGTTCCCTCCGTCGAGGATGGTGGTCGCCCCTTGCCTGCTGCCTTGAAGGTTAATGGATTTTTCTTCAATGATCAGGTTCTCCCGACAGATCCCGGGTGAGATCAAAACAGTGTCTCCTTCCCCGGCTCTTGAGACGGCCTCCTGAATGGTAGGAAATTCCATGGAAGGCACAAACAATATGGCAGCTTCCATGGCGGGAGAGAGCGCCAACAGCCAGATACTTGCCAGGACGATACTCAAAGTCCTTCTTCTTTTCATAGGATGGTACTCCTTGCGTTTTTTAAGGTTGTTCATCACTTTTATTGTATCCAATATTGTATCCAAACAGGATTAATTCCCCGTGGCAAAGTCGAATTCCAGAAGCGTATTTTTCTCAACAGGCCCCATGCCGGTAAAGAGCTTGAGGTATCGTCCCTGCTTGGCCGTAACCTCGGTGCTTGTTCCGTTCGGGTCAGGCTGAGCCACCCAGTCGGCCTTAACCGCGGTACCAAAATCAGCCGGATCGTCGCTGACAGAGATGGTCCATGCCCTGGCTGCATAAGCGGTAGAGAGCAGAAGGCGAACATGGGTGACCTGACAGCTTTCTCCCAGATCGAAAATCACCCAGTGACCGGGAAAAGGAGAAGCCATATTGCCCGTCTCAGGGTGGTCATCAATCAGATATTCCGGTGTCCAGAAAAGGTCGTCAGAATGCACTGCCTGCGGCGTTCTCCAGATATACGGCCAGGAAGCTCCAGTGGTAAAAGACCACGACGGCGAGGTCAGGTTGTGGCCGGCTGCATCCTGAATTGATACAATCACCGTAATCTGCTCCTGGTCGCCGAAATGAACATTCGGGTCAACACTCACTCGATAGCCGGAGGATGTTCCGGTCGCCGTAACAACGCCGGTGTCTTCATCCGTATAGCTTAGCCGGAAGCCGGGATGGCCCTCAAGGGAAATGGAAAAGCTGGTCCAGTCAAGGGCGTCCTGGCCATTGGAGACTAATAGAAAACTCAAGGTGCGATCTATAGGCACCTCCTGGCTGCCTGGTTGCGGGCTTAAGAATCTGATCGAAGGAGGCAGGGACGGTCTGGCCCAGGTGTCTGCAGGCTTAGCCAGCACCTGGTAGGTCCGATCGTATTTGATGAGAGGCGGGCCTGCATGGCAGGCATCACAGACCATGCTCTCTTCCAGGGCTCCTCCACCGGGACCGCCCAAAGGAGGTATATCAGCAAAGGCGCTTTCCTCCCCAAAGATAGTGGGGTTGTAGCCGTCATCCTTGTACCAGCGATAATTCAGAGCCGGCACCTTATCAGAGCTTCCCGGAGTGCTGATCAGCTCCCCGTGGCGGATCATGGCCGGATTGGGAGATCCGTGCACATTATGGCAGGCAGGGCAACTGATGCGGGATTCGACCAGAGGATCACCGAATTTGACCGCATCGGCCACGACCACTCCGTCGGCCAGGTCGGTAAGCTGCACATAGCCCGAGGTGCCCTCGACAAAGGGAAAGGTTCCCAAAAGCGTCCAGATGCCTCCACCTGTACGCTGATCTACCGTGGTCGTGAAGGTGCCACCATTATAGATAATGGAATATTGGGCATTGCTGGCCCGGTTAGGATCGACGGTCCAGCGGGCATAGACTTTGTAGTCTCTGCTCTGGAGAAGAAACGGAGTCCAGGTGGCGGAGCTTGTACCGTCTCCGGCTCCATGCCACTGATAATCCGTTCCGAAATAGCCCCATGGGACAGTAGAAGAGGGCCATTCGCCCACCAGGGCAGCCTGCGGATTGTCGACAATAATTTCATCGGGCACTTGCAGATAATCCCAATCTGAATCCCAGGCATATCTGCCGGAGACAAGATGAGATCTGTGCCGGTTGACTCCGTCATCCTGAAAATTGGTGGTAAAAGGAGCAGTATCGTCCATGATCTGGCCATAGTCATGGCAGGTGAAGCAGAGGGCGAACCGCTCCGGACCGCTCCCGCCAAGAGGGCCGACAGGCAAAGGAACAGTCATGGAATAGGCCAGGCGATAGCCGTTCTGGTAATTGTTCTGATCATCAGGATCGAAGGGATTGGAGTCGTGCGAATACGTGCGGGCCTGACCATCGATATGAGTCCTGGCTACGTCGTGACAGGCTGTACAGGTTATTTTGTGGCCGCTAACATTGTAGCCATAGGTGGCGTTATCGCCCATAACATTGGGAGCTGATACACCGCCGCAGACAGCAGGGCCGTCATCATGACAGCCTGCACACCAGCTTTCCAGGCCGACCTTTAACTCCAGGCCGTCCGGCTGCTGATAAACTCCGCCCGGCCAGTTAACCTTGGCTCCGATGGCCGGATCATCCAGTCCGTCAAACACTCCGGCCGGACTATGGCAGGGGTCACAAACGGTGGTCTGGGCCAGGGTCTGGCCATCGGCAAACACTCTGGTGCAGGCTGGGCATGGATCAACCAGTTTCCCCTCAGTATGACAGTCCGTACAGCTCATCAATATACCCTTCGGATCAGCCCCAAGATGGGTAGCATGGCTGAACGAGTCGATCATGCTGGTATGACATTCCTGGCAACTTTGAGGAGGGGAAGACAGACAAAAGAGTGCCTCGATCGTATGATTATCGGTTACCTGAGTAAAGGTATAGGCAGTTACTGCGCCCACTGATGAGCCATCCACCAGAACATCCGCCACCTGGTAGTCTGGATCAGATGCTATGGTGAATCCCTGATCAGATCCATAATCCACTACCACGGTACCAGATGGGGAAATGCTGCCATTACTCCCTGCACTGGCTTCAATGGTATAGGTCTGTATGGAAAAGGTGGCTATTACATTGGTGTCTTCATTCATGGCCAGCACGCAATCGCCCGTGCCGCTGCAACCGCCGCCTGACCAGCCGGTAAAGATTGAGCCGGTATCCGATGCGGCTGAGAGGGTGACCTCGGTGCCTGAGGCATAATTCTCCAAACAGTCAGGGCCGCAATCTATGCCTGAGGGTGCACTGGTTATGGTCCCTGTGCCTGTGCCAGCCTTGGTTAGGCTGAGGGTATAGGTATCTATGCCAAGACCTGTGATTATGGGAATGAAGCCGGCCTTATCGATAAAGGACGTGCTCTGAGAAGTACCGATAGCCGAAGGTTGTCCAAGGGCTCCCATGAGGGTAAAGTGGGCTGAGCTGCTCTGTGAACCCGCGCCGTCCAAGACCTGGGCTGCAATCTTGAATGAGGGGCTTGACATCTCCTGAGCGAGCACCGGCATCTGGAAAAGGGCTACCAGGCATACCATGAAAAACAGTATAGTTTGTACTTTCATCATCTTTTCCACACGCGAACCTCCTTTTCGCTGTCAAGGGTTACCGTAAGCTTTGTAATGCCCTCATAGTTTTTGCTCGTTACACAATTGCCTCCCTCCAGGTCTTGCTGTACAGGATGAAAATTTTTACGCTCATATGTGGCAGATGGACAAACCATATGTAAAGATCTTGAGATAGTAAAGATTCATAGTTCATTCATTCCTTTTGTTGGGTAACATGGTGTTGCTTATCACATATGAGCGAAAATTCTCTAACTTATTGATAACAAGATTTGTGCCTTGCGGAATAAATGTTGATATAATGATAAGGATTAAATTGTTGTCATTATCTGCTCCAATCCCCCAGCAAGCCTTCCTTTCAATCTCTGGGAAAAATTATTCCCACCAGGAGGGATGCCTGTGAGGCTATCTGCACAACCTGAGATTTCTCATCTAAGGCCTCATTATCTCTTTCCTCTTTCCCTGCTGTATGTTTATTCCATGTCAATATTTTCATGGATCTATCCCGAAATAATTATTTACTCCCAGCATTTTTCTTCCTTCATGTCTTTGCCTGTAACAGGAGAGATCCTCTAAAACAGAAATAATTTGGGATAGTAAAATATTGTTTTATTTTTAGGATCTATAACCTGTTATGTTACAGCTTAAGATGTTTGCATATAATTTGTAAGTTAATATTTGACAATAAAAATAGAACCGTGATATAAAAAGAAAGCTCATCGCACTGGTATCACCTGAGTGTATTCTTGACTGCTTCAGGAGAGAAGTACCTGACGGATTGATAACTTTGGGGGTGCGAACATAATGGTTGCTTATCCTATTGTCGATCGTGTTGGTATAGCCATTTTTATAGCCTCAGTCGGCGTCGTATTTTTTCATTTCATTGGCAATATTCTCACCGGCCGTATTCGACACCGATTCATCGAGGGAAACTTCCGTCCCGTTACAGAAGATGAATATATCTTACCGCCGGTACGATTGATGCATTGGGTTCATATGGTGGCTATCGCCGCCTTAACCTTTACGGGAATGTGCCTGCGGTATGATTGGCTCAAACCCCAGCATATCCAGATGAAAATACACCACTACTGCTTCATGGTCATCATTCTTATTAACCTTGTGGCCAGAATCTTTTATGCCTTTCATGGCAGTACGAAAACCTATAAGGATTTTTCCTTTGGTAAAAAGGACATTCTCAATACACCGGCTGTATTGAAATATTACCTCTTCTTAAAGAATGACTATCCGCATGTTGCCAAGTATGCTTCTCTACAAAAACTCAGCTATAATCTCTTCTGGATTATTTTGATTGTTCAGGGTATGACGGGATTTATGATTTTATGGCCAAAGGTTTTTCTGGGCTGGCTGGCGCCTTCTTTTGGATCTGTTGAAATGGCCGAACAATTTTTTACGGCCGCTCATGCCGGGATCATGTGGTTTTACCTCATTTTTACCAATATCCATGCCTATATTGCTTCTATGGAAGGATGGCCACTCCTCATGCTTATATTCTTTAATCAAGAGCCGAAACGTATTGAAGCAGTTCACGAATAAAGACAGGTACAGAAGAAATTGGGAAAGAAGTCATGAAACTGCCGTCTTTTAAAGGGGGAGTTCATCCTCCGCACTATAAGTCAGAAACTGAAAAGAAGGCTATCGTTTCCTGTCCCCTGCCGGCGCGAATCATCCTTCCCCTCAGCCAGCATATCGGGGTGCCCTGTAAGCCATTGGTGAAAGTAGGAGAGTGGGTCAGGGCAGGGCAAAAGATTGGTGACTCGGAGTCTTTTATTTCCGCGCCGATCCATGCCAGCGTCTCTGGCACGGTAGAATCCATTGCTCCGCACCCCCATTTTACCGGCGCGGATATCATGAGTATTACCATTATTCCGGATAAGGAACAGAGGATTAGTCCCTTTCAGGGGCTCACTGCCTCTGAAAAAGAATCTCCTGAAAAGATGAGGTCCGCTATCAAAGCGGCGGGAATCGTTGGTCTGGGAGGCGCTGCTTTCCCGACTCACGTTAAACTTTCCCCTCCTGAAGATAAGCCGATTGATAGCCTGATTATCAATGCCTGTGAATGTGAACCCTTTTTGACCTGTGACCATCGTCTCCTGCTGGAGAGAGTAGATGACTTGTTACAGGGTATTCAGTTCATTCTTAAAATTATTGAGGCGCCAAGTGCCTATATCGGCATTGAAAACAATAAGCTTGATGCCATTCAGGCTGTACAAAAATGTATTACCTCGGCGGACATGAAAAACGTTGAGGTAGTTCCGCTGGAAACGAAGTATCCTCAGGGGTGTGAGAAGCAATTGATAAAGGCTATTCTGGATAGAGAGATCCCGCTTCGGAAGCTTCCCAGTGAAGTTGGAGCGGCTGTTCAAAATCCTGGAACTGTTTTGGCCATTTACGAGGCCATCACCTTTGGTAAACCCCTTATTGAACGAGTGCTGACCGTTGCCGGTCCTGGAATTAAAAATCCACAGAATATCCTGGCCAGGTTAGGAACTCCCATCAGCCACCTGATTTCTTTCTGTGACGGGTGGCGGGATAAGCCGCCCAGGAAAATAATTATGGGAGGGCCCATGACCGGTTTTGCAGTATCAAGCCTTGAAGTCAGTGTCGTTAAAGGAACCTCCGGAATTCTGGCTTTCCCTTCACATATGGTCCCGGATCCCGACGAATATTTACCGTGCGTCAAATGTGGGAAATGTGCCAGTGTTTGCCCCCTCTTCCTTGTGCCCAGTATGACCGGATATTTCGCTGAGAAAGAGCGATACAGGGATGCAGAGGAATTTGGAGTTTTGAACTGCATGGAATGCGGATCGTGTGCTTTCATCTGTCCATCTCGAAGGCCCTTGATTCAATTTATTCGAAAAGCTAAAGGCCATATCATGGCTCAAAAGAAGAAGTAGATGGCGTGAGGTAAACTCAATGGCGGAGTATCAATTAATCAGGAGTGTTCCCCCCCATATTAGAATCCAAGGCGATGTAGCTGCGGCCATGCGCGATGTAATTATCGCTCTTATGCCTGCCTTTTTGGCCTCAGTGTATTTCTT
>JBLIRT010000033.1:0-22455 GCA_049472445.1 bacterium
ATTCATTATACGCCCAAACATGGCAGCTGGCTCAACATGGCGGAGATTGAACTGAGCGTGCTGAAAAGTCAGTGCCTTGACCGGCGAATTGCCGAAATGGCAACTATGCAGGCCGAAGTGGCCGCATGGGAAAACGACCGCAATAAAAGCATAAAGAAAATTGACTGGAAGTTCACGACAATAGACGCACGCATCAAGCTGAAGCGCCTTTACCCGAAGTTATAAAAGTTACAAGGTACTAGTTGTGTGGCGGGATCTGTTTTTCCAATTCCTCAGGTGAGGCAATAGTTACTGCCTTTCGCAACAAATCCTCTAAAATGGCCCGATCAGCAATATGTTCCAGTCTCTCCCCCAATGAGGAAGGTACTTCCCTGAAGCGGGATTCCAGAACATCTATAATAGCCTCCCTGGCCATTTTTATTTCACCCTGCTGAAGCCCCTGCTGAAGCCCCTACTGAAGCCCCTGCTGAAGCCCCTGCTGTACCAATTGTTCGGCTAGAGTCATGATAAAATCCTCCTTATTTACGGCTAGGCTCTTATTCACTATTTCCTTTAATTCATCAACACCTATCTTATCGGTTGCATTGAATACATACCGGATAACACTCTCAAAGAAACTCAACCCCCTGCCAGGCTGTGAGATGAGATCACGCAGCAGAGGGAAGATCTGCCTCAGGTATCCGGGCAGGTCAGGATGAAAAATATACTTGAGCAGCAGAAGCGAAACCCGCAGGATAGCCATACCCTGAATCTGATCATCAGTATAGGCGGAAAGATCGTACAGGTGGTATGAGAAATAATGAAGCTGTCCTTACAGATTTCCAGGCTCTCTAAGTCTATGATGGCCTGTATAGACTCAGGAAGGTAATTGAGAAAGAAATCCTGAGCGTTTTCCCTGTTGCTCAGTACCTCTTTGATAAATTTATCATGCGGATGGTTCAGAGCCTCATTCATGATACTTTCATAGTAGATGATCAGTCAGGATGTTGTCAAGATCATCAACAACCTTTTGAACACTTTTCCATGTTATACGATAAAGGCTGAGAACTGGTAGATATGATCAAGAGACCGGTAGACAGGATCAAGAGAATTGGGAAAAGGGGGTGAGTGTGTATTATGGGGTTACCCATTAAAGGATTATCAGGTCTTGAATCTTGAATTTCGGTTAAATTCAAGATTCAAGACCTGACCCCAAGGGTTTGGCCAGCAGGCGTACATCGAGAGGCAGGCCCTTCCTTTTATCCGGGGACAGCCGAAGGGCCTTATGGGGGCACTTTCCCGTGCAGATCCCACAACCCATGCATCTTTCCCAGTCAATGGCTATTCTTTTCCCTTCCAGAGAGAGTGCCTTGAAAGGACATGCCTCCAGGCAGGCACCGCACCCCATACAAAGATCATGAACCAATGTGGCCACGTAACCTGAAGAGGTCATCATCGGAAGGCCGTACCTGCTCATCACCTCAATCCCCCGGCAGCAGCATTTACAGCAGTTACAGATGGCAAAGAAGCGGTTCAGGGCAACATTCTTGAACCAGGCTGAATGGAGGTGCCCCCGCTCATGCTCTTCTTTCAGAAGGTCTAAGGCTTCGGCCTGGGAAAGTCGGCGGCTGCTTCCGGGATTATGCTCAAGGATAAAGTTTACAAAGGGCTGGCCGATAATCATGCACACCTGGGTAGGCAGGCAGGGGTTGGGCCGGGAATGGCGGCAGGGACATTCATAGACAGCTACTTCCGGCGGCCCCGACAGGACAAGATCACGCGCCGTCGGATAGGGAATAATCTGCTCCAGATCACGAAGCGGGATATCCTGATCCAGCATAATGATGGACCTGGCCTGTTCCGGAGTAAGTACCTTGCCGTGATAGTGGTCAATCACCTTCTGCCTGCCTGATGGACTGAGCCGGGGGAGTATGGAGCCGCCCAGGTATTTCACGTACTGGTTGCTCCACCGGCCATAGATATAGGCATGAAGGGCCTTTATTGTGGGTAGACCCCTCAGGCCCAGGGATTGCATGCCCTGCCGGGTTGAGGGAAGGAGTATCCGCCACCGCTCACCAAAGAGCCAGAAAAAGAATACGGCTGAGATAAGCAGGCCCAAAAAAATAAGAAGGACCTTTCCAAACATTTCCTCATCACCTCATCTTTCAATGGCCTGGAGAGATCTTCTCTATAACTCGGCATGGGTCGAAAAATTATCAGTAGGTGATGCATTCATATATATACCTCCTTTGTGGTTTCATCGTCAAGAAACACCTTGGCAGATGCCGGTCATGCCTTGTTTAGATTCTTCGGTCTTTTTCCTTACTGATCTTTAGAGGCATAGCCAGAGCACATATTTTTGACGATTCCTGCCTGAGCTGTTTATGAATGATGAATAAGGAAGGGGGAAGACAGGTTCATGGCTCGGACTGTGATATTTTTGAGTAAATATTATGTTGACTTTACATAAATCACGTGTAAAATAGTACCATTACATATACTTAATAAAAAATATATCCTTTCTAAACCAATCTCTTGTTATATCGAGAAAAGTAAAGAACTTATGAGGTACGTTGAGGAGAAGGAATCAAAGTTCTCATCATATAAGAAAATCATAGAGGAGTCCGGAAGATGCATAAAAAATCCCGTTTTATGTTTATCATCATGCTTTCAGCACTCACCGTCTCAGTTTTCCTTTTTCTGCAACTGAGGAAAGCGGCGGATGCTCACCATGGCCAATACGGCCGGGTTGATGTGATCGGGGAAGATGTATATCCTGGTAAGTCCCTCAGGCCCGTTTACTCTGTCGGGGCTGATCTTTTCTTTTTCCCTACGGCCCTGTGCCCGGCCATCCCTGAAAGCCTGGATGGAGCAGGCAATTATACCAATTATGGTATCCGAACCATGATTTCGGATGATGAGGCCCTGTATCTTGGAACGGCCAATCCCATGAATCTGCTGACTGATCCGGATGATGAGATACCTGAGGGCGGATGGGAACTCATGAAATTAGCCCCGTAACTACACAGTCTGGGACATCGTACTGAGCCATTAAATCAAAAAGTTCATGACGGCTTATATCCAGCAGCTCAGCGGCCTTTCCTTGGGATAGTTTACCCTTGCGGAGCAGCGCCATTATAACCCCTTCCTTGCCCTTTGTTATGACTTCCTTGTTTGGAGATCCCCATCTGAAAGTTCTTCTGGAAATTCTAAAACAAGTTTTTTTGGCATGCATTTTCCTCCTATAATTTTTAATGGATAGTAGGTGTGGATTCGTTGTCGAAGTCCACGATAGGACCGTGTGCAGCCGAATGACTCGACCCATTAAGGCGAAGGGCGGAAACTTTCAGGGGCTCAGGGTGGTTATTTCCTTAAACATGGAAAAATCTTTGCTGTTATAAGTATAAATGTGATTGATGTTATTGGATAACATTGTCGCCACTAACTGCAAGTCAAAAATTTTCTGCTTTGTAATTTTATATTTTTTTAATAAATCTATCATTATTTCAACTACTTCAGGCCCAGGATAGATCTTTAAAATGTTTTTTGAAAATAAATATTTTTCAATTTCACTGAGGGCTTCTCTTTGAGTTCTTGGCTTACTAACTCTTTTAAAATCAGTGACAATAGCAAAAAATTCAGTTAGAGTCTGAGGGCAGATACAAAAGGAAAGCTCACCCCTTAGCCCTTTTTCTCTAAGGAGGAGAGATGCCTTATAAAATGGTGAGCTTTTGTCAGCAGCATAAACCAAGATATTTGTGTCTAAAAGAGCGATATTAGAGGTAGTCATATATCTCTTGTCTGGTTAATTTTCCTTTTACTCCTAAAGGCCAGCTCGCAAAATCAATTTTTTCTTCGCTCTTTTCCGCTTTCATTTTTTCCCTCACCCTAAAGAGGTCTATTATTTTTTGGATAAACTTAACTTCCTCTTCTGGCAGGTCATGCACATCAAGGCTATTGATCATCTTACATCCTCTTTCCTCTCATTGTTTGAATCGATATTTTAATATATCATTTTTAAATGGTCTAGGGCAAGTGTCATTCAGGGATTAGCCGGGAAGGGTATACCTTTTCTCAATCGCCTCTTTCATGAGAAAACGGCTTTCTTGAGGAGTAATATCCGGTCTATTCTCAATACCTTCTGCCTCATCGGCAAGCTCCTCATCTCCGATCAGCTCACGGAACCATCGGGAATAGTCGTGCCGTCGCAGATGATACATCCATGTCTCATCATCGATGCCCTCACTTATCTGGATAAAGAGCTTGAAATTTTGGGCACGTAACTTTAATTTTCCTTCCGGACCTCGAAAGTAAAAGCTTTTATCCTCACCTAATTCACCCTCAAGGTACTTCCGAATGTGACGGTGAAGATCAGTCTTCGGAGGAATGCTTCGAAACCAGAAGGGTGCTTCTCCTGTTCTTCTCCACCAGCCTATGGCCTCACCTGTCTTAAGGTTGATCGACGGGACGTGAGGGAGATTTTGATCTATCATCCGGCAGAAGGTATGAATCGTTTGATCCGGATTGTCTCCTATGGCAATAATCACATCAACTAATGAGAGAACCTCTGGTGAGACACGATCAGGATGAACGGTGATAAACATCATACCAGTAAGATCCTTCGGAATCGTGAGGAGGATAGGTATCCATGACAGAGGTAAGAGATGATGGGTTTCATCTATGACAATCCAATGAGGTCGACCTGTCCTGATTCGAAGCTCTAAAATGTCTGGAAATAGCTGCTCAAAGAAAGCAGGCCGATGATCTAAGGAGACCCCCAGAAGATTGATTACGCTATTCTCTTCTCTGTCTATGAGTTCTGTTACACCACCGCCTTGTGCTGCATCAGTAATGAAATCAGCATGTTTTTTAATCATAGGGTGAGCATTAGCCACAGCTGCCGAGCACTCACATAAGCTCAGAAAGGCATGGTCATTTTCTGCATCACCTATACCAACAACATTATAATGAACTCTGAAGGACATTATCTATACACGTTTTTATGGCCGCGTTCCTCATGTATATTCGTCATTCCAGAGCTAATACTCCTCAGTTCAAGGAAATTATCTGAAAAATATATCTATTACGATACAGGCTCTTGCCATCCCTTAAGCTGGAAGACCGTTTTGAGAAAATTGTAACTCTGAGCGACAGATCAGTGAGGATAGGTAATTCGTTGACGATTATAAAGCTCCTTGAACCTGAAGCGAATTTCCATTCCCTGGTCTGTGTTTATTTTCACCTCCCCATTCAGTTGCTTTTCAATGAGACTGATAATAAGCTCAAATCCTAACGAATTTGTCTTCCTGAAATCAAAATCTTGCGGTACGCCAATTCCATTATCAGCAATACGAATTTCAATTTCATTTGTATCAGTTGTGTGCAGGCTCATGGTGATCTCACCTTTTCTATCCCCGGGAAAAGCATGTTGCAGGGAGTTGGAGAGTATTTCATTGATAACCAGGCCGCAGGGAACAGCCGTATCAATTGATATGAAAATGCTCTTACCAGCTGAAAATTTCAATGAAATCTGGCCGGAAGGAGTATTATAGCTTTTCAGTAAGTTTTGAGCTAATTCCTCAACATATTGCTTAAGATCAATTTTTGACAGGCTCTTGGACTGATACAGATTTTTATGAACAAGGGCCATGGACTTAATGCGGTTCTCGATCTCCCTGAATGTTTGCAGCACCCGCTCATCTTTAATATAGTTCGACTGGAGCATGATGAGGGAAACGATAACCTGCATATTATTCTTGGTCCTATGGTAAAGCTCTCGAAGCAGTAATTCTTTCTCTTCCAAAGAAGCCTTGATTTTCTCTTCTGCCTGTTTGCGATCTGAGATATCAGTGGCGACAAAAACCATACCCTTCATTCCCCCCGCCTCATTCCGCATGAGAGATCTTGAAAAAAGGACAGGGATCCGCCGACCGCTTTTCGCCAACAGGGTTCGTTCCTCTTTATAGAAAACATCTTCTGCTTTCTCCACAATGAGCCCTATCGATTTCCCAATCAACTCACCTTGATCATAACCCAATAATTTGGTTGTGGCTTTATTAACTTTTTCGATAACTCCCTGAGGATTGGTGACCATCAGGGCGTCATGCATAGAGGCCAGAATATTATGTATATAGTCCCTTGACTTTTCTATTTCTCTCTTCTGAGTATACAAATTGATAAATATTTTGCACTTACTTAAGAATATTGAGGGTTCATACGGTTTGGTGATAAAATCAACAGCTCCAGAGTCATAACCTTTGAACAAATGGTAATCATCTGAATAAATGGCCGAAATGAAAATAATCGGTATATGCCTGGCTTTCTCATCACCGCGCATTATCTCAGCCAATTCATAGCCATCCATAATCGGCATCTGGACATCTATGAGGGCCAGGGCAAAGTCATGGTTGAGAATCTGCTTAAGTGCTTCATTACCGCTGGCTGCTTCAATAAATTCCGCCTCAATATCCTTTAAGCTTTCCCTGAGAGCGAAGATATTTTCCGGCTTATCATCTACTATTAAAATCTTTGGTTTTTCTTCCATGATCAATTCCTGAATTGGATTACTATCGGCATCCCTCATTTACCAGGTTACCCGGTTTGGGGTTTCAGGAGAGGATGCTCTATTATATACCCTTATTCAATTGAATTAATAACTTACCTATAGCTTCCAGAGAAAGAATATAATCAACTTTGGTGGTTTCCATTGCTGACCGGGGCATGAATGATAATTCTGCTGTTGAGGGGTCCTGGACAATAGTAAGGCCTCCCTTCTCATGTATGCATTTCAAACCGAAGGCACCGTCTTTGCTTGCTCCGGTAAGGATGATACCAATCAGATACGGTCCATAGACATCGGCTGCACTTTCAAACAAAACATCGATCGATGGCCGGGAAAAGTTCACCTTCTTATCTGTGGTCAAAGAAAGGGTCTCATCGGGCTCGATGAGCAGATGATAATTAGCTGGAGCCATATAGATTGTGCCGGCCATAACAGGTTCTTTTTCATCAGCTTCTTTTATTTTAAGTAAACAGGATTCCTGCAGGTATTTATCAAAATACTCATCCTTATCGGCAGCTAAATGCTGAACAACAATCACGGGCAGAGGGAAATCTTTCGGCAGAAGCCTGAATAACTTTTGCAGAGCATCCCTTCCCCCGGCTGAACAACCAATGACTACACATTGGTAAACAGTGGCTTTCCGGGTCATCTGAATTCATCTCATCTTTCTTCTCTGAGGTTTTCTCAAGGCATTTTCCGATAGATCCTCTGCCTTCCTTCAATCACCTTGAAATTATGAACTACATCTGAAAATTGAAGGCCTTCCTTAACCCCAAGACAGAGAAAGCCATAATGGATAAGGCTTTCCTTAAACAAATTCAGGACCTGATTCTGAAGAGTTTTATCAAAATAAATAAGTACGTTCCGGCACAGAATCAAATGCATCTCGCCAAAGGCACTATCCGTCACCAGGTTATGATTGGCGAAGGTAATATTTTTTTTCAATGACTTATTCATAATTACCGAATCATATCGGGCATAATAATATTCAGAAAATGATCCGGTGCCACCGGCCTTTTGATAATTGGTGGTGTATGATTGGATATACTCCAGGGGATAAATACCCTCCTTCGCTTTCTGCAGAGCGGCATCGTTAAAATCGGTAGCATACATGATTGCTCGATCGTAAAATCCTTCTTCTTTCAATAAGATGGCCATGGAATAAACCTCTTCGCCAGTGGCACAGCCGGCGTGCCAGACTTTAATAAAGGGGTAGGTTTTCAGATAAGGGACTACATATTGCCTGAGAGCTCGATAAAACCCTGGATCACGGAACATCTCAGTAACGGTGATGGAAAGATCCTGAACCAGGAGGGCAAAAAAGGACTTATCGCTCACCACCTTTGAGGTCATTTCCATTATGTCTGAACAATCCGATTTGGATAAAAACTGCTTGACTCTTCTCTTCATCGAAGCCTTCGAATAGTGCCGGAAATCATACCCATAATGCTGATAGATCGTCTCCAGCAAAAGGTCAAGCTCTCTATTTTCTATTTCTCTCTTTTCCATCAGCGATTCCCCTTAAATCCCCAAACCAACCCCTATCTATACAACAAAACCCGCATCATGGACAAAAGACGGTCCACTTCTACCGGCTTGGTAATGTAATCACTGGCACCTGCAGCTAAACACCTGGCCCGGTCTTCCTTCATAGCTTTGGCGGTGAGGGCAATAATCGGCATATTCCAGAACTTTTGGTGAGCCCTGATTGTTCGAGTGGCCTCATAACCATCCATAACCGGCATCATAATATCCATCAGGACAAGATCCACATCCGGCTCTCGATCGAGGATATTCAAGGCCTTCTTTCCATCTTCAGCCTTGAGCACCTTCATGCCGTTATCTTGCAGAATCCTGGCCAGAGCAAAGGCATTGCGCATATCATCATCGACCAGGAGGATCTTTTTCCCCTGCAGTACCATATCCTTATCATAAAGGGTGGTAATCATCTTTTTCTTTTTTTCGGGTAAATTACTAATGATCCGGTGCAGGAACAGGGCTGTTTCATCCAGCAGCCGCTCTTCTGATTTCACTCCTTTGACGATAATAGATTCCGCATAGCGTTGCAGCTCTTCATCTTCTTCCCTGGTGAGTTCCCGGCCGGTATAGATAATAACCGGCGGGATGATCATATTCTCATTCGTTTCCAGGATTCGCAGCAATTCAAATCCCGACATATCCGGAAGACCCAAATCAAGGATCATACAGTCAAACCTTCCGGATTGAAGTGCCTTGATCGCCTCATCGCCATTTTCGGCCTGGCTGACTTTTACATCACCATTGCCGATCAAGGTGACAATCCTCTCCCGAAGAATCCGATTATCTTCCACCACCAGCAAGTCCTTGATATCTTTTTCTATGACCTTCCCGATCTTCGTGATTGCCTCTTCTAATTCCTCCTTGTCTACCGGTTTCGTGATAAAACCTATGGCCCCTTTTTGCAAGGCCTCAAGGCTCTTCTCCTCAATGGATATGATGTGGACAGGGATGTGACGGATGGCAGTATTATTTTTCAAAGACTCCAGCACCTGCCAGCCGTTCATGCCAGGAAGGATGAGATCCAGGATGATGGCTTTGGGTTGATATCCGGCCGCCAGTTCAAGCCCCTTTTCGCCTGTGGCTGACAGGAGACATTTGAATCCCTTCTGATGGCATTGATCCATCAGTATCCGGGCGAAGGGCTGGTCATCTTCAATAATCAGTATGGCCTGATCATCTTCCTTTAAGCTGTCCCTGTCGTCCGGGATAATTATCAGATCCAGGGCCCTTTCATTTTCTCTTAAGTCTTGAGGTTGAATAACGGCCGGCTTTGGTTCCCTTCGAGAAGCCCGGGGGGCTATATCTGCGGATGGCTTTTCCTCTCTTTTAACAGGAAGGAAGAGGGTAAAGGTTGAGCCCTTCCCGGGTTCGCTGGTTAATTGAATCTCCCCTCCCAGAAGATCAGCCAGTTCCCGGCAAATGGAAAGTCCCAGCCCTGTGCCGCCATATTTTCTTGCTGTTCCGCCATCTGCCTGCTGAAAGGCTTCGAAGATGATCTTCTGTTTGTCCGGAGGGATTCCTGTACCGGTATCAGTTATGGAAATGGCTACAGCCCTTTCGGCAGTCAGCCCGCTTCTGGAAAGATCCACCTTGTTATCCGGCCGTTTGAACTGAACAGTTATCTTCCCTTCATCCGTGAACTTGATGGCATTTGACATCAGGTTTTTCATAATCTGCTCTGTCCGCCTTCGGTCGGTAAATATGGTCTGGGGGAGCTTCGGGTCCACAATAACTTGAAAGGCCAGCCTTTTATCATCAATCATGTGTTGAAAACCGGCCTTAATATTTTCGGCCAGATCCTGAATCAGCAGCTCTTTCTTATCAACCTCCATCCGGCCTGCTTCGATCTTGGAAAGATCGAGGATCTCATTGATCAGATCGAGGAGATCCTTCCCGCTGCTATAAATGATCTTGAGCGATTCGATTTGATGATCAGTGAGGTTGACATCTTTATTATCAATAAGGCTTCTGGAAAGAATGAGCAGGCTGTTCAGAGGTGTCCGTAATTCATGGGACATATTGGCCAGGAATTCGGATTTATATTTACTGGCTACAGCCAGCTCTTCAGCCTTTTGCTCAAGGTCCCTTCGGATTGCCTCAAGCTCTTCATTCTTGCGATTTATGTCTGATTTTTGACGCTCCAGTGATTCGGTCTTCTCTTCCAGTTCCTCATTCGTGGTCTGCAGCTCCTCCTGCTGAATCTTCAGTTTCTCCTGGCTCTCCCTGAGATTTTGAGTCTGCTCCTCAAGTTCTTCATTGGTCGCCTGCAGCTCTTCCTGTTGCACCTGCAACTCATCGGTCATGCGCTGGCTTTCCTCAAGAAGCTCCTGTATTTTCGTCCGTGATTGCGCAGTATGAATGCCGATGGCAACACTATCCATAACCATACGTAAAAATTCCAGATGGAGGTCGGAAAATTCCCGAAATGAGCCAAATTCCATTACTCCTTTCAGTTTCCCCCCAAACAGGAAGGGAGAAACCAGGATATGGCGGGGAAGAGCCTCACCTGTAGCTGAATGAATGCGAGCATAATCCTCAGGGACATTGGTCACTATGGTCATTTTCTTTTCCAATGCAGCCTGGCCCACCAATCCTTCGCCAATTTTGATAACCGATCCGGCCTCCCGGCTCCGGTCAAAGGCATAGCTGCCACAAAGCACAAGATCCGGAGTATCTTTGCTGGCCAGGTACAAGGCACCGATCTGGATGTCTAAATATCCGGCCAGACAGCTCATAATATTTTGGCAAAGACCGAGTATACTCTGATCCCCGCGCATGGCCTCATCCAATTGGTTTTGGCCGATTCTTAACCAGGCTCGTTGTTCGCTTTCCTCTCTTGAGGATCGCAGCGATTCGGTCATTTGTTGAAGCGCCAGTCCAAGTTCATCTTCAGGGCTGCGAAGTTCAATGCAGGTGGAAAAATTCCCCTTGGCAATTTCCTGGGCCTGCCTGGTGATATTGGCAAAACTTTGAAATATTCTTTGTAAGGAGAAAAAAATCGGGCTCAGTTCATCGTCATAATCCTCCTTTTCTTCTCGAAAAGGCTGCCCTAAGGCGATCCGGCCGGCCTTTTCCGACAAACGGCGGGCGCGGGCGATAATACCCTGGACAATGAGCCAGGCAACCAGAGTTCCGGCCATAATGCTCAGGATCAAAAAAATGAGCTTGATATTTCTTACCATGATATATTGCCGGTCACTCTCAGCCCTGTCCACAGTTAACCTCTCCGTGCCTTTGGTTACCAGAGCATCAATTATGGCCTGAGCTTTATTCAAGAGTTCGCGCCCCTGGCCTGCGGATAGTTCAAAGGCTTTGATATCTGCATTTTCAAGGGCCAACGCCTTCACCTGTTCAAGAAAATGAATATATTGGCCGTAATATTTCTTGAAATTGGCCACAATCTCTTTTCCGGCAGGGCTGATAACCTGATCCAGTTCAGACAGCAGTTCATCCACCTCGATCATTTTTTCGGAGATGGCCTGATCGTATTCCTGCATCTCTTTCAGATCAAAAGACAGAATCATACTTTTTTCATCTCTCTGGATTTCTGCCAGGTGCTGATTTAATTGGCCAGCCAGTTTGACTCTGGCCAAAGCCATTCTCAGACCCTCAAGGTCTCTTGCTTTTTCAGCTTCCTGCACAGCCTCCCTGGCTATATTATCTATTTCCTGAGCCGCAAGGTTAAATTCTTTTCCTGCAGCATCTGTTGATATCTGTATAGTCTTGAGATCACTGCTTGATTTCATCAGATTCCTGAGCTGTTGGTTGATAAGGAGATATTTTTCCAAGCTGGCCTCAAATTCATTCAGCTCCTCCTTGTCCTCACTGTCCAGGAGGTTGTGCAGCCTGGCTTTGTTGTTGTTCAACTCTTGAATGGTTAAGTCAATAAAATTTGCATAACTATCCCTCTCAGCCTGGGTTCTCGAAAGTAAGAAATTTTTTTCAGCCCGGCCGATTTCGACAATCAGGCGGTTAATTTTTTCTGATAAAATGATTTTTTGGGCGGTATTATCTACTATATTATTGAGTCTCTTATTCAATCCGGACAATTGATAGATGGAGAGAATTACTACCATCGTCATAACCATTAAAATAAACCCGAATCCGGCAAATAATTTTATTTTCAAGGTTGTTTTCATTTTTTTTCACCATATACCTTGAACAGGTGAAGATTTCTCACCTGCTCGTGCGCATAGACCGGATGATCCTGCCCCATATACTACCTTATGCACTATCCGGCTTAATTCTTCCATTTCATATGGCTTGGCAACAACACCGCTGAAGCCGTGTTTCTTATATTTGGACATGACGGGATCGTTTGAGTAGCCACTTGAAATAATAGCTTTAACCTGCTGATCTATTTTGCACATCTCCTCAAGTGCCTCTTTCCCTCCTATCCCCCCCGACACGGTTAAATCTAAGACCACCACATCAAAAGGGGCCCCTGCTTCTTTGGCTGTTTTATAGAGCTCAATGGCTTCAGCACCGTCTCTGGCATACTCAATCACATATCCAAGTTGAATCAACATCTGGCCGGCTACATTTCTGACCATCTCTTCATCATCCATAACTAAAATTTTGCCCTTTCCCAAAAGAAGGCTTTTCTCAATAGTTTTTTCTTTTTTAAAGACACCTTTTTCCACTGCCGGAATATAGAGATAAAAGGTTGTGCCAATCCCTACCTGAGATTCTACCGTGATGTATCCTTCATGCTGTTTCATGATAGAATAGCAGATGGACAAGCCCAGACCGCTTCCTTCCTGTTTGGTGGTAAAATACGGCTCAAAGATACGGCTGAGATATCCCTCAGGTATGCCAACTCCCTGATCTTTTACGGATATCTTGATATACCTTCCTGCTTCCAGTGGCAACCTGTCATGGGCGTCCACCAGTATATTTTCAGCGCAAATCCTGATTACTCCTCCTTTGGGCATGGCCTGATTGGCATTGATAACCAGATTACTGATAACCTGGCTGATCTGTCCCTCATCAATCTCGACCGGCCACAGATCATCGGCTATCCTGAATTCGGCTCTCACCTGAGAGCCTCTTAAGGCAAAAGAAACTGTGTCCTCGAGTAATTCCGGTATGGACGCGGGTTTTTTTATTGGTGCCCCACCCTTAGCGAAGGTGAGTAATTGTTGAGTCAGCTTAGTTGCCTGTTGACCTGCTTTTTTGGCTCTTTCCAGTACTTCGAGTACATCTTTCCCCGAGGTGAAATATACTTCTGCTAAAGATAAGTTCCCTATGATTGCGGCTAAAAGATTATTAAAATCATGGGCAATACCACCGGCCAGAATACCTACAGATTCCAGCTTTTCCACCTTTTGTAATTCCTCTTCCATTTTCTTATGTTCGGTGACATCGCGGACAATTAACATATCTGCCGGATTTCCATCGTAGGTGATAAGTGCAGCAGATATTTCCACATCTTTCATTGTTCCATCCTTCCTTTGAAATTTTGCTTCATAGAGGGAGGGAACTTTTTCGCCTGCCATGCGCAAGGTATATCTTTGAGCAACGGAATCTTTATAATCAGGGGCCACTATAGCCAAAAGGTGTTTTCCCTTTAATTCTTCGACAGTATAACCGGTAAGAGCGGCCATGGCCTGATTGACAAATTTATAGATCCCATCCTGGACAACAGCCACCCCATCCTTGGCTTGCTCAACCAGGGTAGCATACTTCGCCTCTGACTCTCGTAATGTTTCCTCTGCTCGTTTGCGCTCGCTGATCTCCTGCTGAAGTTGCTTATTAGCAATGGTTAATTCATTCGTGCGATCTTTCACCAAATCCTCAAGGTGGAGGCGATATTTTCTTAACTCCTCCTCGTTCTTTCGTAACCTGGCTTCCATTCTGGCCTTGTAGAGAGCCATCTCAATATTAGCGAACAGCTCTTGATCTTCAAAAGGCTTGAGCAAATATCCGAATGGCTCGGTTATTTTGGCCCGATCGAGCACGTCCTTCCCCGAATAGGCAGTCAGATAGATAATGGGAATACCAAAACGGGCCCTTATCTGGTTGGCCGCTTCTATCCCATCTATGGCACCGTTAATAACAATATCCATGAGTACCAAATCAGGTTTTAGTTCTTCCACCTTTTGAATCGCCTCTCCTCCTGAAGAAGCCATGGCACAAACACCGTATCCCTGATTTTCCAGCTTCACCTTTAAGCCCTTGGCAATAAGAACCTCATCTTCAACGATAAGAATTCTTTCTTTTGTCATATCTTATGCTTGACCTCCATAGGCCAACTCTGAAATTCGTTGCCTATCCGTTTCTTGTAAGGAATATACTGTAAGCATCCTTATTTTTATCACTCTTATCTTTCCAGGAAGGTGATTTTATTGAGAAATATCTTTATCAGCAATGCAGCTTTCGTTAAAAAACCCTCTCATTGAATAATATTAAATAAAAATATAATTAAAGGCATAGGTATAATTATTTGATTTATTTTATTATTTTATTTGAATATCGCACTTGTATTATACACGAAAGGCTTGTAATAGTCACCTCAAAAGACGGGGTGCCATAGAAGAGCGATTATTTTTAAGCTGAAGGGATGAAACGATGATAAAGACACAAGGAATGCATGATAAGCCCACCTGCTTACCACCCTTTGAGCACCTCCCTGAGCTCTATGGCGCTTT
This sequence comes from bacterium, assembly GCA_049472445.1. Lineage (GTDB taxonomy): Bacteria > SZUA-182 > SZUA-182 > DTGQ01 > DTGQ01 > JBLIRT01. Next base: position 14,731 of record JBLIRT010000033.1, read on the forward strand.
TCACTGGAGGGTGGCAGGTGTAATGTTCGCATACGTAAGCCGTAGCCCTCCCCTCCAGAGGCGGCCGGTTTTCCAGGTGCGGCATGAGGGCCAGCGTTTCCTCAAGCCCTCTGCCTGAAGGTGGGCGGAAGGCTATGACCCTGTTAGGTATAAGCCCTTGAAAGATAATCTTCACCATATCGGCAAGCTCCCTGTTGTCATAACCTGCGGAAAGGACAATCTCCCTGGAAGGCCCTTTGGCAAAATCCAAGGCCATAAGCATCTGAGCGTATGAATCAGGTGCCTGGGAGATTTCTTTGGAAAAGGCCCCGAACAGCAAGTCCGCTTTCTCTTCAAGTGACCGGTCCATCGTCAGCCGGGCCAGGCGAAGCAGGTCGAAAGCAGCAAGAGAGTTTCCGGAAGGGATAACGCCGTCATAGGCTTCTTTCTGCGGCAGGGGCATTTGCTCCCGGTCTCCGGCCGCAAAGAGCAGTCCGCCTCCTCCCTGTTCATCCCGGAAAAGGTCGATCATCTGCTCACAAAGGTGCCTGGCCTGCCCGAGATATCTCGGATGAAACGATGCTTCGTAGAGATCGAGCAGCCCGTTTATGAAAAAGGCATAATCAGGGAGCATTCCGGAAATGGCCGGCTCTTTATCCCGATAGCGGTGTAAAAGTCTCCCGCTCCGATCCATGAGGTTTTGCAGGATAAACTGAGCCGCTTTCTCCGCCCGCTCCTGATAGCGCAGCTCTCCGAGAACCCGCGATCCCAGAGAAAGAGAACTGATCATCAATCCATTCCAGTCAACCAGTATCATATCATCGAGGAAGGGCTTCGGTCTCATCGAGCGGACTTCCAGGAGTATCTTCCTCGATTCCTGCACCATGGCTTCGATCTCGTCTTCGCTCCGGTTAAAACGTTGTGCCGTATCAGGAATACTGTGGGCGACGAAGGGAATGCCTTTCCCCATACATTCTTCATGAAGCCCGAGATGCGTAACACCCTGCGCCTGCAGGCCGAAGAAGAAACTGATCATTTCTCCCCGCTCCCGGCCCAGGGCGGCCATGACCTCATCTTTACTGAAGAGATAGAATGCTCCCTCCCTCTTTTCCTCAGGATGACTTGGATCAGGGGCGGAATCAGCATCCTCGCCGGAGTAAAATCCCCCTTCCGGGCCGGTCAGAGAGCGAAGCACATACTCGAATATCTCCCTGGCTGTCTGCGCATAGGTTTTTCGTCCGGTGGCCTGATAGGCCTCGAGATAAGCCTTGGAAGCAAGTGCCTGATCATACAGCATTTTCTCATAATGAGGAACTTGCCACTCGGCATCCGTGGCATAGCGGTGAAATCCTCCCCCAATCTGGTCGTAAATCCCTCCCCCGGCCATCCGGGTGAGGGTTTGCTCCACCATCTGCAAAGCCCGGTCTTCAGCAGTGCGCTTCCAGTATCTCAGCAGGAATGATAAAAGGTGCGGCCTGGGGAATTTCGGTGCGGTGCCGAATCCTCCGAAACGCCTGTCGAAACGGGAGGAAAGGCTCTGATAGGCCAGATCAAGTTCTTTCCCGCTCAAGGGAACAGCCTCGCCTCTTTCCGCCTTTTGCCGCTCGATAAGGGCCTGGATAATGCTTTCCGAGGAATTGAGCAGCTCCATCCGGTTGTTTTCCCATTCGTGGGCGATGGCTGCAAGAAGCGTTTTGAGTCCGAATATTCCCGGTCTGTCTTCAGGTGGAAAATACGTGCCGCCCCAGAAGGGCTTTCTTGCGGGAGTTAAAAAAACGTTTAATGGCCAGCCTCCGCTGTCGAGTATGGCCGTTACGGCGTTCATATAAAAGCTGTCGATATCTGGACGCTCCTCCCGGTCAACTTTGATCGGCACAAAATAGGTATTGAGAAGCCGGGCTATTTCCGGATCGGAAAAGGATTCCCTCTCCATGACATGGCACCAGTGGCAGGTGGAATAACCGATCGAAAGGAAAATCGGTTTATCCTCTTTTCCGGCTTTCTGAAAGGCCTCATCCGACCAGGGATACCAGTCTACGGGATTATGGGCATGCTGCAGAAGGTAAGGACTCTTTTCGTGAATGAGGCGATTGGTGTATGGTTCGTTTATCCCGGCCAAAGCTTGATCCTCTCATAATCGATTTTCGGGTATGTCCTGCTCCCTCCTCTTCGGTATTCGAAGGGATAATTCTCCACCTGGGGTACGTTACCCTGACTTCCGTAACACTCTCTAAATCGAGTACCTTACTTTCTGACTTCCAGGGCAAGGGTATTATTCGGAATATGGAACAGATGGTTGAAAAGATATAAGCATACATATGATTATTTCAGAACATACCGATTTAAAAGCAAGTTGCTGAATCAGGAGCCAAAAGACCTTCCCCGGTCATACAGCAGGGAGGAAGAATGTATGTTATCGAAGAAAATAAGACATGAGGCCTTGACCGAACATAAGCGCTTTCTACCTACCACATACGGCAGCCGGTATTTTACCAGCCCTGTGCCCAAACTCGAGATCCCTGATGATCCTATGCCACCTCAGGCCGCTTATCAGATCATCAGCGATGAATTAAATCTTGATGGAAATCCGGCCCTCAATCTCGCCTCCTTTGTCAATACCTGGATGGAGCCCGAGGCCAGGCAACTTGCTTTGGATGCCGTAAACAGAAACTTCATTGATCAGGAGGAATACCCGAGGACCAAAGAAATCCATAACCGCATCATCAATATGCTGGCCAGATTATTCAATGCTCCCGCTGATGCCCATTCTGTTGGTACGGCTACGGTCGGGTCAAGTGAGGCGGTAATGCTCGGGCTCACCGCCCATAAAGCCACATGGAAAAAAAGGAGGCAGGCCGAAGGAAAGCCTTTTGGCCAACCGAATGTCATCTTTGGAGCGGATGCCCATTCCTGCTTTGAAAAATTCGCCCTGTACTTTGATGTAGAAGGGCGAGTTGTGCCCATAAGGAAAGACACTTTGACCCTGACTGCAGATGAAGTAGCCGAGGCCCTTGATGAGAACACCATAGCCGTCGGTGCCATCCTGGGCACCACCTTTACCGGCCAAGTCGATGCGATCAAAGAGATCAACGACTTACTTATACAAATCAAAGAAGAGAAGGGATGGGATGTTCCCATTCACGTTGATGCAGCCAGCGGCGGATTCATCGCACCCTTTATCTATCCTGAATTAGAGTGGGATTTCAGGCTGGCCCAGGTAAAGTCCATCAATGTCTCCAATCATAAATTCGGCCTGGTTTATCCGGGCATGGGATCACTCATCTTTCGGGATGAATCGGACCTTCCCGAAGAGCTCATCTTTCATATCAACTATTTGGGTGGAGATATGCCCAATTACAGCCTTAACTTCTCACGCGGAAGTTACCCTGTTATTCTCCAATACTATAATTTCATCCGCCTTGGGAAAAGCGGCTATCGGGATATTATGAAAAGCATTATGGCCAATGCTCATTACCTGAAAAGACATCTCCTGGATACGGGCTGGTTTGATGATCTCAACGGTACGCAATATCTTCCGGTTATTGTTCTCAAGCTCAAAGATGACTCCCGATTTACTGTCTTTCAGATTTCTGAGATTTTGCGCGAGAGGGGCTGGATTATCCCAGCCTATACCCTGCCGCCGCATGCTGATGATATTGCGGTACTGAGAATAGTCATCAAAGAAAATTTCAGCAGGGATATGGCTGAGATGCTGGTCAAAGATATACAATGGGTCATGAAGCGGCTGAAAGACAGTTCATCGAAATTCAAAACCAGACATGGTAAGAGCCGCCATATCATTTGCTGATTTAACCTTAAGCCAAAAAGCAAATAGAAGGAACGTTTATAAAAAATAGGGATTCCCTTACATAACGACAGGATTTACAAAGCGTCTAAGTTAATTATAAGTATTAAATAATTTATCAGAATCTTACAAAAAAGAGCTAAAGAGAGGTAAGTGTTTCCAGTCGAGGTTGTCTTGTAGGGAAATCCCTGACAAAAAATAAGGGAATCCCCTACAGACAGGTATAAGTTTGGTGTATATACTTATAGTAAGGAATGTAATGTACAAGATATCTCGTGACCTTCATGCATTGATGAATGGTCATGAAGAGGATGAAGACAGCGAGGGGAAACATGGCAAGAGACAAGATCAGAACCATGGTAATATCTTTGTCATTGAAATTATTAGGAATTTCTTTGTTTGTTTTTGTCAGCCTTTTCTTATTTACCTTATCTAGTATTGGATATTACACGCCATTAGGCGGTGATCTCGGATATTATAACATACCGGGTACAGATATTTATGCCTCAATATGGGGCGGCCCATCTCCTTATGAATATGGCTTTCCCTACAATATGGGACCAGCATACTCTTCTTATAATTATCAAGTACAACATCCTTATGATACTTACTTATACCAACAACCTTATAATATTTCCGGTTATGGATACCCCAACTTTGGTTTTAGCGGTTGGAATATGCCATTTGGGAATCGGCCTTGGTATGGGTATCAGCAAGCTTTCGATCCTTATGGCCCTGGATATCAGCAACCCTCTATATATAATATGCCGTCATACAATGGTAATGAGTACTGGGACCCTTATCGGAACACTTGGATGGTTTATGATGAATGGAATAATATGAGTTATGAAAAATTTATACCTTATAATGGAAATCCTAACCCTTATTCTTCTCCTTACGGACAATACGGACGGGGCTACTACTATGTTGGATACCCCCCTCCCTCTCCGGAAAAAACGTTTCTAAATATATAGTTAGTAACTTTTTTATTCAATTCTAAAACCAGACCCTCACGGCCTGGTCATAATAAAAGGGCTCTGCCCCTTGAATGGTTTTGAAATCGCGGCTGTGTCAGTATCTTCTCCTCCGTCGTCGTCTGTCACCCGCAAGGTGATTGTGATTAGGCCGTTATCAGGAAACACATTAATTGAACACCTTCATATAAATAAGTAGAGTATCAGTATGAAAACTGCTCCAGTACCCGGTTCACCCAGGTCCGGCCACGGTCATTAAGCTGATGATCGTCGCTCAGGACGTAACCTGGTACGATAAGGCGGCAGAGGTTCATGCCGGGCACAAGCTCATCTCCTCTTTTCGTCTCGGCCAGGAGGAAGGCCTGATCGGGACTGTCAACACTGGTGGTATGCCACTGGGGACGAAGGAAGGTCATATTTCCATGATCATCAAGCTGATAGACCCCGGTCCTGGGCGCAGCAGCAGCACGGCAGGGTTTGGGATGCGTATTGTAGAAGACGAGCATGGAGCGGTCATCGAGAAATTCAGGATGAGCCCATCGGGCATTGAGGCCATCTATGTCCAGATCATAGTCAACCTTGAACCACTCCAGCAAATGAAAAAGAATCAGAGGAGCATCGCTATGGGCGAAAGCAGTGGTGTTCGTCAGAGTCGTATCCCCTGTCAGCCGGGGATTGACCTCTTCGAAATAGAGCCTGCCGGTGTCAAGATCCCTCAGAAAATCAACCTCAAAGTAACCCCGATAGCCGAGCTTTTGCAGCTCCTTCCCGAAGGCATATACATCAGCCCGTGCCTGGTCCAGGATTTCTGTTGAGAAAAGACCCGTCCCGATCTGCGCGCCGCACCAGCCCCCATGGTGAATGGTCAGCTCAGGCAGGCCGACGATTTCTTCCATGAGCGGGCCTATGATCGTACCATGCCTGGTAACACACGCCTCCAGCGCTGACTCACGGCTGCGAAGGCGCTTCATGATCCGCACCTCGCCCGCCGAAGCGACGGCTGGGCCGTCTCGCTTCCAATCCTCTTCCGAAGAGATAAAATAGGTTGTTTCTCCTTCCTGTCCTCTTGCCCCCTGGACAACGAGCTCAGGTCCCAGATGCCCTGCGCGGCTGCGAAGTTCCTCGTATGACCGGACTTCGGCCAGCACATGAGGCACGCAGGTCACCCCCGCAGATTCAGCCAGGCGGGTGGCCTCAATCTTATTCCCGACCAGGGTACGCAGATCAGCCGGTGGAAAACAGACTTGAAGCCCCAGCTCTTGGCACAGTTCCTCAGTATGCTGGTTAAAGAACACGAACAGCGCCTTGCCGAAAGGGCCACGGCTGCGGATAAACTGCCTGATCCGGGGATGCTCCAGGAGCGAATTATTCACCTCGGCTGTGGAGATGTGCTGCCGGGGAAAATTTTCAGGCACGAGCACCCGGGGATGAAGACCATCGAAGGCATCGATCTGGCAGAGAAACATCAGCCCATGCACCCAGGCATCGAGTCCGATGAGAGTGATCGGGGTTTCATTGACAAAGTAAATCGGGGTCGGGCCTTGACGAAAGAAATTTCTGATTGCAGAAAGCCCATCCAGCCTGATCACGATATTCCATTCACCCTACCTGTTTCAGAGAGGTGACAAAGTATCCTTCCCGCAGCAGTTGAACGGCAATGCTATTTGTTTCTCTGGCCCGGTGCTGAAATTCGGGCACGGCATTCTCTATATGCTTTTTGAGCTGATGCCTGAAGTCCCATGACTTATCGATGTAGGCAAGCAGCCGACCGGCACTGACAAGTTTTATCGGCGGCACGGCCATATCCAGTTCCTCAATCAATCCGCTTATCTTGGTAGCATAGGGCAGGGGTACAAAAGGTATCCCCTGAATGGCGGCGAAGATGAGGAAGTGGAGCCGCATACCAACAGCAAAGGTGAGATGATCCATGATTGAAAGCACTTGGCCGCTCGTATACTCGCCGGCAACGACCGTAGCATTTTGTGCCCGCTTCATACGACCGATAACAGAATGCGAAAGCTGGATATCCTGTGTTTTCGCCTCCATGGGGAAAAAAACCACATTGGCCTCATACCGGTCAACCATAAAGTCGGCTGCATTAGCCAAAAGATTGCGGTAAAAATCTTCATTTATATCCGGTGCAGCAGGCCCGGGCTCACGGATGGACATTCCTACCAGACAGCGATCCCCGTCAAGGTGCTCATACAGTACAGTACGATCCGGTGTAGGTTCCGGTTTCAGGAGAAAGGCAGGGTCGGAGGTCAGAAAAATCTTCTGCTTGATACCCATTTCCGATAAGCGTTTGGCTGTACTCCACTCCCGGACGGTAATGGCCGCAGCCTTATTAAAAACATTTCTAAGCTGTGTCAGAACAACATGGTCTTTCAGATGGCCCATACCGACCGCATAAACCATAACCGGCACGCCTATTTCCTGGGCGATCATTGCCTCTCTCAGAAAGACGGATACATCAGGTTCGAAAAGGATCCCTCCACCGCCAAAGATCAAAAGGTCAAGCCGCTCTATTTCAGGGATCACCTCTTTTTTGACCATCTCGCGCACCGGCACGACCCGCTCGACCTTATGCCGATTCAGGGTATCCTGCATGTTCCTGGAAAAAACCGTGATTTCCACCGGCAAGGATGCCCGCAGTTGCTCAATAATACATTGCAAAATGGCCTCATCACCCAGGTTGAGGCCTCCATAAGAGCCGGTTATACCAACCCTACGGATATCCTTTGCTTGGGCCATAGAATCATCTCCGAAGGTTCTTTTTCATACGTCACTGCCATTTTCCTTATCTTCTTTTATAAAATTTTTTATTCATAATCAGATAGTTATGGCTACATGAATATGACATACTATCGGCATGTAACCAATGTCTGATTTACTGTTTAACTGCCACAACATTTATGTAGAAAGTAATCTTAAAATGGAGTGGATTGGAGAGAGCTTTTAATCAAATTC
>JBLIRT010000034.1:0-22139 GCA_049472445.1 bacterium
GAGCTCTTGAACAGCCTCCTCGCCGCTCATCCCGCCAGGCACAGTTAAGTCTAAAATAACAGCATCAAAGGGCTGGCCTGATTCCTTAGCCCTGATATAGAATTTCACGGCTTCATGGCCGTCTTTCACAAATGAGGCCTCATATTCAAGATATTCAAGCATCAGGAGGGCCGCCTTGCCTATAATTTCCTGATCATCCATGACCAGTATTTTGCCCTTACCGGAAGCAGGCCTTGTCTCCTCAATGCGGTCCACCCGGAACGTTTCTTTTTCTGAGCCATCGCCCTTCTCCTTCGTGGCAAGGCATGGATCGGAAGGCGGGCTGGATTCTCTTCCAGCCTGCCTTTCCCCTGATCCTCCATAGATAATAGTTCGATGGTTTCCTATCTGCTTTTTCATAAACTCATCTGAAATGACCAGGAATAATATATTACTTCTGAATTACTTACCTAAAGAGAAAAGAATATCCTCCCCGCCGGGATCATTTCCTGATTGTCTGCTACCCAGAGAACTATTGGTAAGCGGTGTACGCAGAGAGTATAAGAAGGCAATCAGCTTATCCTTATCCGCCTGATTCAGGTCAGCAAATGTATCACGAGCAGTCTGTGCCTCACCGCCAAGCATGAGGATAGCCTCGGTTATGGTCGTTGCCCTTCCATCATGGAGATAAGGGGCCGTATCACGCACGCCCCGCAGGCTGGCGCTGATAAATTCCCTATTCATTTGCTCATCTGCCAAATCAAAGGATTCCGCTAAACCAGGTCCCATATCATGACGTTTAAAGTCAGAAAACGCCTGAACAATCAATCCGCCAGAGGGCGCAGGTCTGAAACCGGCAGCAGCAGTCAGGTTAGCCTGATCATAAATATCAGCTGTCGGATCTGTTGCATCTTCCGGATAACTGTAGGTTAGTATTCTGCTTTCCGTGACGAAGAAGGGTGTATGGCAATAGGTGCATCCAATTTGGCGAAACAGCTTATACCCCTCCAGTATCTTGGGGGTTGGCTTTTCTATGAGGGTTTTGGGGAGGGTGGTAACAAAGATATGAATGGCCGAAACCTCTCCAATGAGTATCTCATCCGGAACGCAGTCGTTATCAGCGTCAACTCCTGCACCAACCACTTCAACCGGCTGCATGCCGAAATGGAATTGAAGGGCTGTCAGGTCAAAATCTCTTACCCTGAAAAATTCTCCTTTCCGCCCGAAAGGCCGTACCACCAGATCATCATCAATACCTATGATTCCGTTGGGATCTATATTGCCGTCACCATCAGCGGTGATTGTCCCAAAGCAGACTCCCTTCACATTCAGGCTCACGGGAGTGTCGGGGTTTGAGATGGCCTCTGCTTTGAGTTTCTGCAACTCAGCGGTCATTTCTCTGGCGACAAGTTCTATGCCACCGATCCCGAAAAGTTGAGGCGGATTGATAAACCGGCCGTTGAAGTCTCCGGGATTCATTTCGGCCACATCGATAAAGCTTGGCATCTGTATGGCGTTAGCGACCGGACCCGATGTACCTCCGATGCCGAAAGTTGCCGGAATCGTTGAGTTTCGGCCGATGAAATGGCACTCAAGGCACGATTGCCCGTCAAGGCCGTTGACACGCAAAAACGTGCCATTGTGCTGGAGTGTCGGCCGATTTCCGAGTAATATGGGGTCTCCCTCATTCGGGTCAAGGGGGCCGTCACCATACCCGTCAAGCTTGTTGAAGGGCGTTGAAAATATCCTGAGGCCGGCATCCTGAATGGCCTTGAGCGGCAGCATGCAGATGTCTTCCATAGTTATTCGGTCCTCGCCCAGGTTTGGCCCCTCCCCGGTGGTTATCCCGGCCGAGACTGAAGCAATGAAGTTCAGTGACAGGAAAAGCAGAAACATGACCAAGACCATATGTTTTCGTATGGATTTTCGAATCTTTGATCTCCTTTGATCACCGTGATCCTTCATGGTTACGAAAGCTGTTTCTTTGTTTTTCACCTTTTAAAAATTTATTTTTCTCTCGCCTGCCCCCCTTTCTCCTGATCAGGATTGTTCCGCAGGTTCCTTTTCATGAAAAGCAAAACAGATGGACTGCAGTATGCCTCAGCATTCCGTCATTTATTTGGGGAAAAAATACATAAGATGTGAATGATCAGAGTATTAAAAATCTATATATGTAGTTTATTTTGTATTAATATTAATATATCAATATTTAACATTTTTGTCAAAAATATAATTTATTTTTATTTTATTTCTAATAAAATGAAGCATATTGTACCGGCTCTGGATACAATGCCTCCTGCTTCTTTCATGAGAGTAACTATAATCCATCAAAATATCCGATCTTTATAAGTCTTTTATAAATAATCCTATTATATTCTGATATAACCTTCATGAGTTCCGGTTATCGATGGACTCAATTAAGTTTAACCAGGTCATAACAAGAGACTCAAGACCTTACATTTTTATCGATTTCAATTGAAACGGAGAGAGTCACGTTTTAAAGATCAATGACTCACAGAAGTTAAAAGTCGATTTTTCAGCTTAACCGGACAGTAATGATCAGCTATCTTATTTTTGCATCAGATACTTTTCCATTGTGTAGGTGAGATAAAGAGCAGGGTAATGAATATCGAGATATCGAGCCTGAAGGGTGAAGAGCATGAAGATTAATGGCCTTATAAGGCCGCCGCCTCCGAGACGCAATGTCCTGAATTGGCTTGGTAACATTTGGTCATAAAAAAATACATAATGGTTTTTTTCAAGGGAGGATAGCTATGAATAGATGGTCTCAGGGAAAGTATTTTTTACTGGTGATTTTTCTCATTGTTTTTGTGATGACCCTCAGTCCGGCAGGTGCTCAGGAGGGGGATGATAATGAGGCGTATACGCAAGATCAGGTATTGGCTGTTATAGAAGAGGCCCAATCAGATTTTAGTCTGAAGTGCAGCGGACAGGAGTGGCTGGCACCGGCGCAGGAGGAAGGAGAGGATGATCTCTGTGCGGAGGTGCAGCATGATCTTCAAAGGGCTCAGGAATTATCTGATTATGGAAAGTATGATGAAGCCATGGGCCGGGCCAGAAGATGCCTCAGACGACTTGAGAAGGTAATCCTCAAACCACCAGCACAACAATAAATTAAGGAGAATTACTATGAAGTGGAAAGATACTGTATTTTCCTTAGGTGTCTCTTTAGTCCTGGTGCTTTTCCTGGCCGGATACAGTGAGGCCATCAAGTGTGTTAATCCAAAGGGAGTTTTCGGTTGTTTCAGCACGATCCAGGAGGCTGTAAATGCCGCACGCCCCGGGGAGACAGTGCAGATTTTCCCCGGGACATACCTTGAGACGGTCGTTATCTCAGCCGATAAGAGAGGCCTGACCCTGGTAGGTATAGCTGCGGGAAGGGTCATTCATCAGCGGGCTGTTTTAAAATCCCCTTTGGGCTCTGACCTGGGCATCAGAGACATATCTCTCGGCCCGCAGGTTGTCATAGATGATCCCAGTCTGTTTACTGATTCAGGCGATGATACGATTTTGATTAAAGCAGAGGATGTAACCATTAAAAATATTACTATCAATAATGCTGATAATGATGGTATCCATTCGGATCCGAATGCAGAGGGGACAAAGGTTATCAATGTCCGGATACTTGGAGCGGACCAGGATGGCATCGACCTTGAAGGAGATAACGGCTTCATAACGAAATGCCTTATCCGTTGTGCCGGAAGGCAGGAAGCTGATCAAGGCGACGGCATAGAGGTGGAAGGGAATACCAAGGTTCTTTTTAATACCATTCAAAACGCATCAGATCAAGGGATAGATATCGAAGGTGATAATACCGTGGTGGAAGGAAACTTTATCTCTAACGTTGATAGGCAAGGTATTGCATCAGAAGGAGCCAATGTCAGAATAATCAAAAACACCATTGAAAACTGTCGTGAAGAGGGAATCAGGGCAATCGGGGACAATCCCCAGATTGTAAGTAACCACGTGAACTGTACATTCGATAATGGCATTATTGTCGAATGTCTAAACTGCTGCGAGGGTAAGATAGCTTTCAATGAGGTAAAAAATGCTGTAAATGAACAAATAGCGGATGGTATTGAGATCATCGCCGGAAGTGCCGGCTTGAAAGTGATTTTTAACAAGGCCATAAGAAATGGAGATGACGGTTTTGATCTCTCTTTTTCAGATAATTCTGGTATCCTTATTCAGGGAAATGAGGCTCTTGAAAACGGAAAAGAAGATGGAGCCGACGGTTTTGAGATTGACGGTCAGGACCATGAGATTAAAGAGAACCTGGCTAAAGGTAATTTCGATGATGGGTTTAATATAACTGGAGAAAATCACTTTTTATTTGGCAACATTGCCCTTGAAAACTGTGGGGATGGAATTGATGTGGCTCCACCCGCCAAAGATATCAAGGTCAAAGCTAACCTGGCTTTTGATAATCTTAGGGTCGGCATTAAGATAGGTAACGTTACCGAAGATAACACGGTTACCTTAAACACAGCCAGGGGAAACCGCATCGATTTCTGTGATGGAGGCAACAATACAAACATTGTTCCGCCAAACTTCTTTGGTACGACCAGTGTCTTCCCCTGCCCTTAAGCCGGAAGTCATCAGTCTCCACCTCCCCCCGGGCTTTGAAAGTCTGGCCAAAATTGGCCAGACTTTCATCTTTGTGTAGGCTGTACAGAGCCACAGAGCCTCTATCTGGAGTTTTTCATCTTGCTTTCAGATAATCAAAAAATTATAATTATATAAGTAGGCTTTGTACCTCATGGAATCACCATGAAGCCTTATCTCCATTAAAAATATCCGACAGTACGAAAGGAATCAGGTATGCTCAAGGCGTTGCTTATTGAAGTGTTCAAGGCTTTTCTTATTATCTCTCTCCTGATCCCTTCCTCCCCCGTATGTGCCCAGAAAAGTACCGGCAATGTAAATTTTTTCTTTGGTGAAAAAAGGATGGATAAGGATGATTGGAAACCTTTAGACAGACAGACCGAATTCGGCTTTTTTGAGGTTGACTTTACATTTCCGAACTGGCCTCTCAGCATCACCTGGGCTTATCTTATGTCGGATGAAACCGGGGATTATTTCTTAGCCGAAAGTGATGAACTGCACATAGGCTTAAAAAAGATTATGAACCTTCGTTGCGCACCCCTCCATCCCTTTGTGAGTGGCGGCATAAGCCGTATGGAAACTCACCTTGAGGTTGGCAATAAGAAATATTCCGATACCGGCGCTGGTCTGTGGGCCGGCACGGGTATTTATTGGACCTCGGGCAGCGGTTTTAATATCGGCCTCATGGTAAAATATTCGGATGCTGATGTTACCTTTGATCATGAAGAATTTGAAGCCGGTGGAATTCACTACGGTATCATGGCAGGGGGGCACTGGTAATATAAGCGAACCCTTCAACCAGGCTAAGCTTACCCGTTTTTACACTGCTACTCATGTTTTTCCAAAAACTAGGTAATCCTTATCAGCTTCGGCTTATCCATAGCTTTTGCACATAAGCAGATAGATGGATACCTGTAAGCGCAGGCCATAACTCACCCCACCTGTAAGTCGAACATAGCTTTGTAAATTATATTACGATTTTTTTGACTTTGTGCCTATAAGGTACATATAATTAAAAAGGGAATAAAGAAAATAAGGAAGTGATCCTACCTGATCCTGCGGTATATTTTCTCATCCATCATACAGGCACCGTACCCCTTCCATACTCTATAGGTTTATAAACGAAAAAATATGAGGATAGAGGCCATGAGCAAGAGAGGAAATTTTGGGAAGATATGTACAGGTGTGATTTTTCTTTTAGCTTTTTACGGCCGGGGCCAGGCCCAGACGACATATACACACTATATGAAGTTGAACGAATGGTGTGTGGAAATCCCAGGTGGCATGCTGGTAGATAATTTTGAATACTGGACCACTCCTCTGAATATGGGTTGGTGGTGGATACCACCTTGTTTTGGTATCAGTACCGTTTATAGTCAGGTACAGACGTGCATAGATTTTGAAGAGGGAAGCCGGGTAATGGACGTATACAGACCCCCTTCCGTCTTCCTTCATGACACACCATACGACATACCATTTTCCATAAAAATGAATGTTTCCCACCTTGATAGGGATGGTAATCTTCAGGCGGGCATCCCTTCTGCATATAACCTTTTGAGTTTTAAGGTGAAAGCCTTAAGAATTGATTATCTTGACGATTACTCTGATACCCTCAGGTTTATTGATGCCTTCAGGTTCATCGTCAAGGTCAGGACCACCAATAATGGCTACGCTGAAATCCATATGATTCCCCAGGGTGAACCTGCCGGTGAATCTTCATCCGATTTCCTTGCGACCGTAGAGGAGAAGGCCGGGCCTATTTCTCCTGATGATAAGCAGCCTTCCATAATCGAAGTGTATATGGGCACACAATTCATTGATTGCCGTTGGCATCTGGTAGAGGTGGATTTGAATGAGGTTGTTAAAAAATATTCCACTCTTGACGAAGAGCTTGATCAGATCCTGTCTATAACCATAGAAGGAGATAAGTACCGGATGGATGATATTATGTTTTTTATTTCACCTGAGGCCTTAAGGGAAAGTCATGTTCCTCACCTGTTTAAAATTGGACCTATAACGCAGCAATTATGGCAACCGAAGGTAAGGTTCATTTTCGCTGAAGACAGGGATCTTAACCTGTTCCTTGAGAAGGATGATGATGGCACCATCTATTTCCCGCATATAAAGGATGATATGGGAAGGGATGATCGGGATCCTGACTTTGACCTCTCGACGGCCAGGATTTATCAGGAGGATGGCAGCCTTCAAGGGCCGGATGAGGTGAATGTACGATTTTACTTGACGGTAGGCAATGAGCTTGGCTCTTCCTGTAATTCAATGCTGTCGTCCATTCCAACCGATCCGAACAATATCCCTGTGCTTCAAATCCCCCGTCTTGAAGCTCCCCATGACTTATGGGTAACCAACAGGGATTTGCATGATGGAACCCTTCGGGCCAGGACCGTCCAGAATAAGATGTATGTTTTGGCCCAGGCCCTTAAAAACAGCGGCTACGATGCCTGGCCAAATATGAGAATGTTTATACCAGGACAGGGTCAGGTCTTTGAAGACGTGATATGTACCTGCAGGGTGTGTGACACCCTTGGGATAATGGTGCGTGACACCTTCAGGATATATGAGAGATCGAGCGGTGATAGCGAAACATTCCCTGTGTCAGTGGCACCTCAGCCGGTAACCAATCAGTACCCAGTTATTGATGATTTGAAAGATCAGCACTTTGAAGTCGGGAAAAGGGGTACGTATCATATTACGGCCTATGATCCGGATCAGGAAGATACGCTGGGATTGACCTTATCCGCCCGCTGGAAAAATACATGGGTGGTATTCAGTAAGGAACCGGAATGGATTGATCCTGTGACCGGCGCGTTTTCTTTCATCCCGTGGGAAGAGGGTGAAATGAGGTTTACGGTAAGAGCCGGCGATCCCGGCGGACTGTCTGCTGAAGGGGAATTCACCGTTTTCTGTGTGGATCCCGAACCAGTACCGGCCTTTCATCGCCCGCCTGAAATAGTAAGGATAATCGAATCCCCGCAAAGGATAAGGGCAGGTCAGATGTTTCTCCTCCCCTGGCCATGCTTTCAGGATCCTCATGGTGATCCCCTGTACTACTCCTGTAATATCGGCTCTTTTACCGGAGAGGGTGTTTACTCCCTGCTGACCTGTTTTCCGGGATCATATCAGATTACCGTGACGGCTTATAATACCAGGGGCAAATCGGTATCTCAGGAATTTACCCTGGAGGTCCTCCCCTGGTGGTCATACTGATCAAATATCGATGATTGATTAGGTTGTTTTTCAGCACCTGGTCAGTACCCATTTCGTCAAGGCCTCGAAAAATTCAGAATTTATCTCTCACCTGTTCCGACAAGAAGGTATGAAGATCTTGTGCCTGCGGCCGGAACAGAGATTGAACCGGGTGAAGTTCGATCGGGTGACAGATTCGGATAAGGGACACCAGGGATTTCTGGTTTACACCTGTCTTACCTGCGGGGAGGAAACCAGATTTACAGCCATCGATCTTGTGAAGGGATCTCAATCCCGGGCCTCATCCTCCCGATTGGGGATATTCTACCGAAAATCCTTTGATCAGAATCCGTGTCCAAAAGACCGGGAAGGGGGATATGCCTGGGATTTCCACTGCTCTTTCTGCCATCAGCCGGTTCGGATCATGTATACGGTCCGGGACGGTCCTTTGCCTGAATACGACGTAAGCATAACGCAGCTTTTTGAGGCCGAGCCGTCTTTTCTGCCTGAGAGAAGTGATCTCCTGGCCAGACTGGACCGGATGGTGAATCTCTTCTATTCTCTCGCCTGCGGGCAGCATCCTCAGTGTTACTCCTATCTATGGCTGACATCGCTCACCCTCTTTTCATGCGAATATGAAAGCCCTGACCAGCTGATAAAGAGATTCTGCCGGGAGTGGGAGCGGTTTGATCTTTATTTCAATAAGGGTCTGATCCTGAGCGGGCCGGGACAGAACCGGCCGGTATCAACCCAGGGGCAGATGCTCTTATGGCTGGCCCTGGTCCTTAAATATGGAGAGCCGGAGGACGATCTTCTGGCCAGGGCCATGGAAGTGGTAACCTCACTTCGGCAATACGGTTTCGAGGATGGTCCGGAACTGCTCTTTGCTGCTCTCGTTCTGGTGATGGGTGATTATTCAGCCGAAGCAGTTATTTTCAGGCTGGAATCCATCCTGCAACGCCAGGAAGGGATCATCCGGCCGGGGGCTTCTTATCCATGGTGGAAGCTGTTGTTCATGACCAGTCTGGACGGTTGTATCGATCGAATTGATCAGATCGATCACATCCTGGAGGAAAAGAATATCCCTCTCCCTGAAAGAGGCCGAAGGCTGGCTTCCCTTTTTCTCTGGCTTCAGGGTGGAGTTCCTGAAAGGTGCGTGATGCGCTTCATGAACGTAGCCGAAGTCTTCCGTCTGGCTGCGTCCCAGCGAAAGTCCTCCCTGGCCGATCCGGCCTGTATGCCGGGTGAGGATCATCCGTTCCGGGAAATTGCTCTATACCTTATTCATGAGATTTCTTCCTCGTTCCCTTATGAATTCTCTACCGTTTTGCCCATAGCCCTGCTTTCAGCCTTACCATGGAAAGCCGATAATCTGGCCGGGGAAAGTATGGAACTTTTTTCATACCTGAGGAGCTATCATGCCTGTATAGATTTGAGCACCTCTGTCTGGATATCAGTCGGGCTTCTTTTTTCAGCCTGGGAGAAAAAGAATTTTCCGGAGGTTTTTCTTTTCTGGATGCTGGCCGGTCTGGATATCCTGGCTGAGGTTCAGGTTCATAATTTTAATGTATTGATTAATGATAATTTCTTAAGGCGATAATGAATTTTTTATATTGACATAATACCGTGACCTTAGTGTATAATAGGGAAACCAGTCAATAGAATTTTAGTAAAATAGCTATTTATTGGAAATTTTTTCAATTATCATAAATTAGACTCATACATGAGACAGGGGGGTAAGGTATTATTCTTCCTTTGTTATGGTCGAAAGGTCAGCATCCTCAGTTTTCTCAATCCAAAAAAATTTTTATTGACATGTTCCCATGTCATCACCCCGATATAGCATTTTGAGTTATCTCTCTGTTGTTCCAGGGGGTGAATTTTAGATCGCAGAGCACAGCAATACCGAAAAGAGAATTATCACCATAAACACGAAAACTCTAAGGATAAAGGGGGTGGATACATAGAAATTATTGTAACTTTACCGAATGGGCTCAACATTCACAAGGTTAGGAAGGAACGTGTTGAAGGCTTTTTGAAGAACATATCAGCGGTGCGGTAATTGGTAAGAAGTATGGGTAAAAAGGTTAACGAAATTTTTAGAAAAGGCTAAGGAAGAGGGTAAAAGATGAAAAAGATATTAATCGGATTACTCAGTTTGGTTTTTCTCGTCAGTTTGACTCATGTATGCAGGGTAGAAGCAGCATTGGAGAATATCTCTCTTGGTGGTGATATTCGCATCAGAGGCCAGTATGCAAAAAACAATAATGACTTAGACGACGATACGTATGATAGCGAGCAGATTTTCCGGCAGAGGACCAGGCTGTGGATTAAGGGCGATCTGGCCGAGGGTTTTACCGGCTATGTCAGAGTGGCAGCCGAACCCCGCTGGGGACGCCCGGACTATGCTTATAATACTGATCCTAATGCTAAACAAGACAATCTCAACATGGTCATCATCGATAATGCCTATATCGAAGCCAAGGATTTCCTGGGAATGCCGGTGACCCTTAAGATCGGGCGCCAGGATCTGACCTATGGCGAGGGCTTCCTTGTTTTCGAGGGGACGCCCGGAGATGGCTCCCGAACGATCTATTTTGACGCCATCAAGCTGTCAAGTACCTTCGGTGACGCCACCATAGATTTATTTACGGCCAAGGCTGATGAGGGTGAATATACGCAACCGGATGATGAGGACTTATACGGCCTCTATTACACCAACAGGGGCATTGAGAACCACACCCTGGAAGCCTATGGCCTCCATAAGGCAAGACATGGCCAGGAATACAACACCACGGCCGTGGGTATCCGATCAACGGGAAAAATCGTTGAAAATCTTTCCTATGGAGTTGAAGTGGCCAAGCAGTTTGGTAAAGCCGGTGAAGATGCCGCCGGTAAAGATATTGACAGAGACGCCTTAGGCGGTCTTTTCCATGTGACCTATGGTATGCCTGAGGTTACCTGCCAGCCGAAGGTGAAATTAGGCTTCTATTATACCTCCGGTGATGATGATGCTACTGACGATAAAAATAAGGCCTGGGACGGATTCTACACTGATTTTCCGAAATTCGGCTATGGCGATATGCTGGCTACCATCTCCAAGAAAAACGATCCCGGTTCCAGCAATGGAGTATGGTCCAATCATACCATTTTCGAATTGGATGTAACAGCCAACATTACTCCCAAAATGTGTGCCAATGTAGGCTATCTGCTTCTTCAGGCCAGCGAAGACAATGCAGCCGGCGAATCAGGCCGCGGCAGTTGCCCTCAGGTAAAGTTTAACTATCAATTTACCGAGAATGTTTCCGGTCACTGGCTGGCCATGCTCTTTGATCCCGGTGAATATTATGGGGATGATTTGGACGATGCCATGTTTACCAGATTTGAACTGTTCATAAAATTCTAGGTACCTTTTCAAGAAAAGATTGCGGTGGGATGGGTTTTCAAAGGCCCATCCCGCCTTTCTCTTTATTTTTTGAATCTGCTCTTTCATGAATCTGCTGGCAGCCGTCAGCAGCCAATCAAGTCAGATTGGAGGTTGATGCATGCTAGCCGGTTTCCTGCTTACCGGTCACCAATCGCCATGATGGTTGACTCAATGAGTTCTGATTACTGAATTCTGGTTACCTGAAGATAGATCGTGAACTGGTCATGAGATGACTTGGGGCTAAACCCGGAGGCGGAATCATGAGGATACTCTTATCAGGCAATGAGGCAGTGGCTCGCGGGGCGTATGAATTTGGAGTAGGCGTAGCGACGGGGTATCCGGGCACGCCAAGTACGGAGATTCTGGAGACGATCGTACGGTTTCCGGAAATGTATGCCCAATGGTCACCAAATGAGAAGGTGGCCTTGGAGGTTGGTATCGGGGCTAGTCTGGCCGGGATGCGTACCCTGGTGACCATGAAGCATGTCGGCTTGAATGTGGCCGCCGATCCCTTCATGACCCTGGCCTATACCGGTGTTCAGGCCGGGCTGGTTGTTGTTACGGCTGATGATCCGGGCATGCACAGCTCGCAGAATGAGCAGGATAACCGCTTTTATGCCGGATTTGCTCAGGTTCCTCTGCTCGAGCCCGCAGACAGCCAGGAGGCCAAGGACTTGGTCGGTTTTGGTCTGGAAATAAGTGAAAAATACGACACTCCGGTCCTGCTTCGGCTCACCACCCGCATTTCCCATTCCAAATCCCTTACCGAAGTAAACGATCAGAGAAATACCTCATCTCTTTCCCCTTTTCCCCGGAATCCTCAAAAATATGTCATGATTCCGGCTTACAGCCGAAAGAGGCACCTTCTGGTCAAGAGTCGCACCCAGGCTCTCCGGGAATTGTCGGAGATTACCCCCTGGAACCTCTGTGAGATGAAGGATACGGAGATCGGGATCATTTCAAGCGGTGTTGCTTACCAGTATGCCCGGGAGGTAATGCCTGAGGCCTCTTTCCTCAAACTGGGTATGCCCTGGCCCCTTCCTGAAAAGTTGATTGCTGACTTCGCCGGGAGGGTTAAAAACCTGTATGTCGTGGAAGAGTTAACCCCTTTTCTTGAGGACCAGATCAAGGCCATGGGGATTTCCATTGAGGGCAGGTCCCTTTTGCCGGATACCGGAGAACTGACCCCGGAGATCCTGGCCCGGGCCTTTCTCAAGGAGGCTCCCCGGAAAACCTGTTACCCCGGAGTAGAGCTTCCCCCACGTCCTCCGGCCATGTGTCCGGGCTGCCCGCACCGGGGATTGTTTTACACCCTGAACCGCAAAAAAATACGTGCGGCCGGAGATATCGGCTGCTATACGCTCTCTGTCCTGCCGCCGCTTCAGTCCATGGACACCTGCATCTGTATGGGGGCCAGCATTGGAACCGCTCACGGCTTCAACAAAGCCAGGAAGGATCCCCTGATACCGCCGATCGTCGGGGTCATAGGTGATTCCACCTTCCTCCATTCCGGTATCACCGGGCTTCTTGACATTGCCTACAATCACGGAACGAGCACCATCATTATTCTGGACAACAGAACAACGGCCATGACCGGCTTTCAGCATCATCCGGCTACGGGGTTTACCCTGCAGGGTAAGGAGACACGGGCCGTTGATCTTGAGGCCCTGGGCCGTGCCCTTGGCCTGTCCCGGGTCGAAACGGTGGATCCCTATGATCTTGAACAGTTGAGTCAGGTCATTGACCGGGAGATACAGGCTGAGGAGCCGTCACTGATCATCTCCCGGCGGCCGTGTGTGCTGCTGGACAGGAAAGCCAAACGTCTTCAGCGCCGGGTCGAGGCCAACCTCTGTACCGGCTGCAAGGCATGCTTGAAACTGGGATGTCCGGCCATGAGCTTGACGGCGGAAAAGAAAGCCTTAATCGATCCTCTGCTCTGCAATGGCTGCCCGGTATGCGAGCAGGTTTGCCAGGCCGGAGCCATACAACCAGTGAAATCGTAAATCGAGGGGGCAGTTATCTATGAAGGAAAAGCGGGATATCCTTATTGTCGGCGTTGGAGGGCAGGGAATTATTCTGGCCAGTGAAATTTTGTCTGATGCTGGCATGGAGGCGGGATTCGAGGTAAAAAAGAGCGAGGTTCACGGAATGTCCCAGCGCGGGGGGAGTGTTTCAACGCATATACGGTTCGGGCCACGGGTCTTTTCCCCCCTGATCAGGCAGGGTGAAGCTGACTTCCTGCTCGCCTTTGAGATGCTGGAGGCGCTTCGATGGGTACATTTTTTATGTCCCGAGGGGATTATTATCGTCAATAAGCTGAAAATCAACCCAACGACGGTCAGTAGCGGCTTCATGGAATATCCCCCGGATATTGAGCGTCTTTTAGACCGCAGTGGCCATAAGGTTCAATGTGTCGAGGGCTTAAAGCTGGCTGAACAGGCCGGCAGCCCGAAGGCTATGAATAATGTTTTACTGGGAGCCATATCCAACTATCTGCCGGAGATACCGGAAGAGTTGTGGCTTCGCACTATCGGCTCACGTGTTCCGCCCAAAACCCGGAAGGTGAATGAGCAGGCCTTTTCCCTGGGCCGGCATGAAGGGAGAGCTCTGAAAGATCAACAAGGGCGAAAGAAAAAATGTTCCCAGAGAGTGAAACTGAATTGAAAGGGGGTTCAACCGTGTTTTTCGATAAGAAGGCAGAATGCATGGAGCGGAAAAAAATGGCTTCGCTCCAGACCGAGCGATTACGGGAGCTTGTCCAGAGAGTACATGCAGCCGTTCCCTTTTATCAGAAGCGGTTTGCCGAGACGGGAGTAAAGCCGAAAGACATTAAGAGCATCGAGGATCTTAAGCTCCTGCCTTTTATGACCAAGCAGGATCTCCGCGATACCTATCCCTTTGGCCTGTTTGCCCGCCCCATGAAGGACGTGGTGGAGATCCACTCCTCTTCCGGCACCACAGGAAAGCCGGTCGTCGTAGGCTATACCCAAAATGATATTAACCTGTGGTCTACAGTCATGGCCCGGACCTTAAGCTTTGGGGGGGTCACCGAAAAGGATATGGTCCAGAATGCTTACGGATACGGCCTGTTTACCGGCGGTCTGGGTGTCCATTATGGAGCCCAGAAGCTCGGTGCCTCAATCATTCCTATTTCGGGTGGGAATTCCAAACGGCAGATCATGCTCATGCAGGACTTCGGGACCGATGCCCTTTGCTGTACGCCCTCCTACAGCCTCTGCCTGGCTGAGGTGGCTGAAGAGATGGATGTTGATATCAAGTCATTGAAAGTACGGGTGGGATTCTTTGGAGCTGAGCCATGGTCTGATACCATGCGCCTTGAAATCGAAAAGGCTCTGAATATTACGGCCATTGATATTTACGGTCTGACCGAGATCATCGGCCCTGGAGTGGCCAGTGAATGCGTATGCAAGAAGGGCTTACATATAAACGAGGATTACTTCTTCCCTGAAATCATTGATCCCGATACGGGAGAGGTACTCCCGTACGGAGAGGAGGGAGAACTGGTCATCACCACCCTGACCAAGGAAGCCTTCCCGGTTGTTCGTTTCCGTACCCGGGACATCACCTCCTTGAATCCTGAGAAGTGCGAATGTGGCCGGACCCTGGTCCGGATGAAGAGGATGGCCGGCCGAACCGATGACATGCTGATTATCCGGGGAGTCAATGTCTTCCCGTCCCAGATTGAGGATGTCCTGGTGAAGATAAATGGTATTGCGCCGCACTATCTGATTGTCGTTGACCGCAAAGGGACTTTGGATGACATTGAGGTTCGGGTGGAAATAGCCGAAGGGAGCCTTTTTGATGAGGTGAAAAAGTATGAGGAACTGGAAAGAATCATCAAGAATGAGCTGGAAAGCGTCCTGGGCATCAGCACCCGGATTAAATTAATGGAACCCCATTCCATTGAACGGAGTATGGGCAAAGCCATACGTGTTCAGGATAAAAGAAACGTGAGTGGAAATTAGACCATGGGCACAGAAAGAGAGGAGGCATCATGATTGTTAAACAGATCTCTGTTTTTCTGGAAAACCGAAGGGGTCGGCTGGCTGAATTGATTCAACTGCTGGGAGAGAATAAGATCAATATTCGAGCTATCTCTCTGGCTGATACCTCCGACTTCGGGATTGTCCGGATGATTGTCAACGATACGGAAAGGGCTTATCAGGTTGTAAAAGGGGCCGGCCATACCGTGAGCAAGAATGATGTCATTGCTGCTGAGGTTCAGGATAAGCCGGGAGGATTAGCTGCTGTTTTAGGCATACTTCAGGAGTCAGGGCTTAATGTGGAGTATCTTTATGGCTTCCTGGAGAAAAAGACAGATAAGGCCATCATGATCCTGCGATTCGAGGAAATGGATGAGGCCTTGAAGGTGTTGGAAAAAGCTGGAGTCCCATTGCTCAGCGACCAGGAACTGAGTAACTTGTAACATAACCACATTAACGGAAAGGGAGGGTTACATTTATGAAAAGCTTGAAGGGTCACCTCGTATCAGCCATGGTGGTTTTCATGGGTTTGAGCCTTTTTGCGGCCGGTCCGGCCTCGGCCAAGTGGTGGAACCTTTTCAAGGGCAAGGAGAAAAAACCTTACAAGATCGGAGCCATTTTTGACATTTCAGGGAAAGCCTCCGCTCTCGGCATTCCGGAGAAGCAGACCGTAGAGATGGTGGTGGAAGAGTTAAACAAGGCAGGCGGCATCAACGGCCGTCCCGTGGAACTGGTTTTTTATGATACAGCCATGGATGTCCAGAAAACAATCAACAGTGTCAATAAGCTCATGAAAAAGGATAAGGTTCTGGCCATTATCGGACCCAGCACGAGCGGGGTAAGCATGGCCATCATGGAAACCATTCAGAATAACGAGATTCCTAATGTCTCCTGTGCAGCCAGGATTGATATCATTGAGCCTCCCCAGAAGTGGGTTTTCAAGACTCCTCAGACCGACAAACAGGCCGTGGGAAAGATTTTGGATTATATGCAGAAGAAGGGAATTAAAAAGGTGGCCCTGATGATCGTTGAGGGCGGATTCGGCTCCGGCGGCTTAATCCAGCTCGAGGCCATGGCCCCGACCTATGGAATTGAGATTGTCGCCAACGAGAAATTCAGCGAGGATGATACGAATGTCAATACCCAGTTGACGAAAATTCGCGGGACCGAGGCTGAAGCTCTGGTGGTCTGGTGTACGGACAAGGGATCGGCCAAGGTGGCTGTCAATATGAAGCAGCTGGGTATGGAGATGCCCATTTATATGAGCCACGGTATAGCCACCATGAAATTCATCGAACAGGCCAGGGAGGCGGCTGAAGGAGTTATATTCCCGGCCGGGCGTCTGGTAGTTCTGGATTCTTTGCCTGAGAGCGATCCGCAGAAAGAGGTATTAACCAAGTATGCTGCTGATTTTAAAGCCAAATACAACGCGACGCCGGATACCTTTGGCGGTCATGCCTGGGATGCTATCATGGTGGTCATAAAGGCTATTGAAAAAGCGGGAGATGATATTCCTCGTCTCAGGGATGAAATTGAAAACACGAAGAATTTCGTCGGTATCGGCGGTGTTTTTAATTTTTCCAAAGAGGATCATAACGGATTAGGACCTGAATCGCTGGTCATGGTCAAGATCGTTAACGGCCAATGGACCTACCTTGAGTAGAAGTCTTTCAGGAGATCCATGACCCTTGCTCATCAGATTCTTCAGTATCTGGTCAATGGCATCACCAACGGGGGAATCTATGCCCTCGTTGCTCTCGGGTTTACCATTATTTATAAATCCACTGATATCATAAACTTTGCTCAGGGAGAGTTTGTGATGTTGGGTGCAGCCATGATGTATACCTATTATCACCATGTGCACCCAAACCTTGTCTTTGCTTTCGGATTGGCCGTGTTGACGGTCATGGCCATCGGCGTTTTCATGGAAGTTCTCATGATCCGTCCCCTTCAGCAGAGCAGCGTGATCAGTCAGATTATCGTTACCATCGGAGCCTCGATCTTCTTTCGAGGCTCCGCCATGCTTATCTGGGGACGAAACGATGTGTTTGTCCCTTTCTTTTCCTCCGGAGAGCCATATCGACTTTTCAAGGCCATTATTGACCGGCAATACCTGTGGATTCTGGGCATCACCATCCTGGCCATGGTCGGACTGCATCTTTTTTACGAAAAGACCATAACCGGCAAAGCCATGACCGCCTGTGCAGCCAATAAAAAAGCCTCCAGTCTGGTCGGTATTAATATTCGTTCCATGGTCGTCCTTTCCTTCGGCCTCAGTGCAGCTCTCGGGGCCATTGCCGGTGGTACGCTGGCACCCTTCGGGATGAAGTATGACACCGGGGTTACCTTTGGCCTGAAGGGCTTTTGTGCGGCCATCGTGGGTGGCCTGGGCAGTAATATCGGGGCCATAGTCGGCGGCTTTGTCCTGGGCGTAGTGGAGGAACTGGGAGCAGGTCTGATTTCCTCAAGTTATAAAAATGCCATCTCCTTCTGTATTCTGGTCGTGGTTCTCATTATCCGTCCGCAGGGAATTCTGTTTCTCAAGAGTGGGGAACGAGTCTGATGGCTGAACATTTTTTAAGGACTGTGAAGAGGCTCTCCTTTCCCCTTTTTAGCCTGTTTGTCCTGATCCTGCCCTTAGCCTTACGATATTTCGAGGCTGGTGACTATTACCTCAGTGTCCTGGTTTTTGCAGGTATAAACGGTATAGTCGTGATCGGCTTGAACCTTCTCATGGGATATGCCGGACAAATCTCCCTGGGCCACGCCGCGTTCTTTGGTCTGGGTGCCTACAGTTCGGCCATAGTCACCACGACCATGGGTCTTTCTCCATGGCTGGGAGTCGCCCTGTCTGTCGGCCTGAACAGCCTCGTGGCCTACGTTCTGGCTGAACCTATCCTGAAGTTGAAGGGCCATTATCTGGCCATGGCCACCCTGGGGCTGGGCATGATCTTTTCCGTTCTGTTCAATGAGCTGAAAATCACGGGTGCTTCGGAAGGAATCAGTGTGGCCAGACTGTATATCTTCGGCTACAGCATGAACAGCCGGAACCTGAAGGATATCAATTACTATTACCTGACCTGGATAACGGCTTTAATCCTGACCTATGTGGCTCTCAACGTCGTCCATTCCCGGGTGGGAAGGGCTCTGCGGGCCATTCATTCCAGTGAGGTAGCCGCCCACTCAATAGGTGTGGATGTCAGCCGGTTTAAAACCAAGGTTTTTGTCATGAGTGCCATATACGCCGGGTTGGCCGGAAGCATATTTGCTCATTATTCCACCTTTTTGTGCCCCCCGGATTTCGGTTTGAATTACTCGATTCGTCTGGTGACCATGGGAGTTATCGGCGGCATGAGCAGCATCTGGGGCGGATTGCTGGGAGCCTCGGTGCTCAGTATTTTACCTCAATTCCTTGATATATTTGCTGACTACGACATCCTGGTTTATGGCCTGGTTCTCATTCTGGCCGTTATCTTCATGCCGCAGGGAATAAGCCAGACCGTGAACCTCGGGTGGAGAAAATGGTCGGGAAGGCACAGATCCAGCGAGGTTTAGCTTATCTTGCGGAACATGAAAGCGGACTGATTATGATAACGTCCGGCCCTGACAGAGAGATTGATGGTGATGGGAATATGAATGAGGTCAAGGGAAACCTCCTTGAAGTGAAGAACATAGAGAAAGATTTCGGCGGAGTGAAGGCCATCGATAAGCTGAGCTTTCAGGTCAGGCCGAAGACCATCAAGGGATTCATCGGACCCAACGGAGCCGGAAAGACAACGGCTTATAATATCATCAGCGGGGTTCTCACCCCTACCGGCGGAGACATTTATTTTCGCGGACAGAAGATTACCGGGCTCAAGCCCTGCCGTATCGCTGAGCTGGGATTGGTCCGAACCTTTCAGAATATACAGTTATTTCACAACCTGACCCTTCTTGAAAATGTGATGATGGGCCGCCATACACGGTCCAGGAGTGGATTCGTGGCTTCGGCCTTGAGATTATCTTCCATGCGGTCGGAAGAGAAGAATATCAAAGAGAGTGCCCTGGAAATTATAGAATTTATGGGGCTTCAGGATCAACTTCGTTTTCATGTGGGAAACCTTCCCATCGGCTATCAGCGACTCCTGGAAATAGCCAGGGCTCTGGCGGCTGAACCGGAATTAATGCTCCTGGATGAGCCTGCGGCCGGACTGAATACCAGAGAGACCAGGCAATTAGCAGAAAAAATTTATCATATTCGGGAAAAAGGGGTCACCATGCTGGTGGTGGAACATGATATGGAACTGGTTATGGAGATCTCGGATGAGATTCTTGTCCTGGAGTATGGGCAGAAGATTGCCGAAGATATTCCCAGGAACATTCAAACTGACCCGAAAGTAATCGCTGCCTACCTCGGAGATATGGATGACTGATCATGCTGAGGATCAAGAGTGTTAATGTTTATTATGATCAAGTACACGTTTTAAAGAATGTCTCCCTGCATATCTCGCCTGGAGAGATTGTTGCTTTGCTCGGCGCTAACGGAGCCGGTAAGACCACCCTGCTCAACCTGATCTCGGGTTTGGTGAGGAAGATGGACGGCCAGATACTCTTTCAGAAGCAGGAGATGGCCAGGCTTTCCCCCCATAAGATTGTCCGGCTCGGCATAAGCCAGGTTCCTGAGGGCCGCCAGATCTTTAATCCCTTGAGTGTTATCGATAATTTAAGGCTGGGCTCATATCATCGTTTTGGCCTGGTTGATAAAGAGGTGATTGAAAGAGATATGAACAATATATTCACCCTCTTTCCCATTTTACGGGAGCGGCAGCGCATGCCGGCCGGAAACTTGAGCGGAGGCGAAGCTCAGATGCTGGCCATCGGCCGGGCCTTGATGTCATCACCGAAATTGCTTCTACTGGATGAGCCGTCCATGGGCCTGGCTCCCAAGGTTGTCAATGAAATTATGAGGGTCATCAAAACCCTTCGGGATCAGGGAACAACCATTTTGCTGGTTGAGCAGAATGCGGTTAAGGCCCTGAAAATTGCTGATCGGGCTTATGTCATGGAAACAGGAAAGATTGTACTTCAGGAGGCAGCTTCTACCCTTTCAGGCAATCCGGAAATCATCCGGGCTTACTTGGGAAAATCCCAAAAAGAGATCTGGGAATAAGGAAAAAGGAGTAGTCACCATGTGGGAAAAAGAGTACGAATCCATGGACCGGAGTGATTTGGAACAACTTCAACTGGAGCGGTTACAGGCAACGCTCAATCGGGCTTACCGGAGTGTACGTTTCTATAAGAGCCTCTTTGATGAGGCGGGCATTGTCCCTGAGGAAATCAGAACCATGGAGGATCTGGCCCGGATACCCTTTACCAGGAAAACGGCTCTGCGGGACAATTACCCTTATGGCATGTTTGCCGTACCTTTGAAGGAAGTGGTGCGTATCCATTCATCTTCAGGGACATCCGGAAAACCCACGGTGGTGGGATACACCCGGAATGATTTAATCCACTGGAGCAATCTGGTCGCCCGGATTCTTGTTTCAGCCGGGGTGACCCCGGATGACGTTATCCAGATCTCCTTCGGCTACGGCTTATTCACCGGCGGCTTCGGCCTCCATTATGGCGCCGAACGTCTGGGTGCCTCCGTCATTCCCGTTTCCAGCGGTAACACGGAAAGGCAGATTATGATCATGAAGGATTATAAATCCACGGTTTTAGTCTGCACTCCCTCTTATGCCCTGCACATAGCGGAAGTCCTGGGAGATGTGGGCGTGCATCCCAATGAATTGTCATTAAAGATCGGGTGCTTCGGCGCAGAGACCTGGTCGGAAAACATCCGCAGGAAGATCGAAGAAAATCTCTATATTCAGGCCCTGGACAACTATGGTTTAAGCGAAATTATCGGCCCCGGCGTAGCCGGAGAGTGCCGGCATAAGTGTGGATTGCATATTTCTGAGGACCATTTTATCCCGGAAATCATCAATCCGGATACCGGTGAACGTCTGCCGGTGGGTGAGAAGGGAGAACTGATACTTACCACCCTGACCAAAGAGGCTCTCCCCATGATCAGGTATCGTACCGGTGATATCACCCGCCTGATCAATGAGCCCTGCCCGTGCGGTCGAACCATGATCCGCATGGAGCGGGTTACCGGACGGACTGATGATATGCTCATTATCCGGGGGGTAAATGTCTTTCCCTCCCAGATTGAACATGTCCTCCTGGAGGAGGAGAATGCAGAGCCCCATTATCAACTGGTGATAACCAGGGAAGGAGCTCTTGACAACCTTGAAATCCGCCTCGAAGTATCTGACATAATCTTCTACGATGAGGTTAAATTGCAGCAGGCCTTCCAGAGGCGCATCCAGAAAAAGATTTCTTCAGTCCTGGGGATCAGCGTCAAGCTGACCCTCGTCGAGCCCCGCTCTCTGGAGAGAACAGCCGGTAAGGCCAAACGGATCGTCGATAAAAGGCAACTGTAAGCCCTTGAAGGTCAGGCCGGAGCCCCTGTCCCCAAGACTCTGATCTTGAGAGGTTGAACTTTCCTTTGGTACTCCTTTAAATTCCAGTTTTGGCAGAAAAATTTTTAGAAAAAATTCACTTATGGTATAATAAAGTAAAACCTGAGGCTATGTGAATAAGGAGAAGTCAACAGGACTTTGCCGGTATCATCATACCTTCAAATCTTCTTTACGGTGTAAAAGGAATGAAGAGAAGATTCACAAGTCGGCTGTTTCTCATGAGTGTCTGCCTGCTGATCAGCCTTCTCATAACCGGCGAGCATGGCTCTGGCCGGGCGGAGGCACCAGGAGCCCGGAAGAAGGCTGTCTATCTTGAGCTTATAGAAGAGAACCTTGATAACTTTGATCATACCCTTTTCAGAACCAGGAAAAAGCCGCAGTTTCATGCCTTTACTT
>JBLIRT010000035.1:0-21940 GCA_049472445.1 bacterium
TCATCAGAGCACGCACCATGATGGGCGATGCACGGACCATGGATGAAATGGGGAAGGCAGAAGGCACGCTTACCGCAGCCCTCAAATCTCTTTTCGCCGTATCCGAAAGCTATCCTGAACTGAATGCTGACAGGAGATTTGCCCAACTCCAGACCCGGATAACCGAATTGGAAAATGAAATAGCTGATCGAAGAGAGTTCTTCAACGAGAGTGTGAACATTTATAACATTCGCATTGAGAAGCTGCCTGATGTCTTTGTGGCCAGGTTTCTCAGCTATCAGCCGAAAGATCTCTGGCAAATACATCCTGAAGAAAGAGAGGATGTGGCCATAGCCTTTTCCTGTTAATTTCCTGTCTGCCGGGGGATCTTCCAGGGGAAGATCCCCCGGCCCTCTTTATTCCCGTCTTCTTTATTCCTTTCTTCTCTTCACATCTTCATCTTTTTAAGGCTTAATCCGGCTATCAGCCCCACCTCAATCTCTTTATTTTTTCAGTAAAAAAAATTTATTTTGACATTTTAATGGAATATGAATTATCATCTTAGATGAGTGATTTCCTTTGCCTGAATAGGCCGATATAGGGGGGATTATGGCACTATATACTTTTTACGGAAAGGCAACCTGCCTCGTTAAAATCAAAATTGAAGGAACGTGTGAAGAACAAGCTACTGAAGAAGCCTGCAAAGAGCTTGAAGATGTATTGGCCAGCTTCAGTAATCACCTTGGATCTATTATAAAAATCAATCTCGATGAGATCGGAATATTAGAAGAGGAATAGCTGATCGAGAATATCTTATATGAACATTCAGCGGTTTTTATGGCTATTATCTTCCGTAAGGTTAACCAGAGATAAACGTCTATATGACATATGGGTCACAGTTCTTATATATTTCTGGCGGGCTGCAAGGTTTCCTGGTGGCCCGCCAGGAACCAATTCTTTTATCCCTTCCCCAAATAGTGCCACATCATGACGGTTTTTACCCTGCTTTAAGCACATGAAGGCCCCTTGCCTCCATTCTGCTGCGCTTTTTAACACATGAACGCCTCTTGTCTTCACTCTGTGCCTCGGCATGCATCCCCAGGTCAAAGCTCCTAAAGAGAGATGAGCTTAAAATTGATCTTTAGCCGATACATTCCTCCAGAGATCGATATTTTTCATATGAACGGCCTAAAACATATCAGTCTAAGTAACATTACATGTAAAGAAAAGGATTAGATTATGAAAGGAAAATGGATTCTCTCTTTTATTCTCATGGTTATGGTATTCGGTTTCTGTATGCCAAAAGGTGTACTGGCCCAAACCTCCAAACCCATTCAACTTTCTCTCTGGCATCCCATTCAAATCTATAACTCAGAGACTTCAATTCGAGGTTTCCGGTTCAATTTGTTTTATGGGATTAACAGGGATGTTTCTGGTCTGGATATTGGCCTGGGCAATAGGGTCCAGGGTGATATGAAGGGGATACAGTTCGGGTTGACAAATCTGGTAGGCGGCAATTTTCGAGGCTGGCAAAACAGTGCAGTGAATATAGTCAAGGGGAACACGGTAGGGGTACAGACGGGCCTTTACAATTCCTCTGAGGAAGCCAGAGGCATTCAATTCGGGTTGGCTAACCTTTCAGGAGCTATCAACGGCCTTCAATTCGGATTATACAATACAACCGATGCTCTGCACGGGCTTCAGATCGGTTTGCTCAACTTCAACTGGAGTGGAGAACCTCTCACCTTCTTACCTGTGGTTAATTTTTCCTTCTGAGGGTGGTAAGGCCTTTCATGAGGTTTCTCCAGGGCGCTTGTTTCAGTGAAAGGATTGGTATCCTGGAAAAAGGAAAAACTGGTGTTCCGGAAAATAAAAAAACAGGCCTGGCGGGGTAGACAACGCCAGGCTTGAAGACTCATCCAAGGCTTATATGCTGGGTTCTAGGCCATGGTCTTATGAAATCTTGCCGCTGAAAGCCTGAGAGTGGTCACCCCCAGCACAATCAACGCTGCCATCTGCGGCCAGAGAACACGGAATCCCACCCCCTTGAGAAAAATACCCCGGATAATCACCAGAAAATACCGCATGGGATTAAGAAGCGTGATGTATTGAACAATAACCGGCATATTGGCTATAGGAAAGATGAAACCTGACAGGAGAACAGCCGGGAAAAAGAAGAAAAAGGTACTCATCATGGCTTGCTGCTGAGTCCGGCTGACGGTGGAAATGAAAAGCCCTATGCCCAGAGTCGTCATGATGTAAAGGGTTGTAGCCAGGAGGAGTAGCCAGAGGCTCCCCCGAATCGGCACCCTGAACCAGAATACACCAATGAAGGTAACAAGTACCACGTCAAAAATACTGATCAGGGCAAAGGGTATGGTCTTACCGAGGATAAACTCTACCGGTGTAATGGGGGTAACCATGATCTGCTCCATAGTACCGATTTCCTTCTCACGTACCACGGCCATACTGGTCAGCATAAGGGTAATCAGTGAGACCAGAATGGCAATCACGCCCGGTACATAAAAATAGCGGCTTTCAAGGTTCTCATTGAACCAGGCCCGCGATTGCACCTTGATCTGATTCACCGGATCGGCCCCATACGCTGACCCGCCGGAAAGGCTGTTGAGACGGGAGGTTAAAATCTCATGTGAATATTGTTGTATAGTCCGTGTGCTGTAATTAAGGATAATGCCGGCCGTGTTGGAATCAGTCCCGTCAAGGAGTATTTGGACCTGTGCTGTCCGTCCGGCCATGATATTCTTTTCAAATCCCTTATTCAGGCGGAACAGGGCCTTGATCCTTCCAATATCAAGCAGTTTCCTGATTCGGCTCTCATCATAGATGTATTCCTCCACATCAAAATGCCCTGAACCTACCAGACGGGCTACTAGTTCGCGGCTGGATTGGCTGCCGTCAAGGTCATAAACGGCTGTAGCAATATGTCTGACATCAGTGGTGGCCGCATAGCCAAACACGAGCAACTGAATGACAGGTGTCAGGAAAATGACAACTCTCATCCTCGGGTCTCGAAAAATCTGGATGAATTCCTTGATGAGCATATGCCTGATCCTCTCCAGCATTTCGTTACTCCAGTTTTTTCTTGAACTTCACATTGGACAGGATGACCATGACTGCACCGAATACGGTCAGGAGCAGTGCCTCCGGCCAGAGCACCTCAAGACCCACACCTTTGAGATAAATTCCCCTGAGGATATCCACAAAGTATCTGGCCGGCACGAAATAGGTGATTATCTGAAGGAATCTGGGCATGTTACTGATGGCATAGACAAACCCGGAGAGCAGGAAGGAGGGTAAGAAGGTCATAACCATGGCCATCTGGTTGGCCACTAGCTGGTTCTTGGCCACCACGCTGATCAACAGACCCATGGACAGGGTTCCTACCAGGAAAACGGCGGTCATGATAAAAAGCAGGGCCGCACTGCCTCGCAAGGGAACTTCGAACAAAACCTTGCCCATGGCTACAGCCAGAAAGACATCAAAGAGACCTATGGTAAAGTAAGGTATCAGCTTGCCCAGAATCAACTCCTGAGATTTGATCGGTGTTGAAATGAGCTGCTCCATCGTACCATTCTCCCACTCGCGGGCTACGGTCAGGGAGGTCAATAGGGCGGCAATAACCATCATGATTACGGCGATCAGTCCCGGAATAATATAATTTCTGGATTCAAGATCAGCATTGAACCATACCCGCGGCCGGAGTTCAATCGGCTGCCGGAGGCTCTGACCGCCAGCACGTCTGATCTGCTCAAGGGTAACCTCTTCCGAATAGATCCGGATTATCGTTTCAGCATACCCGATGGCCATAGTGGCTGTGTTTGAATCACTCCCATCCGCAATCAGCTGAACTGAGGCCGGACGGCCGGATTTGATGCGCCCGGCCAGATCCGGTGGTATAATCAGGGCTATCAGAGCCTGCCTGGTATCAATGGCCTGCTCCAACTCTCCATAGCTTGAGGCATACCCTCGGATTGAAAAATACCGTGAACCATGGAATCTGCTGATGAGTTCCCGGCTGGTCGGAGATTGGCTCTGGTCCCAGATAACCGCCGGCACCTTGTCAACGTCCAGGGTCAGGGCATAGCCGTACAGAATCAGCATCAGCAGGGGGATGGCGATACCCATGCCTAAACTTCGCGGGTCACGAATGATGTGAAGGAATTCCTTGCGGGCCATGGCCCAGAGGCGGTGGAGCCTCATGTCCCTTCTTCTCCTCACTCCCCAGGAGAATCTGCGCATCCACCGGCATGCCCGGCTTCAATTCCATCTCCGGATTCGGGATATCGACTTTGATGCGATAAACCAGCTTTACCCGCTCTTTTTGCGTTTGAACATTCTTGGGGGTAAACTCAGCCTTTGAGGCAATGAAAGATATACGTCCTTCATAAACCTTGTCAGGATAGGTATCGTTCGTCACCTGCACCCTCTGGCCGACCTTCACCCGGCCAAGGTCGGTCTCATCGATGTAAGCGCGCAGCCACACTCTGCTCAGGTCACCAACGGTGATGATCGGCGTTCCCGGAACTACATGCTCTCCCGGCTCAACAGCTTCAGACAGGACAATCCCTGAAAGGGGAGAAGAGAGGGTTGTATACCCGAAACGGGTCTCGGCCAGAGCCAGAGCCTCCTGAGTTTGCTTGAGGCGGGCCTTGGCCTGATCGATAGTCTCCCGGCGCGGCCCTTTTTCCACCAGGGCCAGATGCTCCCTGGCCTCCTTCAGGGTTTCACGCGCCTGCTCAATCTGCTCTCTCCGAGGGCCCTCTTTTACAAGTTTCACCTGCTCCTCGCTTTCCTTCAGTCTGGCCAGGGCCACCCGGTAATGAGCCTCGGTTACTTCAAATTCCCGGCTGGAAATGACCCCTTTCCGGTAAAGAACCGTCTGCCGCTCATATTCTTTCAGAAAACGATCTGCCTCGGCACGCGCACGCTGAACCGCAGCTTCGGCCGCAGCCACCTCCTGGGGCCGCGACCCGCTGAGCAATTCATCAAGCCTGGCTTGTGCCCGCCGGACAGAAGCCTGGGCCTGGGCTATTTCTTCGGGTCTTGAACCAGCCAGAAGCTCGGCCAGAGCTGCCTGGGCTGCCTGAACCTCCGACCGGCGAAGAGCCGCCTCCCGGGCAAATTCTGTACTCTCCAGGGTGGCTGCAACCTGCCCGGCCTTGATCGGCTCACCTTCAGAAACCAGACGCTTTTCAAGCTGTCCCGCTACCATGAAGCTCAACTCTACCTCAACCACCT
Source organism: bacterium (assembly GCA_049472445.1). Lineage (GTDB taxonomy): Bacteria > SZUA-182 > SZUA-182 > DTGQ01 > DTGQ01 > JBLIRT01. The sequence continues at coordinate 5,239 of JBLIRT010000035.1, forward strand.
CAATGTTTCCTGAGACGGAAAGAGAGGATCGATTTCCGGACGATCCAATCCGAAGGTAAAGGAATATGGAAACGGTACTGATCATGATAAGTACCAAAGCTAAGATGATCAGCCTGGGTTTTCCTTTCATTTCTCCCTCTCCAGACCTTTTGCTGGTCACGATCTTTTCAGGTAAAACATGCATGCCGGCCATTCGGCACAAAGGACTATGAAAATAATATCACCCAGCCATCGGATCATTTTCAGATGAAACACTCAGGCCGGCAAGCTGGCGCAAAAGACCATGAAAATGATGTTGGACAGTTATTGGATCCGGGAATGAAGCATTGTATCTAAAAAATTAGTCAAGAGCAACTCCCAGGGCTTTCTTCATTATTTTTCCGGTCATTCATTTTTTTGTCATTCCCCTTTCCGGTCGCCGTTTGTTTTTCTATCCATCTGTTGATAAGGCAGGGTACCTGTTCAGAAATGGTGTCAAGCGGACCCTTTTTTCTGATATGAAACAGGGAAATCCGATCTCCTCCCTGAATGACCAGGAAAGCAACAGGCTCAACTTTTACCCCACCTCCGCCTCCGCTGCCACTTCTCTCATCCGGTTTTTTATCTCTGGCTCCTCTGCCGGCTCCGACTCCTACTGAGATCCTGGTAACCGGAACAATGGTAATCTCTCCAATATGGATCTCCTTACCGACAATACAATCGGCCGTTCCATACATCTGCAGTTCTTTCAGCAAAGTCGATAATGTCTCAGTAACCTGATTTTCCATTTTTTTCTCCTCTCTCTGGTTTATTACCCATTTCGTTTACCTGAAAATAGCCCTTACCCTGCTCTTTATCACGGAACAGCCCAATCGTAAGACCGGCCGTGAAAAGATAAACTTCAAAAACACCCACATCACTATCCAGAGGTGAGAAGCAAAGATAAAAATCAACCAGTTTTCTTCCCGATAATTCACCTCTATCTTTATTCCCTTCTTTTGTTTCGAAAAGAGCTTTCTCTTTTCATGCTTCGTGATGTCTCGAAGAGGCATGTACATTTCCATACCTTCAAGCCATTGGGAAAGAAGGGCGTTGATCATAAAATCAGGAGTGCATAATCCCACCTCCAGATTATGGCGGGAGAAACGCCGGAGCTCAAGCCATGACTTTTTTAAGGAGACCAGTATCATCGGGATGTGCTCTCTTTCCCGCAGCAGGAATCTGGCCAATCGGACCCCCCTGGTCGAGCCTGTTTTTTTTCCTTTTCCACTTCTCTTTGGGCCCGGCCATTCAAGACTTCTGCGCCAGGAGTGGCCGAGGAGGGAGAGCCTGAGGTCACCCCAGCCAAGGTCTTCCCCAAGATGATGAGGAGTATAGTGAATTTGGAAGAGCCAGGCTAATCGAAGCATATACCTATGCTCCAGGGTATTGGTCTCAAGATGGACGGGAGCTCTGAGAACGATGACCATCAGAGTACATGCTGTTATCAAAGGTATTGAAAACCATATCATCATACACGTGATAATTTTCAGTTGAATATGTTTCGGTGAGGTATGAATAATAGAGTCTACCCGGAAAATCCTCAGAGGTAAAACCCAGGTTGACGTTCCGATTTCTCCGGATAGACTCGCAGGAGGAAATACCGTTTTCTCCAGTGGATCACGGTTCCAAATAGTATCGTCTTTCCCGGCCAGGATTATCTGTTCTATTCTTCCAGGGTAAAGCCGACCCTTAGCTTAACCTGCCATTGGAATACCTTACCGCCTTCAATCTGACCACGAGTCTCAATTACTTCCAACCAGCGTAAATGGCGCATGGTTTTCGAGGCTCGAGACACAGCATTTTGAATGGCATCTTCCATGCTCGTTTGAGAAGTTCCCGCTAGTTCAATAAGTTTGTAGACATGCTGATCCATACAATCTCCTCTCTTTTCTGTAAGGGAAAACCCTTCTCATGACTTGATTCCTTTCGCCCCACTTTTATGGAAACGGAAAAATACGGCCATTGTTGCTTAGTATTAATTCGGCTAAAGGTAATTTTCTTATGTACCCCGAAGATAGATACCCTGACTTTTTTCATCCACTCAGTTTCCCGTAAAATGCGGCCTCGGCTGGCCGGTCACATAAGCGGCTGCATCAAGGGCCTCTTCCACGGACAGGCCCGGATTTCCCCTCGGCATGTTATCATAGGCGAAAGCGGCCAGGGTGGATAACTCATGCATCTTAGCTCCATCATTAAAGGAATCACTCCCCCAAAGCGGTGGAGCTGTTTGTCCCTGCCCTTCGTTACCGTGGCACTTGGCACAAATCCTGGTAAATACCTGCCTCCCCGTTTCAGGATCAGGTTGATGATCACTTTCGATCGGTCGAAGCCCCAGCCACGGAATATGAGCATAAACAGGCAAATCCCTGGCTATCCACTGCAGGTAGGTGAGAATAGCTGTCATCTCCCTTCCTTCTGCAGGCAGAGGGTCCCCATTCAAACTCCTCTTGAAGCAGTCATTGACTTTCGTAACCAGGCTGATTACCGCTTCCTTTCTCTGGCTGTAGGCAGGATACGTGGCGACAACCCCCACCAGGGAGATACCCCCATTCTTTCCACCTTCGGTTATACCTTCTTCAAAGTGACAGTTGGCACAATTGAGCTTGTTGCCTCCATAGAGATCCAGATACTTTTGGGTTTCCAGAATCAGAGAGTACCCGAGCATTACATCCTCGCGTATCTCGGAAGGAGCATCCTGTGGTGAGGGAGGATGGTAGATGGCCTGACCATAGTTCCCTTCCCTGACCTTCTTCTCCCGGCCCGGCTCAACGGGAGTGATCTTTCCCCCTGATACTTCCAATTCCTCAGCCTGGATAAGGTTAATACACCTTCCGGGCCCAAAACCTGCCTGCCCGGCCAAGCCCAAAAAAATAATAGAAAGAGCGAAATAACCTAATCTTCTGATTTTCATATTATCTCCTCCACAGTTGACCCTAAAATCTCGACACCTTTTCGGCATACTGAAAGGGTACTCTTTACATTTAAAGGATTCATCACCTGAAGGCGAGAATGGGGTCATTGGTCAGAGGAGCATCGTCCGAACTTTTTTATGAGCCACCCTGATGAGATATTCTCCTCAGAGTGTTACGTTTTCGGCTCGCTAATTCACAAATGCATTATGAATGAGGAGGTATATTGATCATGAAAAAATCGCTCATAAAAACCCTGTTCAAGGGATCATGTCCCTTTTTTCTCTTTTTAGCTTTCAGTATGGTTGCGTTTGGTGTGATAGGGGCTGCCGCTCCTTTCGCCCAGGCTTCTTCCATGACTTTAGCCGCTGTTGCCGGCCATGCAGGCAAGTACACTTCTTCCTCAATCACGGCCGCGGATTTTAATGGAGATGGCAAACTTGATCTGGCCCTGGCCAGTGAGGAGGCAGGAGGTGTCTCTATCCTCCCCGGCCAAGGCGATGGAACCTTTATGGAAGCCATAAACCTTGAGGTCGGAGGGGAGCCATCTTCAATCACCACGGCTGATCTGAATAAAGATGGCCACTATGATGTGGCGGTAACTACTGAAGATCCCGGTGCTGTTTTTATTCTCCTGGGTAATGGTGACGGCACCTTCATGGAGGCTGTTTCCTACCAGGCAGGAGAAGAACCCTCGGCTATTGTCGCCGTAGATTTTAATGGTGATGAGAATAAGGATCTGGCTGTAGCCAATGAAGAGTCAGCCGATATCTGCATCCTCCTCGGCCATGGGGATGGAACCTTTATGGAAGCCGCTTACTATGCGGTCGGAGAGGAGCCATCATCAATTACCACATCCGATCTGAATGGAGACGGCCTGAAAGATCTGGCCGTAACCAACGAGGAAGACGGCACTATAGCGCTTCTTTTCGGCAAGGGCGACGGCACGTTCGGAGAAGCCTCGTTTCTGAAGGACGGAGAGAAACCTTCATCTATCATTGCCCTGGATTTAAATGGAGACGGCCAAATAGATCTGGCCGTAACAGATCAAGACTATGGTGATGTCTCCATTCTCCTCGGCCAAGGTGACGGCACCTTCACGGAAGGTGAGCACTATGCGGTCGGAGAGGACCCCAAGGCCGTTACAGCAGCCGATTTCAATAATGATGGAAAGAAAGATCTGGCTGTAGTCAATGAGAAATCCCGTAATGTCTCCATCCTCCTTGGAAATGGAGACGGGACGTTGCAGGGAGCAGTCAATTATGAGATCGGAGGAGAGCCCTCAGCCATCGTTCCGGGAGATTTTGACGGCGACGGGAATAAAGATCTGGCCGTAGCCGGCGAGGAAGAGGCGGGAGTGAACATCCTTTTCGGCAAAGGGGATGGCACCTTTTGTCATTTCTAAGGCCATTTCTCAAAAGGTAGAAAGAGCACAGATAAATGCCGGACAGGCGGGGCTTATCACCCCGCCTTTCAGGCATAGGTGGACTGGACAGGGTATGATTCCTCAAAAACCCGTTCAGCATAGTCTTTCTTGGGCTTGGCGGTTACCTGCCGGGCAGGGATACCGACAGGCAGGACGATCCGTACCACACGTCCGGCAGGAACATTCAGATAGGTACCCAGTGTTTCAGCGATCCCCTCACGCCGGAGCACCCCGTCAAGCCAGCAACTGGCGTATCCCAGAGCTGTCAGGGCCAGAAGCATATTCTCGCAAGCCGCCGAAGCATCCTCCACATAGAAGGATAAGCACAGGCCGTATCGTTCAAGAAACTGTTGGGTATCACAAACCAGACAAATGAGCAGCGGAGCTGTTTTAAGATCCGGTTTGCCAATGAGATCAGCGATCTTTTCAATTTTCGGCCGGTCACGAACAATGACGAAATCCGTGGTTTGATAATTGGCACCGGAAGGGGCCAGTAATCCGGCTTCTATAATTTTCCGGATATGATCATCAGGAACCGGTTTATCCAGAAAGGGACCTCGATAGGAACTTCTCCTTTTAACAACCTCAAAAAAATCCATGGCCCGCTCCTTTTTCTTTTTCCGTATAAGTCTTCTGATTCTTATTTCCCAAAGAGAGGATCTTTTCATCCCGCCAAACCCTTTCTCCTTCCTTTATTGGTTTTACTATAGCATAACTTCAATACCTTTCGCAAGGACAGGCTGGGCACACCAAGGGCTATCGCCTCTTAAGTGTATAGTTCCCCGGATAGCCCACTCCCCCCGCCCTCTCCCCAAGGGGGCGAGGGATATCGGATTGCCCCATCACCCCGCTCTCTCCTTCTCACTACTTCTGCTAACTGTAACATAGGATAATAACCACCACTTTTCCTATACAGGGAGGCGAGGGATAACTGAAAAATCATCAAAAGGGCATTGGGCAGGTTTTCCTCTTGAGCTAACCTTTTGAAATATTGTAATAACCTGATTATTTATGTTTCATGTTAATATTTTACATAATTTTTACATAAACTCTGCATTTTTTTATTGCATTTTATTAGCGTTATATTATAATGGTTCAAAAGGAGATGATTACTCATGATGAAAAAATCATTCTTAGCAGTTCTTACCATAGTGTTTGGACTCATGATATCAGCGAGCCTTTCCCTGGCTCAATTTAACGGCACACACATCTATTCACTTCATCTGGAGGGGGAAGAGCAGGGATATGTGACCGTAACCTTCAATCCTGATGGCACCATTGTCGGGGAAGCTCGATTACTGTTTGAAGAAAAGCCCCTTCCCCTGCTTGGCAGATGGGGCAAAACGATTTTTGTTATCAAGTACCGGCTATCGGATAATACCGTGATTCTTGACCATTGCCGATTCGTTTCCGATACTGAATTCATCGGCTTCGAGCGCTCTTCGAAGGATGGAGTTGCAGTAGAGGGAATAGCCAGGATTTTTGGATCCGAGAGGGAAAATATTTAAGATATATCTTTGAATTCACAGCTAAGGAATGATTTCTTGAAGCCCTCTTAAGTTCGATTTTGAGAGGGCTTCCTCATTTTGCTCTTGATTTTTCCACCCTTTCCTGTATACATTTAGTATGGAATATGAGATAGTTGAGCGATGTAATACTCGTATTCAGAAGGGAATAGATAAAAGAGGGAGCATCATTAAAAGATGGAAAAGATCCTGGCTAATATCTCGGCCTCACTGGTAGCCCCTAAAAATCTGGACCAGGTAATAACGACTGCACTTTCTGAAATCGGGGAATATATGGGTTTGAGCCGGGTTTATTTCATGGAAGTCCGGATGCCGGAAAATCTCCTGCATAATACCCATGAATGGTGTGCTCCTGACATTCCCTCCCGTAAAAATGACCTCTCCAATGTTCCCCTTGACAGTATTCCCAAGTGGATGGAACCCTTAAAGCAGAATCAGAACATTGTCGTACCGGACGTAAAAAACGACCTGTCCATAAACTCTCCTTCCCTCTTTGCGCCTCCGGAGATCCGGGCGCTGCTCATCATTCCCATCTGGGCACACGATCAATTTTTTGGACTCATCGGATTTGAGGACTATTTTCACCCCTTCTATTGGCGGGACGAACATATCCGCTCCCTGCGCATGATTGCCGAAATATTCAGGCGCTCCATACGCGCACATCAGACTGAAGAGGAACTGCGGAAGACAAGGGACCAATTGGAGGCGGTCTTCAATTGTATTGCTGATCCACTTGATGTCATTGACCGATCATACAATGTACTCATCTGCAATCCGGCCAGAGCCGCCATCCTCCATAAAAAGCTGGAGGATGTCATCGGCGGGAAATGTTACGAGGTCTTTCATGATCGAAGCACCCCCTGCCTTGTCTGTGCGGTTGCTGATGTTTTTCAAACCGGCAAGCCTGCCTATAGGCTGCGATTCAGAAAGAAATCAGACGGAACAGATTCCTGGTCCGATGTTTTCGCCTTTCCCATTCGTAACAAGGAGGGAGAGATAACACAGGCCGTTGAATTTGCCAGGGATATTACCCAACGGAAAAAAGCGGAAGATGAGATCCAAAAGCTCTATGCAGCCTTAGAGAAGAAGGTGGAGGAAAGGACACAGGAACTGAAGGCCATACAGGAGGAATTGCTGCTCAAGGAGAAACTGGCCCTGATCGGCCAGCTTATCGGAAGCGTGGGCCATGAATTCCGTAGCTCCATGAGCGTTCTGTCGGGGACCGTTTACTTATTGAAAAACAGGGATAAATCGGACAACATCGACGAATTCATCGATGTTCTGGAAGAGGAGATCCACAAGATGAGCAGATTTGTCGAAGATCTCCTCGATTTTGCCCGCACCAAATCTCCCAATTTTCAGAAAGTCGATTTAAAAAACCTCATCGAGAGGCTCCTTCAAAAAATCGACATCATGTCACACATTCAAATATCCCTGGATTTTCCGGAAAACTTTCCCGAAGCCTATATCGATCCTGATAATGCTGAGCAGATATTTCAAAATCTCATCTCTAATGCCGTTGAAGCCATGCCTTCAGGGGGTACCCTGACCATCAAGGGAGTCGAAGAGGATTCCAAAGTAGTTCTCTCTTTTACCGATACCGGTGTCGGAATACCGCCCGTCAACATCAGAAGAATTTTTACACCTCTCTTTACCACCAAAACCAGGGGGACCGGTCTCGGTCTGGCCATCGTCAATATGCTGATCCGCAAAAACCGGGGAAAGGTGATTGTGAATAGCGTTCCCCACCAGGGAACTACCTTTCGCTTATATCTGCCGAAAAATTTCATATCTGAAGACGGCAATGTCCAGGACCTGGAGACCAAAGAGCACAGTCAGAATCAGAGCCCGGATCAAAACCAGAGCCAGGACCGGATTCAGCATCAGCCCAAAGAGAAGAGCCAGGATCAAAGCGCCATTCAGCAGGAAGGCCAGGAAAAGAGCCCGGATCATGCCTCATCTTAGCCAAGCAGATTCCTCTTTCGAGCAGGATCAGGCTGCACCGTGGTTATAGCGCAGGCAATTCGGCTGTAAAGGACACTCCTCGGCAATTTTAAACCCGTCAATGATCTTCTTATCCCTCAATTCATATAATCTTGGCACCATCTGATCTCGAAGGTCGGTCAGCTCCATGGGATTGATATGGATCTTCGTGCCTCCCTCAAAGCCGGCCGGATTATTGATCCTCCATTTGATCAGGATATGCCAGGGCATTGGCACCATAGAATCCCGTGGAGTATAGTACCACTCTTCATTACAGGAGATGCCGTTTCCCATGGCGGCGTGGCAGGCATGAACCAGAGAGCTGAATCCCCACAGCTCTTCATCGGTATGGTCGGGCGGGCGGAAATGCTCGCTCTTGGAGTAAATGACCAGGGTGGGATGAATGTGGCCGATATCGACAAAAGCAATAGCATGGTCATTTTCGGCAATAACCAGGTTATTGTAGCTGGCAAAATTGACCGCCAGTTCATTGTAGATATTCGGATAACGCCTGACCAGAGACAGTTCCCGCTCCACCGAGGTTCCCCATTCATCCAGGGCTACCAATTGCTTATGCAGATGATCGAAGGATGCTCCGGCATCGCGAAGCCAGTTCTGAAAGACACTGATGTATCGCACATACCGATTCTGGGCATAGATATCCCTCATGGCCTCAATGGTAAACTTAAAATACTGGAAATGCTCATCCTGGGTCAATTCGCCAGAAGAACAAAGCTCGTCCGTATACTCAGCCCGAGCCGTGTAGTGCTTCCGGGCCACGATAAGCTCATGGCCTCCGCAGAAAAAGGCGGTAGCTAATTCCAGCTTCTCATCCAGGCTCTTTTTTTCAAGGTCATCCTCGGAAAGGCCGGATAGTTTGAGCTTGAGATGAACGATGTTCAAAACATGCTGAAGGCCCTTCGGGTGGGAAAGGTAACGCTCTTTCCATTCCCTGTTTGCGCCATGAAGCTGGTAATGGTAATTCTTCCTCCAGTAATCCGTAGTCACGATTTCAAAAAGATTGGGGATACGCCGGAATTCCGCTGCCTCCGAGAATACCCGGTCCGGATTCAACCTGGACAGCATGGTATAGTTCCCGCTTTCCCGCATTAAGCGCCCCTTTTCCGGCGGAGTATTGGCATATCTCGCTTCACAGAAATTGCAGTAATTCTCCCGGCCGTTGTGACCGTCCGGATGAATTTTCTCCCTGTTTTTCGGCCTGGCGTTAGTGATGGGCTTGTTTTTACGGCCGGGAATGGTCCAGACTTCCATATCAGTAAACGGATTAATCTGCTTGGTAGTGCCATCGGGCATGGTCCGGAAAATAGTCTTCTGAACCCTGCTTAAATTTCGTTCGAATTCCATGAGCGGTTTCCCCCTTATAAATCTATTTGATATCCTCTAGGTATTCATAGTACTGAAAATACATGGCCGGTCTCATCGTTATCCGAGGCGAGATTCCATGGGAAGATCGTGCTTCCCATCTCGTGTGCTTCAAGAATAGCAAAGATCTAATATAAATGCAATAATTTTACGTTATTTATATACAAAATATATGTGAATAAGACGCCTGAAGTGCAAGGAGAAATTCCCTTTTTGTGTTTCAGACGGTTTGCTTACGGGAAGGATCGGGGGGGCAGAAGGATTATAAAATTAACCGGCTGCATACTTATTATGGTTCAGAGATGGTGAAAGCATGTTCATGATGGGGTTGTATACTACCGGTTTGGATCCTGCAAAAGGGTGTGGTACCGTGGCCTGGGTTTTTACGTTTCAGGATTGGGTTGTATAGTATCGGTTTGGATCCTGCATGGATTTGAGGGCTGTAAAAATGCGGCTCTTGACCATGTGCCAGACCGTGACCGGATCCTCAGCCGATTTTTGCTGCGTCTGCTGGATATGCTGAACAGCCATCTTCCCGGCCAGATCCATCAATTGCTTATCTCCCATGCTATACAACTGGTTCCGGACCTGGTCCGAAAGCCCCTGAAGAAGGCTCTCCATCTCACCGTCCTGCTGAAGTTGAGATTGATCCTCCTGGCGAAGATTTACCGGAGACTGCTGAAAGTTTATCTGCGGCGCCGTTAATACCGGCTCCCTCGGGATCTTCTGAGGAGGCTGCGGAGCTTGTCTCCCCTGGGCCTGTGGCCCGGTTGGAACTGACTCTCTGTGCATCTGATGAGTTGGAAAAGGCGGCTCACCCGGCACCTGAGGAGTCGGCAAAGCCGGTTCCCCGGCTATCTGAAGGTCTGGTGAGGCCGGTTCATGCAGGTCCGGAATACCCAGGGAGGTATCTGACTCTTTGGCTTCAACTTGCTCTTTATCCTCTCCTTCAGAGAAATCTTCCTCCTGAAGATCCATTGAGAAGGAGCCCTTTTCCCGCTCAAACATCGAGGCTATGGCCTTTACCATGTCTACATCTATCTGCTTGGCCTGATTGGTTTCCCCTGCTTTCAGGCACAGCTTGGCAATCTTGTTCACCAGCCGCGGCACTCCCCTGTGGGAGTAGTTCCATATGGCCTCACTGGCCTCTTTCGTAAAGATATTGGGTGACCCGCCGCAGCTCTGGATCCGATGGGCAAGATACCGCTGCACCTCATCAGGCCCGGACATTCCATGAATCCGGCAGTATACACCGATCCTCTGGTACAGGTTCTCCAGCGGCTTTGACTCCAGACGCTTTCCCAACTCCCTTTGTCCGGCCAGCACAAAAATGATCAGATTCTGCTGATCATCCTGCAGATTCGTCATCAGCCGCAGGCTATGCAACTGGGTGGGGGACATGACGTTGGCTTCATCAATGAAGATGACCACCTTCTGGCCCTTGTTGGCACATTCAAATAAAATGGAGTTAAACTCCTCCATGAGTTCATCCTTGTACCGGGTGACATTCTTCTCATTCTTCAACTGAGCGACAATCTCCCGCATGAGCTGTAACGAGGAAAGGTCCGGATTGGTAATAAAGGCAATCCGGTATTTTTTCGGATCAAGCTCATTGAGAATAACCCGCAAGCACATAGTCTTGCCGGTCCCTACATCCCCGGTGATGACGGCCAGGCAATCATTGCCCTCTTCAATGGCAAAGAGAGTCTCAGAGACAGCATCCTCAGCCGAACTGTTTTCACTCCAGTAAAGAGAGGGATCCGGCACATTATCAAAAGGAGCTCTCTGCATTCCCCAGTACTCGTAATACATGTCCCCATGCCTCCTTTCAGCCTTCTTCGATATTGATAGATTTTAAGAGGACGCGCCATTGGTGGCCGATCTTTTGCCCCTGCAGATGCCCTGATCGAAGTTGCCGGTATATAGTGTTCCTGGAAACCCGCAGAGCCTTGGCCGCCTCATCGATGGTGAGGAAATTTCCTTCGGTTTCTTCAGATTCTACGGGCTGTACTGAAATGACCATTCTGGTTGGCCTTTCCAGACCAGAGACGATTTCAACAATGAATTGCCTTTTATCACTCGGAGGCGACTTGGCTTCCTCCATAACGAGTGAATCAATAGACAGGGATGATACATCAATAGAGTTCAGATTCACAGGAGGTTCAGGAGCGGTTGTACTGTCGCTGCGGTCATTTCTTTCCTCGTGACTGTTATTATGATCCCCATAATTCTGGCAGAGCGGAAGTGGCAGATTTTGCTTTTCCAGGCGACGGCGGGCAATACTGATTTTCTCCATAGTTCAACCTCCTTATCATATAAATTCGGTAACTTCCTGCATCCTCTTCGTTTATCAAAGCAAACTCTTACAGATTTTATTATTTGCTGAGACTATGTCCATTATACGTTGCCTTGAGATATAATTGCCCTGTATGGCAAGCGGGAATATTTGACATTTTTCCATTTTTATATTACATTTTTGATAACCTGGACGGGTTGTATATACAGATCTAACTGTATATACAATCATGAGAGGTAATCCGGTGAATTCGATAACTCCCCTGTAAGTCACTGATTCTGATACATGACTTTTCTATTATAAAGAGCATACAGGAAGGAACAAGAGCAGAAAAAAGGAGGAAATATGAAAGTTCTCATTAGTGATAAATTATCTGAGAAAGGGATAGAAATATTCCAGAAGGAAGAGGGAATCGAAGTCGATGTGAAAGTCGGCCTGAGTCCGGATGAATTAATTTCCTGTATTGGAGCGTACGATGCGCTGGTGGTTCGAAGTGCCACCAAGGTTACCTCTCAGATTCTGGATGCGGCCAAGAACTTAAAAGTGATCGGACGGGCTGGAAGCGGTGTGGACAATATTGATGTCTCGGCAGCATCCAAAAAAGGAATTATTGTCATGAATACGCCGGGAGGAAATACGGTCACCACGGCCGAGCACACCATTTCCCTCCTTTTATCTCTGGTAAGAAACATACCCCAGGGCACCGCCTCGATGAAAAAGGGAGCATGGGAAAAGAAAAAATTCATGGGTACGGAAATTCTCAACAAAACCTTGGGTATCATCGGTATGGGAAAGATCGGCACAGAGGTAGCGAAAAGAGCCAAGGGGCTCTTCATGAATGTTATTGCCTATGATCCGTATATTTCAGAAGAGGCTGCCCGGAAGCTGCAGGTCGAGTTAGGATCGCTGGAAGATGTTTTCAAAAAATCTGATTTCATTACTCTCCACGTGCCCAAAAACACTGAAACCGCTAATATCATTAACAAGGAAAGCATCAACAAAATGAAAAACGGGGTACGGCTCATCAATTGTGCCCGCGGCGGTCTGGTGGATGAACAGACCCTGGCCGAAGCCCTGAAAAGCGGTAAGGTAGCCGGCGCCGCTTTAGACGTTTTCGATACGGAGCCTCCATCACCTCAGAATCCCTTACTGGAGCTTCCAAATGTTATCTGTACACCTCACCTGGGGGCTTCCACAGAGGAGGCCCAGGAGAATGTGGCCCTGGCTATAGCCGAACAGATCATCGACTACTTAAGGAACGGAACTATTCGAAATGCAGTGAATACTCCTTCTATCCCCCAGGAAGTCTTATCCAGTATCAAACCCTATGTCAGTTTAGCTGAGGGCATGGGCAGCCTTCTTTCACAGATAAGTGACGGGCGGATGGAAAAATACACCATCAGTTATCAGGGTGAGGTTTTACATTACAATGTCTCCCCCATCACCGTTGCTGCCTTGATGGGGTTATTGAAGCCCATCCTGCAGGAAACGGTAAACTATGTGAATGCTCCCATCCTGGCCAAAGAGCGTGAAATAAATGTCGAGGAAATCAGGGAGACTGCTACCGGAAACTTTTCCAATTTGATCACTCTGACCCTGACCACAGATCAGGGTGTCAATACGGTCTCCGGTACCTTATTCGGCCAATCTAATGCAAGGATAGTGGAAATCAACGGCTTCCCTGTGGAAGTTCAGTTGACGGAAAAGATGCTTGTTTTCTCAAATATTGATAAACCGGGAGTCATTGGTGACATAGGGGGTCTCCTCGGACAATCCGGCATCAATATTTCGGGCATGCAGTTTGGCCGGGAAAAGCCGGGAGGAAGAGCTATCTCTATCCTGAACATTGATAATCACGTTGATCAGGACATGCTCGATAAATTTAAAGAGCTGCCGAATGTGGTCTCCGTTAAGCTGGTATCACTCTAGAGCTTATCCGGGCAATAGGGATTGTCTTTCCTCTTTGGCCGAAGAGGGTTTCACTTTGGCCTTCAGGTGAATCATTAAAACGGAAAGAGCTGCGGGCGTAATCCCTGAAATGCGGGAAGCCTGGCCAAGGGAGACCGGACGGATCTGAATAAGCTTCTGCTTTAATTCGTTGGATAATCCCTGAAGGTTCCGGTAATCAAAGCCTTCAGGGATTTTCATTCTCTCCAGGTTCTGAAAGCGCTTGATATCCTGCAACTGGCGTTGGATGTAACCCTCATATTTTACCTGAATCTCTATTTGCCTCAAGACCTCAGGATCGAGCTCATGCAAGGCGACACATGATCTCAACACGTTAAACTGCTTAAGATCGGATATGGTTATACCAGGCCGCCGTAAAATTTCCGCCAGCGAAACCATTTTCTGAAGCGGGGCCGAACGAAGCCCGGCCAGGATCTCGTTTGCATCGCCGGTCGGTGTTATCTTAATCTGGGAAAGCTTTTCTAACCCTACGCGGATGGCCCCGTCCTTCATTTTGATCTCACGGTACCGTTCCGGGCTGACCAGGCCTACCTGGTAGCCTCTTTCGCCCAGTCTTACATCCGCATTATCTTCCCTCAGGAGTAAACGGTATTCCGCCCGCGAGGTAAACATACGGTATGGCTCCCGGGTGCCTCGAGTGATTAAATCATCGACAAGGACGCCCATATAGGCTTCTGAGCGGTCTAAGATAAACACCCCTTCTTTTTTTACGGCCAGGGCGGCATTGATTCCAGCCCAGAGCCCCTGAGCTGCTGCTTCCTCATAGCCCGAAGTACCGTTAATCTGACCGGCCAGATAGAGGCCGTGAATCAATTTCGTCTCCAGGGTAGGTTTCAGTTGGGTAGGAAAAACAAAGTCATATTCAATGGCGTAAGCCGGCCTCATGATCTCCGCCATCTCCAGGCCTCTTACCGAATGAACAATGGCCACCTGCAATTCATAAGGCAGGCTGTTGCCCAGGCCACTTGCATAAATCTCCTCTGTGTCCAACCCTTCAGGTTCAATAATGATCTGATGGTTTTCCCGATCAGGGTACTTCATGACCTTATCTTCCAGGGAGGGGCAGTAGCGGGCGGATATGCCGTTTATGGTCCCATTATACAGGGGAGATAAATGAATATTCTTCTGAATTATCTCATGAGTCCGGCCATTGGTCTGAGTAATGTAGCAGGGAAATTGAGGGAATTCCAGCCGCCTGGAGGTAAAGGAAAACAGCCGGGGTGATTCATCACCGACCTGCAGGCGCATGGCCGAAAAGTCAAGAGTTGATCGACGAAGACGAGGAGGAGTCCCGGTCTTTAAACGGCCGATGTGAAATCCGATCTTCTGTAAATTTTCAGCTAAGCCATCGGCTGAAAGCTCACCTGCCCGTCCTGCTGAAATGTGCTGGTCACCGACGTGAACCAGGCCATGCAGAAAGGTACCTGTGGCCAGAATGACGGCATCTCCCAAAATCTCCCCCCGTATCCGTGTCCGCACACCGAAAATTTTGCCTTTATCAATAAGGAGCTCTTCAACCATGCCCTGATAAATATAAAGATTAACCGTCTTTTCCAGGACTTCTTTCATAGCCGCATGGTAGCGCAGCTTGTCGTTCTGGCTTCTTGAGCCCTGAACAGCAGGCCCTTTACTCGTATTTAATATCTTGAATTGAATGGCGGTCTTATCAGCGATTTTGCCCATCTCGCCGCCGAGAGCATCAATTTCCCTCACCAGATGTCCCTTGCCCAATCCTCCGATTGACGGACTGCATGGCATATTGGCTATACTGTCAAGGTTCATGGTGAGAAGGAGCGTCCGGCATCCCATGCGGGCACTGGCCAGGGCAGCCTCACATCCGGCATGGCCTCCGCCGACTACAATAACATCATACTTTTGAGAGTCTGTCATGACCTTCAATCCTTATGTCCGGGGAAATCCTCTCCCGTTCATGCTCATCCTGGATAACAGCAGGGAATACAAGCAGCCCATAACCTGGGGCTGATGGCGATAAGCGCTATTTTATCATAACCATCCGCTAAATTCTATTATTCACGAACACCTGCATCTTTTCAAAAAAACCGCCCTTGTGATATACTTTAAAGATTATGAACATCATGACCAGGAGATATTACGATTTCAATACCTATCTTAGTACTGACATTTGGGTGCATGGGTTGGACCATTATCCATAATGAGGTTCAACACTTTTACTCCTTTGTGAAGTTGCTTGTGACATGGGGGATATGAAAGCGGGTGAAGGCGATTGAAATGCGGCTTGAATATAAAGCATGAAAAGCTGGGTAAGGAGATTCAAAGTAATGAATAAATTCATGAAACCTTGCGCAATATTTTTTTTAGTTTTTATTGTAGTAGTAGTATTGTCTCTCTGGATCTTTTCCTCCTTTTATCCCCACCGCTTCTCTAAAATTGGTAAAAAGACAGTACGAACTACTTCATCATTCAATGCTATTCGTTCCTTGCCATATGTGAGCGTAGGCACGGAGGGAACTCATGGGTCTGGACAGAATGTGGTCATCAATGAAGCTCAAAATACTTATTCAGGTCTCAATCT
This sequence comes from bacterium, assembly GCA_049472445.1. Taxonomy (GTDB): domain Bacteria; phylum SZUA-182; class SZUA-182; order DTGQ01; family DTGQ01; genus JBLIRT01. Next base: position 21,305 of record JBLIRT010000035.1, read on the forward strand.
CTATACCTCTTCACATGCAGATGAGGCATATTTAATTGATATGGCAGGAAATGTTCTCCATTCATGGGATCTATCACGAACCAAAATCTGGTCCAAAATCGCTAAAAAGATTACTACACCAATAGACGGTTGGCGAATTGCAAAGGTGTATCCTAATCTCGATTTGTTGGCCGTTTATGAAAGCCTCGGCTTGATAAAGTTGGATAAGAATTCTCAACTCTTATGGGTTTATTCCGAAGCAGCTCACCATGATGTCTGGATAGACCCGAGTGGAGATTTATATGTCCTCATTCAAAAAATAGAAAAACATCCAAAACTTAATGAAAACGTGCCTGTTATCAATGATTACATTGCCATCCTTGATTCTGCAGGAGAAGAAAAGGCTATCTTTTCTCTATTGGAAATAATTCATAAATCGAATTACTCTTTTTTGTTACCAGTCATTAATAATTTGGATGAAAAAGCACCTATTGATCTTTTGCATACAAATTCAATCCAGGTATTTGATGGCGGCCTCGCCCGGAAATCGGGAAATCTTTTTAAGAAAGGGAATATCTTAATATCCGTTCGGAATCTGAGTACTATCTTTATAATTGATCTTGAATCGGAACAAATCGTTTTTGCCTGGGGACCAAC
>JBLIRT010000036.1:0-21905 GCA_049472445.1 bacterium
GGTCCAGAGGACCAGGGTTTCTAGAATGCACTAAAAACTATTAGCCCTTTCGGGAAATGTCCCTGTCCCTCCCCTTTTTTTGCCATCAGTGGAGAAAAAATTTAAAAAAATTCCATAAGGAGGGTACATATTTCATTAAACCATATTGACAACTGCTCCTTTAGGGAATGGGAGGTCTGTTCGAGCATTCATTATCGGTGATAAAGGGAAAAGTGATTCTGAATATACCTCTCGAGAACCGGCAACTGTGCAGCCAAGGGGTCCTGAGATAAAATGGATCAAGGCGTTGATTACGGTTTACCATAACGACTCGAGGGAGAAGGAAGATGGACGTCATTGATGCTACTATAGGGGATCAGAGTTTTGGATCTCTTTCTACAATTCCTTTGGAGCACATGGTCATCTGTGTCGATAGTGATCAGAATTTTTTAAAATCGATGGAGTTTTTTCTTCCTGAGAAGGTGAATGAGAAAGAAGATGGCCGGGTCCGGTACCGGTTTCTTTTTTTCGACAATCCCTTAAGAGCCTTAGATAGGCTAAAGGAAATCACAGAAGAGGGGGAGACAGTAGCCCTGGTTTTAAGTGATCAGAAAATGCCCCATATGAAAGGCACAGAGTTCTTCTCCCGGGTCAAGCATATTTCTCCTCAGAGTATCAGGGTTCTTCTTACAGGCTATGGAGGTCTTGAGTCTGCCATTTTAGCCATGAATGAAAACCTTCTGGATAAATATCTTACGAAACCCATAGAGAATGAGCATGACTTTGTTTTAAACATACGGCATCTTCTCCAAAGGTTTCGAATGCAGAAGACTATCTCTGCCCAGGACAAAATAATCAGAGAGTTCTACGAATTTTCCAATGTATTAAACGGAATCGAAGATTTTCAGCAAACCCTTGACTATATTGTCTCTCGAATCGAGAAAATGCTCAAGTGCCGACGAATATCCATCATGCTCTATGAGGATGGCAAGCTCAGGATAAAGGCCTCAAAGGGCATTCCGGAAGAAATAGTAAACTCAACCAGTATACCGATTGGCGAACGGATATCCGGCACCGTATTCGGGAGGAAAAAGGCGATTCTGGCCAAAACAGTTCATGAAATTCCCTATATTGATGATACAATTGATATAGATGCTCAATCTTTTATCAGCATCCCCCTTCTTTTAGCCGGATTAACTTCGCTTGATCAGCCGCTGGGAGTGATTAATGTTACCCAAAAGCATAATAATGTATCCTTTACAGATTCCGATCTGGAGACACTTACCTACATCGCCAACACAGCCGCTCTTGCCATTCATAACATGATCAACCGCAAACGCCTTGAAAGAGCCTATGTGGAGACTAAAACCCAGGCTGCTTCACTGAAATATCAGGCTATGCATGATGACTTAACCGGGCTTCCCAATCGAACCATGCTCAAGGATAAAATTCAGGAAGCCATCAAGACCGCACAAGCTGATAAGACCCCCTTTGCTCTTCTCCTGATGGATCTTAATCGTTTCAAGGAAATCAATGATACTCTCGGCCATCACAGTGGAGATATCCTCCTGCAGCAGATCGCTGAAAAGCTCAATAATGTGCTGAAAAAATCTGACCTGCTATCCCGATTAGGCGGTGACGAGTTCGCTATTCTTTTGGAAAGAACAGGTGCCGGCGAGGCAACTCAGGTTGTTAAAAAGATACTGGAAATACTCAAGCAGCCATTTACGCTGGAGGGTTTATCTCTCGAAATAAGCACGAGCATCGGCTTATCTCTCTATCCAGATCATGGAGATGATGTCAGTCTTTTGCTGAGAAGAGCTGATGTAGCCATGTATACAGCGAAAAGCAAAGGACAGGGATATTGTATGTATAACTCCAGAGATGACAAATACGATCATCGTCGTCTGGCCATGCTCAGCGAGCTTCGTCGAGCCATAGATACCGATCAGTTGCTCCTGCACTATCAGCCCAAGATAAACCTTAAAACCAACTGCATTACCAGTGTAGAGGCCTTCATCCGGTGGATACATCCCTACTATGGATTCATGCCTCCTGACCAGTTTATACCCCTGGCTGAACAGACTGAGCTGATTAATCCTCTTACCCGATGGGTCCTGGAAAATGCCTTACGTCAGTGCAGCACCTGGCAGGCGGAAGGCATAAACCTTGCTATGTCCGTCAATCTTTCAGCACGTAATCTTCAGGATGAACAATTCGCAGATCTTGTGGCCGAACTTCTGGCTAAATGGAAAATCAAACCGAATGTATTAACTCTTGAGATTACCGAAAGCACGGCCATGGCCAATTTAGAACGATCCCTTGTTGTCTTAAACTGCCTTAACTCCATGGGAGTACTTCTGTCTATTGATGACTTCGGCACTGGTCATTCCTCTTTGGCCTATATCAAACAACTGCCGGTAAAGGAGCTTAAAATTGATAAATCATTCATCATGAGCATGGAAACAAATGCCAATGATGCACTCATTGTCAGCGCGGCCATTGATCTGGGACATAACCTCGGCCTCTCTGTAGTGGCTGAAGGAATCGAAACAAAAGGAACCTATGGCCACCTGGCCAAGCTGGGCTGTAACCAGGGCCAGGGATACTTTATAAGTCGCCCTCTCCCTGCCCATGAATTGAAGATCTGGCTGTTTCAATCACCCTGGGGACTTAAATCCTCTACCTGTGCGTCGGCCAGGATAATGGAAGAGATCAATTTTTCTTTGGCTGATAACCTGGTCTGAGGCAATTCTTCAAAAGGATTCCTCTCAAGGCGTGAAATGCCGAAGCATCAATAATTCAATACACCTAAGGCTGAAAAGCATCCTGCTTTCTATCCCCCGTTCCTGATGGCCAACCTTAAGAGACCCGGCAGGCCAAAACCCGGGAGCAGAACAGAAAACACCTTGCCTATACCCTCTTCTGGTGATTATAATGTATGTAAGGAGTCGCTCATGCTTATCAGAGTAAAATTCCGTAACAACAAATACAATTATATCAAGCCCGGCCTTCTGGACAGGATGATTGAAACGGGCAGAGTTGAGGCTTTCTGCCGGGGAACTGCCTGGGTTGTCATAGGTAAGGACAGGATAAGGATGAACAATACGCCGCCTTATGAAGGAATAGAGCGCAGGGGAAAAGAGCCTTATAACCCGTTTGTACTCGTGTATATGGCTCTTGTCCTGTCATATGACAGACACTTGGATTAGCTGAATCATTTCTTCAGGTGTAACATTCAGGCTGGCCATTCGGCACAGAGGAACATGTAAACCTCACACTCTCTCTCCCTTTCATATGAAAAGTTTCGGGATTATGAGCGGTCCCTTTCAACTATCCAGAGGGTGCTGGATTTTCGGCCTTCCATACTCTTCCATATATGCGGAATAGCAGCCTCAAAGAAAATGCTGTCCCCCTCACTAAGCTGCACTTTCTCAGCTTCCAGTTCTATCTCGATGGTTCCCTTGAGAACATAACCTAATTTGTATCCCTTATGACTGACAGGATTGTCAAAGGATTTTTGTTCCGGCCCCAAGTGCGAGATAAAGATTTCATTATTATCCTTCCTGTCCTTCATAAGATATTCCAGGCCGCTATCCGTATCCGGAAACTGGATAATCTCCCGTGCTCCCTTTTGGGTAATTGTCCATTGCTTATGCTTTTCAATCTCGAAAAGCTCTACCGGGTGCACACCCAGGGCCATGGCAATCTTACTTAAGGTGGTCACGGAAGGAGATATCTTCCCGTTCTCAATCATGGAAATGGAGCTCTCAGTCAGGCCTGAACGGGTACTGAGCTGCTTGATTCTTATACCCTTTTCCTTTCTGATGAACCGGATCTTTTCCCCCAGGGCGGGCAGAATTTCCTGCCTGGCTTCCAGGTTAACGTTATTTTCGATGAGAGCGAGCAGTTCTTCATTCTGGAAAGGCTTTTTCAGATAATCGATGGCCCCGCTCTTCATGGCCACCGTTGCGGTATCTACAGATGGAAAGGCCGTAACAATGATGATCTTGGAATGAGGAGACACATCCTTGACTTGGGTGATTCCCTCGGTACCGCCGACATCAGGCAGCTTAAGATCTAACAAAACGACATCAAATATATCACCCTTCAACTTCGAGATAGCTTCACTGATATTAGCAGCAGCAGATACCCGGTAACCATCCCTTACCAGCAGTTCTACCAAAAACCCCCTCACTTCATCATCATCATCTACTACCAGTATGTTTGCTTTATCTATGACCATTTCATTACTCCTTTTTAAGATTTAGGAGTGCTATTATACCATATGATTATTTTTTGGCAATATATTATTGAAAAAAATTATAAGAAGAACAAATTAGGTATAAACAGAAGGAAACATGGAAGGAGATTTTGAACTGGTGTTCAAAAGAAAAATTGAAAAAATTGATCAATATAAAACAATTACATCATCTGCATGGGTGCCTTTTGGTCCATCGATGACGATGAACTCCACCCGATCGCCATCTTTTAACAGGAGGGGGCCGCGGATGGCCTTTTTGTGTACAAAGATTTCCCGACCATTATCCCCGGTGATAAAACCATAACCTTTTGTCCTGTTAAACCATTTGACAGTCCCTTTTTCGCGCTCGGCCACGCTTATCTCTCCTCTTCTCTTCAATGAGCCTTACATCCTGGCCCACTTCATCTGAAAATGCCCTCACCCCAATCCCTTTCAATATTTCATGTCCTCCTCTATAATCGGGACTTAGCCTCAAATCAACCTAATCTTTTGATCATGGAAAATTATCTCCAAACGAGAAATACCTTCTTTCGGATATTTCCGAAGAGATTGAGCAAGAGAGGTTTTTAAGAGAAAGGGAAATTGACATGGATAAGGGATGGGACTGGAGAAAACAGACAAAAACCGCCAGTGCCTTAGGCTTCGCCTATCTACCTTCGGGGTAGAGCCTTTCATCGCCTTTAATCGATTAACTGGATTAAACGGAAGCCAAAGCACTGGCGACTACTTATATTGTACCACCAAGGAGACCTTGAATGCAAAAATTTCGAGATCTCATGCGGGGAGGATAAAACATGGGTACGGTACAGAAACACATATCGATCAAGGAATTCATCAGGCAATTTGGCGGGAGTTTTTCATCAACCCTGGGTATAGATCTCTCATCACGGTCGAACCACGAGATTTTCAAGTGGTTTTTAGCTTCCCTTCTCTTCGGAGCCAGAATAACCGAAAGAATTGCTATTCATACCTACAGGGAGTTTGAATCCGCTCATATCCTCTCTCCTGAAAGGATACTGGAGACTGGCTGGGATGGTCTGGTGGCAGTGCTTGATAGAGGAAGTTATGTCAGATATGATTATAAAACAGCCACCAAGCTGCTGGAGATAGCGGAGCGATTGAGAGTCGAGTATAAGAGTGATCTGAATAGATTACATGATGCTGCCTCCGGGCCGAGGGATTTGGAAGAAAAGCTGAAAGCCCTGGGCAAAGGCGTGGGGGATGTAACCGTCAATATATTCCTGCGTGAAATGCGGGGTATTTGGGAAAAGGCCAGGCCGGTACCGGGAGCATTCGTCATAGCCGCAGCAAGAGAACTCGGACTCCTTGATGATGGGATGACTGGGGAGGAGGCATTGATGAGGTTAGAGTCCCTGTGGGAAAAGGATAAAAATACGGTGGAGGGCGCCAAATTTGCCGATTTTGAGGCAGCCATGGTGAGATTCGGCCGAGAAGGTCTCCGGAAGAAGAGAAAAGGCTGAAGCAGGAAGTACCCTCAGGTAAAGGAGTTCTCCCTTCACATGAAACATTCATGCCGGCAAGCCCCGGCACAATGGGGCATTTTCAGGTAAAAGACGTTGGCCTTTGGGTGGCGGCAATTCGCTTGCCCTTACTCAGATCATTGGGAGTGTCGTCAAAGAGCTCAATAATATGATAAATGCAGGTTATTCGCTCACCAGGCCCGCTATGGATGAAATCGTGAATAGCATTGGTGTAAGTAATCATCTCTTTCTCCCCTTTGGAAAGGTTGGGATTCTTCGGATGGAGAAGCTGGGCTACGGCCCTGATTTCAAAGGTTGGAAAGGACAGAAAAGAGGCTGAAGTAATCGGATTGGTCATCATGTTGAGGAATGTATGGGTGTGGAAGGTCGGTGAAGTGAAAAGTTCAAGCGAGACTTGCTTGGTACGATCGAAGCTCGAGACATGATTATAGAAACGGGCAAGAAACTGTGCCTTGGCGTACAGTTCCCCGGCCGGATCACCTCTCGTTTCACGTTCGATCCGAAGCCGCTCTCCATGAATCTTTTCTATGGCCTGGCCGAGCCTGTCCGTCCGTACGGTAAATCCCATCCCTTTATAGGCAGTATTGATGGATACGGATGAATCCCGTCGTGGTCCACCATAGGTGGCGACACAGGCATTATGTGAACCGGCAAGATCACGCGGATCCATACCTCCGGCCCGAATCATCCTCTCTAAACGCTCCTTTCGCATCCTCAAGCTCCAGTTCAGGAATCGTTCAGGCAGCTCAATGACCCTGAATTCCTGCCATGAGCCATCCACGCGCGCCCGGATAATTCCTTCTGAGATCCGTCCGGTATCTACCGTCTCGTGGATTATATAACCGCCTTCACGCCACCATGACCATGGATTGATCTCAGCAATCTCTTGTCTGGCGAGGCTTTGAGCATGTTTATCATCATCCGGGGAAGGGATATGAGGACTCTTCCCATCCGAAGGACTGTTTTGGGCACGACAGCCGACGGTGATGGCGCCGAGAGAGGTCAAAAGAGCGGATGAACGCCGAAGAAAATCTCTCCGTGAAAACAATGTATTCTCATAGGGCATGGGCACCTCTCAAGCTTTGCCTGAATTTGTCTTCCTGCTATCATAGGTCGAAAAGAAAACCAAATCAAGAGGGAAATACGAAGAACCGGATAAACAGGCACATGGCAGGAAGCTCACCTGAATGAAATAAACAGACATTCCTTACCGGGGCAAGTGAGCAAATTCAGGACAGACCGGGTTAAAAAAGAAACAAGACGGCTCAGGAATGATATCGGCTTAGATGACGACCCCAATTCCGGTGCACAGAGCATGGAGTTTTAAAATATAATGCAGTTTTTCTCTCGGTGAGGCATGGTGAAGATTTCGAATAATATATTTTCTTTCCCTTTCATTGAGCGCAGCCAGCTTCTGTTCGAAAATATTCTGGAACTGGATTATCTTTTCAGTAGTTAAATGGATCTGTGATATACATTCATAAGGGAAGGCTATCTTTCTGATAATATATTGATAATCCTTGTCCTGTCTTAGATTTTCTTTCAGGTGGTGCTCCGCCTTTTGTCTCAGAATTACTCTGGTCAGGGTATGAGAAGTGATAATTACGAGCAGGATGGCAATGATTATCAGCGGAACAAGGAAAATATCCATGTTTTTTTCACCCCTCATGATTATTCAGGCCAACAGAATCTTTATCTGTTACAGTAAATCAATAATGCATATTTAATGCTCAGGAAATAATGTAAGTATATATGGAATAATCCAACAAAAATATATTCTCATATGAATAAGACGTCTGGAGTTGCTAAAACTTTACTCAGGGTGTTGTATAATCCGTATGATTCCATGTCCTGTGGAAAACTTTCTCCTATCTTCCCTTTCGTTTCAGCTCTTTTGTTTCAAGACGGTAACCTATTGAAATCATTACGGAGGGTCGGCACTATTTTAGGGCAGGGAACTCTGACCAGCCTCTTTTTTGAGTCGTTTATCGTGCCCTTTCATTATTTTTTCCACAAGTTATCCACAGCCAATTGAACATCCGGTCAAGATCAGCAGACCGAGAGGTCAAAGAGAGCAGGAAGGGTTACGAAAAGGAAAAATGAACGGGAATGGGCATGAAGGGCCACTATCAGGCGAAGAATTTTGACTTCAGGCATTCAAATTGCATGTAAAGAAGCAAACTATCTCTTAAGGTATACATCTTTGGATGGGGGGATATTTTCATGGATATATTTTATTGTATTCTATTCCTCGTTGCCTTATCACACATCTGTATGGTAGTTACCAGGCTCGATGACAAACAGATCCGTCTATTGGAGGAAAAATTAAAAAGGTGCATTACCGGATTATTCGGCTGATCCTGTTCATGGGATGTGTGTTTCCCATGGAAGGTGTGGTTTATTCTCCTGCCAGCCTATCTATCATAAGGCTGCAGCGCTGTTCAATGGATAATCATGTATGGTAAGGGAGGGGCTGTTTTCCCTCCCTCTTCTCATTGAATTCCTGCTTTAGCTTCATAGCGTTGCCTATCAAGAGCCTTAACGTGATAGTTCCACGATTCCAAAGTTTACTTCCTAAAGGAGCGATATATGAATTACGAGCAGATGATGAGACAGTTACGTCCATGAAATTCCTGTTACCGAAACGCTGAAGCCAAAAAATGAGAGGGACTTTCCATGAAGAGAAGTATCATCCTGGTTCATTTCCTTCTGCTGATAGGCGTTCTTACCGTCAAAGCCGAGGGAGGAGTTTTTGGAACAGCCACAACCCTCCGGCCGGGAAATTTTGCTTTCGGCCTGGAGCCGTGTCTTGTTCTTTCCGCCTCAGAATTTTCATTCTTTCTGCATGGGGGGGCGGGATTAGTACCTGGTATTGATCTTGATTTGAAAATTGGGTTCAATTCCGATACCTATCTTGGGGCTGATGTGGAATTTGTCCTCATCCCGGATAAGAACCGAACACCCGGCCTTTCCTTTGCGGCAGGCGTTCACAGCACATCCGATATGGGTTTTGATGCTGTACTGACCCTTTCAAATCGATTTCCAACCTTCAGCTTCTATACCGCTCTTGATGCTGATTTTGAGCTCAATAATCATGATGAGGGTGAGGATGGGGAAACGGAGATTGAGGTTCCCCTTTACCTGGCCCTTGGTGTAGCCATTCCCATGGCCAGGAAGACGGAATTCCTTTTTGAGGTTGATGTAGCTGTAACGGATTCCGCTGAAAACATCTTATCCGGAGGCATCACCTTCTATTTTTAATGAAACATTCATACGGCAAGAATATTGTCTATCCTGTAAGTTATGCCGATATATATAATGATATCGATTAACATCACGGAGGCTCAAGCGATACCGATCTTGACCCTTTCTCTTCCCTGATATATACTGTTGGCCTTATTATTATTAATTTCTCTCAGTATGTATCCTAGAAAGAGCTAAGATGAAGAAGAGGAGATGTGCATGGACATGGACAGCCTGCTGGGATGGGCCATAGTCGCTGTCTCTTTGGTTGTTATTACCTACCTTGTCCTGTGGAGCCGATCAATGATCAGGCGTATAGGCAGGAAAAAACTGGCTTCCATTCGAGAGATTGTAAAGGATATGAAAGATGGCAGGGAGTAATCCAGTCTCTACCGAACTCTCCCGGGAGCTTTCCCTCTTTCCCATTACCATGATGGGTATGGGAATGATGATCGGAGCAGGAGTTTTCCTTGGCGTAGGTAATGCAATCTTTGTGGCCGGGCCGGGAGGCGCGGTCCTTACTTTTGCCCTGAATGGCCTGCTGGCTATATTTACCGCTATGTCCTACGCGGAATTGAGTTCGGCCATTCCCCGGGCCGGAGGCGCTTATAATTATGCCCGCCTGGGCTTCGGTCGCGGAACAAGTTTCATTGCCGGCTGGATGGAGTGGTTTGCCTCAAGTGTAGCCGGAAGTTTATACGCTGTTACCTTCGCCATCTATACGGTGCGTTATTTCGAGGGATTACGGCTCCTCACCTGGGTACCGTTATCGATTCCGGTTATCGAAAAGATCGTAGCCGTGATCGTGGCCTGCTTTTTCATCCGCACCAACTATAAAGGGGCTTCCGAGACCGGCAAAATCGGGGCCTTCTTCACCCTCGGGCAAACTCTCTTTCTGGCTTTTATCGGGGTTGTAGGCATAGTCATAGCTGTCAAAGACCCCTCACGCCTTCAGAATTTCAATCCCTTCCTTCCCTATGGCTGGTCGAAGCTCCTGATTACCATGGGTTTCACCTATGTAGCTTTTGAGGGATATGAGGTTATTGCCCAGACAGGTGATGAGGCCATAGATCCGCGGGTTACCCTGCCGAAGGCCATGCTGTATTCGGTTTACGCGGTCACGCTCACCTATGTATCCATTGCTTTTGCGACCATGGTGGCTGTGCAGGTGGGATCACCGGGTGTGGTTGGCGCTCCCTGGCAGTGGATCGGCCAATTCAGGGAGAGGGCTTTTGGAGAGGCCATTTCGCGGTTGATGCCCATGGGAAATTTTCTCTTGACCCTGGCTGTCATCTTTGCCTCCACCTCAGCCCTGAACGCAACCATCTATTCAGCCACAAGAGCCTCGTATGCCCTCGGCCGGGATCATATGCTGCCGACCTTTTTCTCCAAAATATCCCGGAAGCGGAAAACACCCTGGGTAGCCCTGCTCTTTACTGGTGGAATAATTCTCATAGTAGCCACCATTCTCCCGACCATGGATGTGGCTTCAAGCGCCAGCATCATGTTTCTCCTCCTGTTCTTCCTGGTGAATATCTGTGTTATTAAGGTACGTTGGGATATGGCCGACGAGCTGACCTATGGTTTCATCATGCCGCTCTTTCCCTTATTCCCGGTGATCGCCATTATCTGCCAGGCGCTCCTGGCCGTGTGGCTGATCCATATGAGTCTGATAGCCTGGATCGTGGCGCCGGTCTGGGTTTTGAGCGGTTTTGGGATATACCATTTCTATTCAAAATCCCGGGCGGTAGCTACTGAAGACGAAATCCTGGTTCTGGAGGAAGAGAAGGCTGAGGAGGGAAAGGAGTACCGGATCATGGTTCCGGTGGCCAATCCCAAAAATGCTCTTGAGATGGTGCGTACCACCTATGTACTGTCCGGCGCCAAAGAGGCCAGTGTCGAACTCCTCCATATGGTACCGGTTCCCGACCAGGTGCCCTTAACCGATGCGGAAAAGTACATGCTGGAAGGGAAAGAGGCCATTGTTGAAGCCATGCTCTACCTGGCCCCCTTATTTCCAATCAGCACCACGGTACGTTATTGCCGAAGTATTGCCCGCGGTATTGTGAGTGCCGTAAAGGAAAAGAAGGCAGACCTGCTGATCATGGGCTGGCATGGTCAACCGAAAAGATCTTACGGATTCAGCCTGGGCAGCACCATTGATCCGATTATTGAAAGATCACCCTGCGACGTCATTCTCCTGAAGGATATGGGACATCGGAAATTCAAGAATATTCTCGTACCCCTGGCCGGTGGCCCGAATGGCGCTTTCGCTTTGGAGATATCCAGTATTCTTGCTGAAAAGGACGGAGGGCATATCTTGGCCCTGGCCGTCTCCCACGGTAAAAGGCATTTTGATATAGACCATTTTATAGATGAGCATCGAGACCGCCTGCGACTTTCTCGAGAGCGGATTCAGACCAAAACAGTGAAAGCCCCTGACATTACCGAAGCTATTCTCCGGGAAGCGGCTGATTATGACCTCATTGTGCTTGGCTACACCCGTCAGCCGAGGATTTCTCGAGTGGTCAGGGATTCCATACCCGAGATAGTAGCCCGTAAATCTCCTAAACCTCTCCTTATCGTTAAAACCTCGGGCGGCTTTAGATCCATAATCAACCGCTGGATTTAGTAATACCTTGACAAGGCCTGCCCTGACTTATCCTTTTGCCGTTTCCCTTTTGACTTGAGATGTAATAGAATAGAAGAAGAGGAAGATACATCCTCTCAAGAAAAGTATCCGATGAAGTAATCACCTGCATGGATCAGCTACCCGTGGTGCCTTAGGAGTGGTGCCGAAAGGGTTATGATCCGAGAAAAATAAGGAAGTGCTCCATGAAATTTCTGAGAACATCCTTCACTGAGGCTTGGAAATACCCTGCCCGGCTGTTCCTCCTCTTTGTTTTTCTTTTGTCTCTCCCCTGCTGCTCAATTCCCCCTCAGGTTAACGGGAGTCGCCTTGATTCGGCCTCCCCATCTTCTGTGCCTCCTGAGGTTGAACTGGGCAGGGAGATTTTTGAAAAGCTCAAGCCTCAGCTTGAATTTACTGAAAGTCAGTTAGTCCAGGCTTATGTTGACCGCATGGGAAAAAAGATCCTGAAGCAGGTCAGATCGAATGGCTTTGAATTCCGTTATTTTGTGATTCGATCCGACCAGTTGAATGCTTTCGCCCTGCCGAACGGCTATATTTTTCTTACCGATCGCCTTCTCAATGCAGTAAGGACAGAGGATGAACTGGCTTTTGTTCTTTGTCATGAAACAGCCCATGTAACCAGGGCCCATTTTCGAAGACTGCTCAGCAAAAAATCCAAGGTGGATATAGCCACTATGGCGGCCATGATAGCGGGTATACTTCTGGCCAGAGACAGCGAGCTTCAGACGGCCATACAGGCCTTCAGTATAGGAGCAAACCAGACCTTTTTTCTGAAATACAGCCGGGAATTTGAAGATGAAGCAGATGAAACAGGATTCCGGTATCTCACCAGGGCAGGATATCAAGGTGGAGGAGCTATCCAGTTCATGGAGAAGCTCCACAGGCTGGAGCGGATCACTATCGTTCCTCCTGCCTATCTTTCCACCCACCCGCCTACCAGCAACCGGATTTACCATCTGGAGCAACTTCATGGGCGAAATTACCCTTCTTCCCCTTCCCTTGAGCCTTCACGCAATTTCCGGAGATTTCAGATCTGGAACCGGATTGAAACCGAACATCTCCAGGACTATCTGCAGGATCTGAAGAGAAATTATCAAGACAATCCCAACAATCCGGATATTCTCTACGGCCTGGCTTTAACCCTGGACAGGACAGGGAAAGCAGAGGAATCCATGGATTTTTTTAAAAAGGGCCTGGCCCAGGATCCCAATGATACCGATGTGTTGAGGGATCTGGGATACTCCCTTTTTCGCCATGGCCGGTATCAGGAAGCGGTCACCAATCTTTCGCAGGCCATAAAAATCGATCCTGCCGACTTTTTAGCTTTTCATTATCTGGGCAGGGCACTCAAGGAGATGAACCGGCTGGAAGAGGCCATAGCCAATCTCAAGCAATCCAGGGAATTATATCCGGATTTCCCGGAAACTTACTTTATGCTCGGCCTGGTTTACCAGCAGAAGGGCCGGCTCAAAGAGGCTCACCAGTGTTTTGCTACTCATTTCTCCCTGAAAGGTAACCAGAAAGCAGCCCATTTCCACCTCAGAGAGGCAGATAAATTCAAGGCAAATAACCAGCCCCCCTAAAGCCCTTCCCTTACCCTACCCTCGCCTCCCTGCCTTTCCAGCCTGCACATGTCCTGATTATCTCAGGAGTCCCAAAATCCCAAAAACAATAAGGTAAATAGCCACAATATACTGCAGGAGAGATGGTCTCACCAGAATCAGGATACCTGCTATTAACGATATTATTGGTTGTGAAAACGGATGTATGTTCATGGATCAGTTCCTTTCTTTGGAAAAATGTTCTCAATTCAAACTAATCTATCGGATCTTCCGGATTAAAGGTAGTATTGGCGGATACGCTTCATCTTTCTTCCGGCAGGTGCTGTATATAACGGCCATGGCCTGCAGCAAAGGGAGAAAAAAATTGACAGCCGCAAAGAGACAGGAAACAGCCGATATGGCCATACAGGGCAATCATCGATCATGGCTTTCACCTGAAAATGCCCCATAAAGGAGGAGAATTTTCATGGTCCTTTGCGCCGGCTGGCCGGCCTGAATGTTTCACCATGTTACCAGAGGGAAATATATGGCCTCAAGATTACTGGGGAACGCCTTCCAGGCTCTTCAAGCTGATAATGTCCTTCTTGCACCATTCAGCATCCTGATTCTCCTGGCCCTTCTGGGATTTATCAGTAATCATTTACTCTGGAAACTGGTCAGTATATGGGCTGATAGAACACAGAATCGAATGCTCCAGGATATTGTCAGGTATTTCCGGCATCCGGGTAAGCTTATCCTGCCGGTCCTTTTCACCGCCATGGGCATACCGTTCCTCTATTTTCCCAAGTCTATCGTCGGCATACTGGCGGATATATTTTATCTTTTATTCGTCTTCTCTCTGACTTGGCTCTCCCTCCGAACTGTTTATGTCTTCCGGGATGCTATCCTGCGCAAGTATGCCATCATGGTCAAAGAAGACCTCAGGGCCCGGCGAATTCACACACAGGTTGGCATCGTAGTCAGGATGATCAAATACTTTCTTTTGATTCTGGCCCTTTCCTTCATGCTGCTCCATTTTCGCACCATACGGCGTATCGGTATCGGTGTCCTGGCTTCAGCCGGGGTTATTGGTGTTATTCTCGGCTTTTCGGCTCAGAAGAGTATTGCCAATCTCCTGGTCGGCATCCAGGTGGCCATAAGCCAGCCCATCAGGATAAATGATGTAGTCATTGTAGAAAACGAATGGGGCTGGATTGAAGAAATCAGCCTGACCTACGTTGTCGTCAAGCTGTGGGACCTGCGGCGATTGATAGTCCCGGTCTCTTATTTTATCGAGAATCCGTTTCAAAACTGGACCAGAATCTCGGCTGATCTTCTGGGGACGGTCTATCTCTATACAGACTATCGAGTGCCTGTTCACGAGGTGCGTGAAGAGCTCAATCGGATCTTAAAGG
Source organism: bacterium (assembly GCA_049472445.1). Taxonomy (GTDB): domain Bacteria; phylum SZUA-182; class SZUA-182; order DTGQ01; family DTGQ01; genus JBLIRT01. The sequence continues at coordinate 14,598 of JBLIRT010000036.1, forward strand.
ATACTGGTTTATGGGATGGCAGGGTATGGAACCTCCAGGTTACGAACCTGACCGAAAAGACAGTGGAACTGAGGGCCCTGATGAGCGCTTCAGATTCTCCGGCCGCCTGGAACCTGCGCTGCCATGTGCGGGAAAAATTATTGGAATTCCTCCAGAGAAAATACCCCGAGAGCTTGCCTCACCTGAGAATTGAAATATCAAAGGCTGAAAAGCATGGCCACCGGCAGATCCTGAAATAGGAGGCCAACAGGCATACTTTCCTCTCCCTGAATGGTCCTGTCAGTGAATATATCCTTCCAGAGCCTCATTTCGCCCGTCATGAAAAGGTGAGTGTCCTCCCAGATCTTCTCTCCCAAAGGAAGCTCATCCTCCGGGGTCAGTGAGGTTAAAAACCTGGGCACCACCGTTATGGACGAAAGATTCTCCCTCTCCCGCAGGAAGGCAATAATATGCTCCCTGTATTTGCCACCGACTTTCAGAGGGATATAATCACCCTCCTGAAAAAGTTCAAGGTGTCTGGCTCTGGCCTGCAAGGCCCGGTAAGTGATGAAGAGCTTTATCCTGCCGTCCTCCATGGTCGATAAGAGTTCGCGGATGAGGTCAAAGACATCCCTTTTTTCTCTCTCCCTGATCTCGGCCAGGAAGGATTTTCTTTGCTCAAAATCAACGGGCCGCCGGTTATCAGGATCGACAAAGCTGAAATCCCATAATTCCGTTCCTCTATAGAAATCCGGTACTCCAGGCGAGGTTATTTTCAGGAGGGTCTGGCTAAGGGAATTGAAGAGACCATAATAAGCCACCCTTTTTTGAAAGGGTAAAAACTCTTTCAAGAACCGGTTTTGTTCTGTCCTGACCATTACCTTATCGATAAAGGATATCAGTTTTTCCTCATAAACGGTATCCGGCTTGATCCAGGTCGTATGCACCTTAGCCTCTTTTACGGCCTTGATCATGTATTCTTTCAACCTTTCGATGAAACTATCATATTGATCCTCCTCAAAGGGAAAAGAACCTGTCAGGGCCTGGTAGAAAAGGTATTCGTCATTCCTGTCGGGAACTGCCTTTCCCTGGGCCAGTCTCTTTTTCCTCTGGTTGGCTTTACTCCATATTTTCAGATTTTCCTCCCACTGGTCAGGTATTTCAGAGAGAATATTGATCCGTGCCCTGGCATCCTCTCCTCTCTTGGTATCATGTGTAGAGGAGGCGTTCATGGCGTGGGGCCAGGTACCTTCCCTCTTCTGATTGAATTTATGGAAATCGGCTACCGTAATCCCGAACAGGTCCGGCCTCCCCCCGACGTCATTCAATGAGATGAGCCTGTTATAGATATAAAGCGTTGTATCTTCAAATCCCTTGGCCATCAGTGGGCCGGTAAGTTGCTGAAACCTCATGACAAAGTCAATCCAATCTCTTTGCTCTGCTTCAGAGAGATACTCCCGGAATTCCGGGAGAAAAAATTTCTCAATGAATTTCAGCTCATAGAGGAGGTCCGGACGCTGCTCCATGGCCTTCTTAACTGTTTCACTTATATAGGCACGATCAGCCTGACTGAAGAGTTCGGCACTGATATAGGTCCGGTAAATCGGAAAGAGCACCAGAAATTCCTCAAGGGCTTTTTTGAGGCTGTAAAGGGTGAGATCACTTCCATGCCTGTCCCGGCCGGCAATTTTCTTCATAAGTCGGGCCAGCCGGTCAACATCTCCGGTCATATGCTTATCAATCAAGAGCTTCTTCTTGATACTGGCCAGATCCTTATAAGGCATCCGATGGCCAAGAAACCGTGAGTAGATCTTATTCATCTTCCGCTCGCTTTTCCGGTCGCAGAAGATCTCATTCAGGTAGTCGAGGAAATCATAGCCGGATGTCCCCTGGACCGGCCAGAAGGGAGGAAGATCCTCATCCATGTCCAGGATCTTCTCAACCACAAGGTATATTTCACCGGTCCTTTCACTCAGCTTCTTCAGGTAACTGGTAGGATCATAGAGACCATCAATGTGATCTACTCTCAATCCGGTTATCTTGCCCTCCCTGATGAGTTTCATAATCAGAGAATGAGTATAATTGAAGACATTCTCGTCCTGCATTCTCAGGCAGATGAGATTATTTATGGTGAAAAACCGCCGGTAGTTGACCTCCTCAGTGGCTACCTTCCAGAATGATAACCGGAACAATTGTTCGGAGAGCAGATCGTCAAGGAGGTCAAAGCTCTCAGGCCGGCCCTTCTCACCATTAAAGATTCTTATATTCTCATCGATGAATCTTTTGATTTCCTGATTGCTGCTGTACAGCCCCCAGAGTTCGACCCTGACGAATTGAGCCTGCTCGTGCCTCTCTTTGTGTTGCTCCCCGACTGTGGGCAGGTTCTTCAGGATATAGAGAACACCGAGGAACTTTATATAATCCGTGTGATTGGGCTTTAATGTTGTCTTCAGCTCGTTCAGATTATTGGTCAGAACTTTCAGGTAAGACTCCATTTTTAAGGGCAGTTTCCAGTCATAGTAATTGGCGGCCAGACCGTTCTTATCATAGCTGAGCGTAATCTCACCGTGTTCAAGGCAGGTACCGTAAAACTCCCCCAGGAAAGGAGCCAGAATCCTTCCCCTGATGCTCTCGTAAGGATGGTCCCATTCAACATCAAAGTAATCGAAAAAGGGAGATCCCCGCCCATGTTCCAGAACATCCATCAGCAGCTGATTCGCACTGTCATAGGCCATATGATTCGGGACAATATCCTGGAGCCAGCCCAGGCCGTGTTGTTTCGCTTCCGTAATGAGCTTCTCAAAATTATCCGCTCCCCCCAGTTCAGGATTAATCTGATTAAAATCAATAACATCATAGCCATGCGTACTGCCCTTATGTGCCTTAAACACGGGTGATGCGTAAATATCGGAAATGCCGAGTTCAGATAAATACCCAACTATTTTCCCGGCATCCGTGAACTGGAAATCCGAACAGAACTGCAGTCTATAGGTAGCTGATGGAATTCTCATAAACAATGTATCGTATCTTTTTCCGGAAAGATTTGATTACAGAAAACAGTTGTCATTTCAAAAATATTGCCTTATCATGGAGCGTCAAAATCCCAATCCTGGTATCCCGGACATGGCCATGAGAGAGAGATGGCCTTTCAAATCAAGGACATCCTCCGGCTATGGCTTTTTTGAGAAATGGCTTTTCACAAAGGGCCTTTCTGGCCAGTACCCATCGGTCATGGTGAGAAGATGGCGGGAAAAATATCTGTTTACGGTATATTCATAGGTACGTGCCTTTTAACCATGTATCTGATACTCAGGAGACCTTACCTGTATATCAGGCTGGGCAGGCGCAATCTGAAGCTCGAAAGCTACTTCCTCGGTGCGCTCCTCGGCCCCCTTCTGATTCTGATCTTTGGAGTCCTCAACTCTCATCAGATCGTCAACGGCTTAAGCGGCGGGCATGGCTTCAATCCATTGGGGATTCTGGTCTTATTCCTGTCTATGGTCTTCATGAGCATATTTCTTGATATAACAGGCTTCTTTGAGTATTGCGCCTGTCTGGCCCTGAAATTTGCCAAAGCGGACGGTAAACGTCTCTTCTTCTCGCTCTATATTACGGTTTCAATACTCACCGTGTTCACCTCAAATGATATTATCATTCTAACCTTTACTCCCTTTATCTATTACTTTGCCAGGAGCGCCGGAGTAGATCCGAAGCCATATTTAATAGCTGAATTCTTTGCGGCTAATACCTGGAGCATGATGCTCTATATCGGCAACCCAACCAATATTCTGCTGGCCGCGGCTTTCGGGCTGCACTTTGATAAATATTTTAAATGGATGTTCCTACCCACCGTGGCCGCCGGGCTGATCAGCGTGGTTTCGCTCTATCTTGTCTTCAGAGAGGATATAGCCAGACCCATCGCCGCACCCAACCGGGTGAATCCCAAGAAGGCCATAACCGATAAACCCGGCGCCATTCTTGGCCTCTGCCTGCTTGGAGGATGTATTGTGGCTTTAAGCGTGGCCCCTTACCTGGGATTCGAGATGTGGATCATTTCCTTCGCTTTTGCCCTCGCCCTGTTTATCATTCTGTTCGTTCGGGATTCATCAGTGGCTTTACTGAGGCAAAGGATGCAACAGCCAAACGGTTTCACCGTCGGTTCAACGCTGCGGAGGATGCCCTGGACGGTTGTTCCCTTCCTCTTATCACTGTTTATTACGGTCGAGGCCCTGCACGTTTATGGCATAACCGGTGAGATAGGACTTCTGTTTCGCCATATCTGCGGCCATTCAAGTATCCTCTCCGGTCTCTTCTATGGACTGTCATCAAGCCTCTCGGCCAACCTCCTGAACAATATACCCATGACCGTTGCTTTTGTTTCCATCATTCGGGGGCTTTCGGGGAAAAATCTCCTGGCCGCTGTCCTGGCCACCACCATAGGCTCGAATCTGGGTGCCAATATAACTCCTCTGGGAGCACTGGCCGGCATCATGTGGATGAGTATTCTCCAGAACAAGGATTTCCATTTGTCCTTCAAAGAGTTCATGCACTATGGCCTCATGATTACACCACTTGTTCTGGCTGCCTCCCTTGGTGTCCTGGCCCTTGAGCTTTTCCTCTTTTAAAAAGAAGGCGTTGGCCGAATCATTTCTCAAGCGGCGATAAGGAGATAAAGAGTTTTTCAGACATGCATGAAAGAGAGGACGAAGTTCTTATTTCAGCCTCAAGGCAGGAGGCAAGGCCTGAGATGAAAAAGGGCCACCAACTCGGCATGTCGGAGGGCGGTGCCATCCTTCAGGGGGGCATGGTTTGGGGCGAAAAAGGGCCATCAGCCTGCGGTTATGGTCTCCGGCCTGATGGCTCCATGATACCTCTCTTTTCGTGTGATTATTAGCCGTGATTCCTTTTGGTGTGTGACAGCAAATTATCGGGAAAGTGGGCTCCGAGTTGAAACTCTTGAGCTGCTTTATCACTGCCCTGACTAAATTTGAGCCTTTGGATCTCTTCCTTTAAAGCGCGTCTTTCCTGCTCGAGCTTTCGAACCATGGCCTGAAGATCAGCCTTTTCACCCAGGCATAGACGTAAATCTTCCGTAAGCCGCATGTTTTCCTCTTTTAATGAGGCTATTGATTCAATGTTCGACATATGTTCCCTCCTCTTTTACCTTCACTTGATAATGGTGTTGGTTATAGTCAAAAAGAAAAATCACCGACTGAAAGCTGTTTTGGTTGGAAAAGTTTTCAGGTGCTCAATGAATCCCATGTAAAGAAGCGGTATTATATAGTATATATAAGGTGTATATAAGACGGATTTTTCCGGTTAGTCTTACGCTTCCCCAAACTGAGACTGGATTGATGAGGATCGGGAGGCTGATTTTCTCATTTTCCAAAGCCATTCAGCCCAAAATCATTCAGATTGAGTTATCTGCATGCAATGAAAAAGAGAGATTTATACGAACTACCTCTGTAAGGTGTCAGCATAGAAAAGGTTTCAGGTATCAGCATGAAAAAACAGAACCTGAACACAGAACGCTGAAAGCTGAAACCGGAACATGGAGGATGACATGAAGATATGGCAGGGGACGCCATATCCCCTGGGAGCAACATGGGATGGCTCAGGTGTTAACTTTGCTCTCTTTTCAGAGAACGCTGAGGCTGTAGAACTGTGCCTTTTCAGCGGTCCGAATGGAAGCCGTGAAATTCGCCTTCCGGTACAACAACAGACTGATCAGGTCTGGCATGTCTACCTTCCGGAGGTGCGTCCCGGCCAGTTCTATGGCTACAGGGTACACGGCCCCTATCAGCCCGGAGAGGGCCTGCGCTTCAATCCGGCCAAGCTCCTCCGTGATCCGTACGCCAGAGCCGTCAGTGGGGTTCTGACCTGGCATGATACACTATTTGGCTATGCAGTCGGACACTCCGAGGCGGACCTGTCCAAAGATGACCGGGACAGCGCTCCCTACCAGGCCAAGTGTGTAGTTGTAGATGAGGCCTTCAGCTGGGGAGATGATACCCCCCCTTATATTCCCTGGGACAGGACCGTTATCTATGAGGTGCATATCAAGGGATTCTCGAAGCTCAACCCGAGGATACCTCAGGAACTGCGGGGCACGTACGCCGGTCTGGCCAGCCCTGAAGCCATTGATTACTTTCTTTCCCTGGGTATTACGGCCGTTGAGCTGATGCCGGTGCACCAGTTTATCCACGACCGGCATCTCGTGGAGAAGAATCTATCCAATTTCTGGGGATATAATTCAGCTAATTTCTTCGCTCCCCATGCCGAGTATAGCCACAGGGGAGACAAGGGGCAGCAGGTGGCTGATTTTAAAACCATGGTCAAAACCCTGCATCGGGAGGGTATTGAGGTCATTCTGGATGTGGTCTATAATCATACGGGAGAGGGAAACCATATGGGACCGACACTCTGCCTGCGTGGTATTGACAATCCTTCTTATTATCGCCTGGTCAAGGATGATCAGCGCTATTACATGGACTATACCGGCACCGGCAACACCCTCAATATGATGCATCCGCGCACGCTCCAGCTCATCATGGACAGTCTGCGCTACTGGGTGACCACCATGCATGTCGATGGATTCCGCTTTGATCTGGCCTCAGCCCTGGCCAGAGAGCTTCATGCCGTTGATCGTCTCGGTGCCTTTTTCGATATTATTCACCAGGATCCGGTGCTCTCTCAGGTTAAGCTGATTGCCGAGCCGTGGGATATCGGAGAGGGGGGATACCAGGTCGGGAACTTTCCGGTACTCTGGACCGAGTGGAACGGCAAGTACCGCGATACCGTAAGGAGCTTCTGGAAGGGAGATAAGGGGCAGCTCGGCCAGATGGCCTATCGTCTGACCGGAAGCAGCGATCTTTACTCGACCACCGGACGAAGGCCGTACGCCAGCATCAATTTCGTCACCGCCCATGACGGTTTTACCCTCCATGACCTGGTCAGCTACAACCAGAAACATAATGAGGCCAACAGCGAAGGGAATAGGGATGGCGCCGATATGAACCTCAGCTGGAACTGCGGTGTGGAGGGTCCGACTGATAATAAGGATGTACTGGCCCTGCGGGCCCGCCAGCAGCGAAATTTTCTGGCTACCCTGCTTTTCTCCCAGGGCGTGCCTATGCTGCGGGGGGGCGATGAAATAGAACAGACCAAGAAAGGAAACAATAACACCTACTGCCAGGACAATGAGGTTTCCTGGCTGCACTGGGATTTCGGCAGCTCACAAAAAAGGCTGCTTGAATTCACCCGGTATGTGATCAAACTCCGCCGCCAGCATCCGGTTTTCAGGCGGAGAAGCTTCTTCCGGGGCCGGTC
>JBLIRT010000037.1:0-21495 GCA_049472445.1 bacterium
CAACTGCGATACGGTGATCGGAACGCTGGACAAGGATAAAGCCATTGAACTGTTCGAATCAAGGCTCGAAAAAACAGGTCTTAGCCGTATCGACGGCTTCAAGATTCACTCCCAGTACAAGACCGCAGAGGATGTCAAGACAAAAATACGATATATACGTAGATTAAGGTATTAATGATTAAAAACCATTGCTGAAACCGAAAAGTAGTACAATCAAAAATTGAAAAGCACGGAATTGAAGGCGGGGAAGAGTCTCAGGTAACTTACGGGGCGAAGCTATACTCTGAAGGCTCTTGAAAGCAGGGGGGTTGAAGCGCTTTTGGCCAGAGTGGGATATCTTTATAAATCAGATCCTCATTCCCTATCCGGGAACCAGATAACCTTAAGGAATCTGGCTAAGGATTATGGGATGCAAACCTCTTATTACGATGTCTCCGGTCACCGTCGTCAGGCTTCCGCAGAATCCCTCTTTCTGGTGCTCCGTGCTTTGGGAGCGCCGATTGACAAATTCACCGACCTTTCTGATGCCTGGCGGGAACGAAAACTTGCTTTGATCAGACAAGGTATCGAACCGGTCATGGTTTCCTGGGAGGGAGGACCAATTACTCCAAAACTGAAACTCCCTCGGAGTTCAGCTCATGGTTCGATGATGTACCACCTTGGTTTTGAATCGGGGGAAATCATGAGCCGGGCCGTGGAGGTGGGAAATTTAGAAACACGTGGAGCGGAAGAGGTCGAAGGCGTCACCTATGTGACCAAAGAGCTTTGGATAGCCGAATATTTACCTTGGGGATATCATCACCTTACGGTTGAGATAGGCAGCCGGCTCTTAACCTCGAAAATTATTTCGGCTCCGGTCAAGGCGTATGGAGGAAAACCGGGAGAGAAAATCTGGGGAGTATTCCTGCCGCTCTATGCCCTGCATTCCCGAAAAAGCTGGGGAGCAGGTGATTTTTCGGATCTGGAAGCACTCGATGATTGGATCAGCCAGTTCGGCGGAAAGGTTGTGGCTACCCTCCCCTTCCTGGCTGCTTTTCTTGGTGAACTCTATGATCCGAGCCCGTACTCACCTGCCAGCCGCCTCTTCTGGAACGAGTTCTACCTGAATCTTGGCCGTGTGCCTGAACTGAAAAGGTGTACGAAAGCCCGGCATCTGATGAAATATATTGAAGACCATGAGGTCGAGGAGTTCCGCTCATCTCCTCTCGTTGATTACGACCGGCAGATGGCTTTAAAGAGAAAAGTACTTGAAGAGCTCAGCACCTGCTTCTTTGATGGTGCACCGGAGCAAGATCCCTCTTTCCAGAGCTTTGTGACCAATCATCCGGCCGTGGAGGACTATGCCTGTTTCAGGGCTGCCGGTAAGCGACTGGGCCTGCCCTGGCCGGAATGGCCCCATCCTCTCCGCGACGGAATTCTTACGCCCGGGGACTACCGGGAACAGGATAAGCGCTATCATCTCTATGTTCAGTGGCTGGCTCACGAGCAAATTCAGTCCCTTTCCGCCAGGCTTCATGAGAAGGGCCCGGGATTGTACCTCGACCTGCCCTTAGGGGTTCACCCCCACGCGTACGACACCTGGAGAAAGCGGGATCTGTTTCCGGAAGGTATAGCCGGAGGAGCACCTCCGGATGTTGTCTTTACCAACGGCCAGAATTGGGGCTTTCCACCGCTTCATCCGGAAAGGATCAGAAAGGACGGCTATAGCTATGTCATGAACTTCCTCAGCCATATCATGGAACAGGCAGGTATCCTCAGGATCGATCACGTGATGGGACTTCACCGGATTTACTGGATTCCCAAAGAATTGGAAGCCAGCCAGGGAGTTTATGTCAGGTATCCGGCGGAGGAGCTTTACGCCATCCTGAGTCTTGAATCACATAGAAATAATTGCCTGACCGTAGGTGAAAACCTCGGCACCGTGCCGTCCTACGTAAACCAATCCATGAGAAAACATAATATTAAGGAAACGTATGTAGTGCATTATGAGCTGGAATCCAAATATCCCGGGGTCTTGAGAAAGGTGCCGGCCAGGGCGGCCGCCAGCCTTAATACGCACGATATGCCCCCCTTCTCCGCTTTCTGGGAAGATATGGATATTCATGATCGACAGGATGCAGGACTTCTGGATGAAGAGGAAGTCAGAAATGCCCTGAATGAGAGGCAGGAAACCAAAAAAAACCTGGCCGATTTCCTGTACGGCCAGGGTCTGATGAAAGAAGAGCCGGCCAGGGAGCAGTCAGTACTCAAAGGGTGCCTTGCCTATTTGAGCGCCAGCCCGGCTCATATCGTTCTGGTGAATATGGAGGATCTGTGGCTCGAGAAACAGCCTCAGAATCTGCCGGGGTCTTCCGGAAAGCGGCCTAACTGGAAGAGAAAGGCTCGGTACAGTTTAGAGGAGATGCAGAAAGAGCCGCGGATAGCTGAAATCCTGGAGGAAGTGAACCGCCTTCGGGAAAGGGAAACGTGAATGATTTTTATGAGATGATCTGCTCGTTCGCTCAAGACGGGCTTTTCAAAAAATGGAGGAAATCATTATGAGTGTCATAGGAACACAGGTAAGAAAGGTAATGTCTGCCAGCACCATGATGGGTGATAAGGTGGTAAATCCGGATAATGAAGATCTTGGAGATATCAAGGAATTTATGATTGATATGGACACAGGATGCGTCGCCTACGCTGTTCTTGCGGCCGGAGGCTTATTGGGACTTGGTGAGAAGCTTTTCGCTATTCCGATGCAGGCGCTCACCCTGGATGAGGATAGAAAACTGTTTATCCTGAATGTATCTAAGCAGAAGTTGAAAGAGGCTTCGGGCTTTGATAAGGATCACTGGCCTGATATGGCCAATGAGGAATGGGCCAGAAAGATTCATGAATACTATGGATACAAACCATACTGGGAGGCCAAGTAAGATAATCAGCCAAAAGATGGGAGAATACGTGAATGAAAGCGGTTGTTTTTCACGGCATCGGCGATATCCGCCTTGACGATGTGGCCGAGCCAAAAATTCAGGAGTCCACGGATGCGATTGTACGTCTCATCGCCAGCGCCATATGTGGAACAGATTTACACATGGTCAGGGGCAGCATGACCGGGATGGTGCCAGGCACGATCCTGGGGCATGAGGGTGTCGGTATTGTGGAGGAGGTCGGGAGGGATGTAAGGAACCTGAACATCGGTGACAGGGTCGTCATCCCGTCAACCATTGCCTGCGGGTATTGTTCTTATTGCCGGGCGGGCTACTTTGCTCAGTGTGATAATGCCAATCCGAATGGCAAGCGGGCAGGTACCGCCTTTTTCGGCGGACCCAAAACAAGCGGACCTTTTCACGGACTGCAAGCGGAGAGGGCCCGCATCCCCTTTGCTCATGTCGGGCTGGTAAAACTTCCCGATGAAGTAACGGATGAACAGGCTATTCTCATGTCCGATGTTTTCCCCACCGGCTATTTTGGTGCTGAACTGGCTGAGATCAACCCGGGTGATACCGTGGCTGTCTTCGGTTGCGGGCCGGTAGGATTGTTTACTATAGTAAGTGCCAGGATCTTCGGAGCAGGTCGCATTCTGGCCGTTGATGAGGTCCCCTCACGCCTTCAGAAGGCGAAGGATCTCGGAGCCGAGGTGATTGACTTTAATGTTGATGATCCGGTGGAGGTAATCTTGGACCTTACCGGTGGCATCGGGGTTGATCGGGTTATCGATGCCGTCGGGGTGGATGCTCGATGCCCCCATAGCGGCCCGGCCGCTGATATGGCTCTCAAGAAGACTGCCCAATACCGGTGTGAGGTTCAAAAGGTCGCACCGCAGGCCAATCCACAGGGAGAAGCCTTCCGACCGGGAAATGCACCGTCTCAGGCCATGTCCTGGGCCATGGAATCCCTGGATAAAGCCGGAACGCTTTCCATCATCGGCGTCTACCCACAGACTGTGGATTTTTTCCCCATGGGATTGGCCATGAACAAGAATCTGACTATCAATGCCGGAAACTGTAACCACAGAAAGTATATTCCGATGCTCATTGAGATGGTCGAGAGTGGGTCGGTTGATATACCCGGGATCCTTAACCGTCAACCCCTCACCTCGGCTATGGAGGCTTATAGAGCCTATGATGAGCGTCAACCGGGATGGATGAAAGTGGAACTGGTATCCGGCGGTTAAGAAAGTGAGGTGTAAACTCCGTCCCTCGGCGATATCACTCTCTCTCATTAAATGTATTATTGTCAACCTCATGATAGGCGAGACGCCACGTCTCGCCTATCAACGTAACAGAAAAGAAAAGGAAAAAATATATGGCATCACGACATGAAAAGAAGGAATCAATCCATAAGGAAGATATCCTTGAGCGAGGGAGCATTTACTTTTTCTACCGGCCGAAAGTTGATGAGGAATCTGTCGAAGGGCCAAAGGAGATACAGCGTTTTCAATTCGTGCTCAGTCCTTCGGGCCAACATATCTACCGGCTGATTACGGTCGGGCAGAAACAACTCCCCAGGGTTGAAAGCACAGATAGATACTGGGGATATGTAAATCTCACCAGCTCAGACCATAACCGGATCAATGAGGAATTGAAGGAAGAAACATACCGGACCAAAACCCGGGGTGAAAGGGTTCGGCCCGCGGCCAGACCTGCAGGTGAAGGAGTATACGAGATCGTACGGCACAACGGGCACACCCACCTGGTGTATGCTTTGGAACTTCCCGGGAAGCCCGGGCACGTGCAGCAGGAACTTCATATTGAGGAGGAAGCAAGCTACCTTTTCAGCGTCAAAAATCCTGAAATTCCTGCTCAAACGAGACTTGGAGAGAGCCACCGGGCCGACTTTCCTCAAGATCTGCAGGAAAAATTCGCCCATCGCCGGTGGATTTCCGTAGACCCACCGGAATTTCTGAACTACGAGGGAGCAGAGCTTTTATTAATCGGTATAACTGAAGATGTAAAAGGAGAACTTGGCCTTGAGCTGAATCCAGAGGATGAATCCGAGAATAAGGCTGATATACTGACCGATCTTCGCCTGCAAAAAGCAGAACATCCTGTCGAACCGCTGTTTAAGGGGAAATGGGAATAAAAGGCTCCCCTTTCCTGAGGTCCGGGGAGAAGCTGAGGGCAAAAGTTTCATCTTCTGAATGTATAGAGAAAGAATAAGGAAATAGCCTTAAAAAGGAAAGGAGACTATTATGGGTTTTAATCCTATGAAAGAGCGTGGCATACCCATTGAGAACCAATTGCGTAATTGGTCCGAAATGAACGTTAAGCCATATGATAAACATTCCGTACATCCATATACACGCACACGAGTTATTTTAATGAATGGCATCGAGGTGGAAGGAGCCCTGTTTTCTCATCAGATGGCACGCCATATTGATGATCTTGAGCTCAAGAGAAAGCTTGCTCTTACCCGCCGTATTGAGCAGCAGCAGCAAAAGGCTGTGAACTGGCTCATCCCGGCTGATGAATCAGCCCTTGAGGTGACCATAGGCTATGAGCAGGTGGCTGTTGATCTGACTGCCTATCTGGCCCGCACGGAGATTGATCCCTATATCAAGCAGGCCTTTGATTTCGGACTGCTGGAGGATTTCGATCACCTCTATCGATACGCTAATCTGCTCTCTCTGACCCAGGAAAAGAGAGCTGAGGAAATCACCGGGGAGTATACGGAAATTACGGTCGGCCGGCCGACCATTGCCGAGCACCGCCATCCTTTCGACGAAGTACGAAGGCACTATGATAAAGATACGGCCGATATTCTGACCATGCTGCATTGCCTCACTCTTCTTGCGGCCGAGCAACAGACCATGAACTTTTATATGAATGTCGGCAGTCAAGCCAAAGAAACGACAGGGAGAGGGCTGTACCTTGAAATCGCTCAGATCGAGGAGCAGCATGTGACCCATTACGAATCCCTCTTGGATCCCCGTGCCACCTGGTTTGAGAAGCTGGTCCTCCATGAATACAACGAGTGCTACCTGTATTATTCACTCATGCAGCAGGAGGATAATCAGCAGATCAAAAAGCTGTGGAATCTGCACCTTGACATGGAGGTTGAGCATTTGCGCCTGGCCTGTGATCTCATGAGAAAGTATGAAAAACGAGAGCCGGAGAAGATATTTCTCAGTGACCTTCCTGAACTGACACTCTTTCAATCAAATATTGACTACGTGCGGGATATTATGTCCAAGCAGACCTTCCTGACCGGACATGAGACGGAATTCGTACCCCTTGAGCAGATCCCGAAAGACGCCCGTTATTACGAGTATCAGAGGATGGTCAATGGTGATGAAGTACCGAGCCAGAAGGTTATTGAGCAACATGTGCAGGCCAGGGGGGTGGAGTACCGCCATGAGATTGCCGGTCCCCATCCTGTGGAGCGATATCGGATCTAAGTATTACCTTGAAATTCAACTATCCTCCTTATGAGAGGTGAGATCCTGACAGGCCGGCCCGGCAAAGTCTGAGAGGCCGTCCTGTCCTCTCCCCTCGGCCATCATTTCCCGGATTATTTCCCTCATCAAAAGGAGAGAAACATACCGATCTCTTCATCATCTTCCATGGACAAAAAAAATGTACCACCCATCAAACGCATCCTGATGACCGCCGATACCATGGGCGGTGTCTGGACCTATGCCCTCGAACTGATCAAGGCCCTTGGCGAATATCAGATTGAGGTCAACATGGCCACTATGGGGGCGCCCCTTCGCCGGGATCAGAGAAATGAAGTTGAAGACATCCCTCACCTGAACATTTTCGAAAGCAGGTATAAACTCGAATGGATGGATAATCCCTGGGAGGATGTTGAGCTGGCCGGTCACTGGCTGCTGAGTCTGGAGGAAGCCGTCCAACCCGATCTCATCCATTTGAACGGGTATGTCCACGGAGCCCTGCCCTGGAAATCCCCTGCCCTGGTGGTAGGTCATTCCTGTGTTGCTTCATGGTGGATGGCTGTCAAGGGCCATCCGATGCCGGAGACCTGGGGAAAATACCTGCAGGAGGTACGATGCGGCTTACGGGCAACTCCCCTGGTCATTGCCCCGACCAGGGCCATGCTTTCGATCCTTGAGCAGCATTATGGGCCTCTCGGAAAGACCAAGGTTATTGCCAACGGGCGCAGCCCTTCCCTTTTCCGGCCTGACAAGAAAAATCCCTTTATTTTGTCAGCCGGCAGGATCTGGGATGAGGGGAAAAATATCATGGCCCTTGACAGGATTGCTCCGTATGTACCCTGGCCTGTCTATGTGGCCGGCGAGGGAGAGCATCCGAATGAAAAAGCCTCCCCATCCAGCCATGTCCATCTTTTGGGCCATCTTTCGCACCACCATTTGAGCTCATGGCTGGCCAATGCCTCGATTTATGCCCTACCGGCCCGATATGAGCCCTTCGGCCTCTCTGCCCTGGAGGCAGCCCTGGCCGGATGTGCTCTTGTTCTCGGGGATATACCATCTTTCCGGGAAATCTGGCAGGATGCAGCCCTCTATGTTGATCCTGGCGACCAGGAGGATCTCATAACAGCCATACATCACCTGATCGACGATAAAGATTTCAGGCAGACCATGGCCCTTAAAGCCAGAAACAGGGGCCTTGTCTTTACACCGAAGAATATGGCCCGCCAATACCTTTCTGTTTATCAGGAGCTGGCTGAAAACAAATGAAGGATACCAAGCACTTCCAGGAGAAGAGACCGAAATCGGGCTCTATAAGAATTGGCAATCAGACCTCTTTTGCTGTCCTGCCCATAACCAGGCCTTTCAAATACGCCGTAGCCCGGGGCTTTGATGCCTTTGAGTGGTTTCCCGATAGAAGAGAGTCTGGAGAAGGCTGGACTGAGGATGACTTGACCAGCCAGATGCGAATCCTGATCAGGAAGACAGCTCGAGACCATGATATCCGGCTCTCAGTCCATGCACCATGGCAGGTCAATCCTTTCAGGCGGCAAGCCGGGGAGTATCTGCAGAAGACCCTGCGGCTGGCTCGGGATATCGGGGCGCAGCTTGTCAATGTCCATTTTTCTCATGATGAGGGGGTGACTGCCTACGGTGAGGCTATTCTTTCCTGGCTGGATCTTTTAGCGCACGATGAGATCAGGCTTTCTCTTGAGAATACACCTGAGAGCGGGCCGGAAGATTTCAATGAACTCTTTACTTACCTTCACCGGTTTGAGCATGGAAACCCGGAGAGGGTGGGCATGTGCCTGGACGCGGGGCATGCCAACCTGTGGCCGGCCACTCGAGGCCATTATCCGCAATTCATTGACCTGCTCGAGCCACACGTTCCCATCATCCATATCCATATGCATGAGAATTATGGTGATGCCGACAGTCACCTGGCCCTTTTTACAGGGCCGGACGGACGGGATGGGGGCAAACCCAGAGAGTTCATGAAGCGCATGATAGAGCGCGGTTTCACCGGTTCCATTATTCTCGAACAATGGCCGCAGCCTCCCCTCTTGCTTGATGAGGCGCGAAAGAGACTGCTGGCTATGATTGATGAAATGGTAGTACAAGATATGATATGATATAAGCGATAGATAGATATAACCAGAGATGAGGAACAAGGGTTTGCTGTTTTAAAAAAGAAAGGAGTGATGCTATGAGAAGACATGAAAAAATGATTATTTATAATATATTTCCCTTACTGGCGGGAAAGTTCACGGAATGGGAAAAGCATATTCTGCGCGCCTCTTCCATGGATTTCAACTGGCTCTTCATTAATCCGATCCAGCGTCCGGGAAGGTCCGGCAGCCTGTATGGAATAGCTGACTACTTCACCCTGAATCCGGTTCTCATCGACCAGAAAAGCAAGAAACCGCCTGATGAGCAGGTCAGGGATATCATCAAGTATGCAGATCACCTGGGTCTGAAGGTAATGGTCGACCTGGTCATTAACCATTGCTCGGTGGATTCGGAGATGCTCAAGACGCATCCCCAATGGTTCATGTGGGACAGCAAGGGATTTGTAACCCACCCCGGGGCCGATGAGAACGGGAAAAAAGTGGTCTGGGAAGATCTGGCCCGGTTCGATCACCGGAATACGGAGGATAAAGAGGGGCTCTATCAATACTTTTTCAGCATTGTGAAGTATCTGGCTGAATTGGGCTTCAGAGGCTTCCGGTGCGATGCAGCCTATCAGGTTCCAAGAAAGCTGTGGGAAAGGCTTATTAACGAGACCAAAAAGATATATCCCGAGATGCTCTTTTTTGCCGAAACTCTTGGCTGTACACCTGATCAGACCAGGGAGACGGCTGACTCAGGCTTTGACTACATATTCAACAGCTCAAAGTGGTGGGATTTCCAGGCGCCGTGGCTCATGAAACAATACGCCATCATGCGTGAAATAGCGCCTTCGATCAGCTTTCCTGAAAGCCACGATACCGTAAGACTCTATGAGGAACTTCAAGGCCGCATCGAGGGGATGAGGCAGCGCTACCTCTTTGCCTCACTTTTTTCATCCGGGATCATGATGACCATGGGCTTTGAGTATGGCTTTCGCAAGAAGCCTCACGTGGTTAAAACCAGGCCGGAAGATTGGGAACAGCCGAATGTTGACCTGACCTCCTACATCGGCCGGGTAAACCAGTTGAAGAGCGGACATCCGATCTTCCAGGAGGATGCGCCCACAGAATTTATACATTATGATAATCCTCAGATTTTACTGATGTGGAAGGCATCTCCCTATACCCGCGAGGAGACCCTGGTCATTCTGAACAAGGATATTCATAACAAGCAAAGTTTCCGGGCCGAAAGCCTCCACCAGTACCTGCATGCAGGAGCGCCTCTGATTGACCTTTCTCCTGAATATGCTCTTGATTATATTCCGGAATCCTTTTCCTATGATCTTCGACCCGGCCAGGGGATCGTCTTGATGACAACCAGAGATTCCATTTCCGAAGAGGGCTGAACCAATCTCTTGGCCGTATCTTCCAGCCACTGTGACCGACCGGGTTATGTACTTTACCCGGCTGACCGGTAATGCCCAGATCCAGATGATCATCGAATTCGCTGGCAGACTGGATACTGAGCGCCTGGCCAGAGCGATTCGCTTGAGCCTTGAGGCTGAGCCCATTCTCGGCTGCCGGTTCATCCGGGACAGATGGCGGCCTCAATGGCTCAGGATAGGCAATTTAGATTCATTACCTCTCCTGGAACTGGAGGAAAAGAAAGATTCCCCTTGCCCTACCAGCACCTTTCT
Organism: bacterium; assembly: GCA_049472445.1. Taxonomy (GTDB): domain Bacteria; phylum SZUA-182; class SZUA-182; order DTGQ01; family DTGQ01; genus JBLIRT01. The sequence goes on from JBLIRT010000037.1 coordinate 10,179, forward strand.
GGAACAGGACCTTGATCCTGTTCAAAGCCCACAACTGAAAGGCCGCATCTTCCGGGGTGACAGGGATACGCTCTGCCTGAAAATCAGTCACCTGGCAGCCGATGCAGGGGCCATGAAGGAAGTCACCTACCAGATTGCTGAAACCTACCGCCTTCTCGACCGAAATGCGGCCTATCGACCCAGGGTAAATGTCGGCGGCTCACGCAGCCTGGAGCAGATTCACCGGCGTTTCAGTCGATCACAAAGGCTGCGCATGTTAACCTGTGGCCTGGCTGACGATTACCGCAAGGTATTTCCGCCGGCCTTTTGGTCTTTGCCGTATGAGAGCCTGGATCACCGTAACCCTGTTTTTCTCTTCAGGCACTTCGGCAAGGAGCACTTTGTCGGCTGGCGAGCCTATGCTCATGCTCATGGGGCTACCTTGCATGATATGTTCCTGGCCGCCTGCTTCCGGGCCTTGGAAAAAACTCTTCGCCCCCGGCCCGGCACTCCTTTAAGACTCATGACCACAGTAGACTTACGTCGCTACCTGCCGGAGAAACGCGGTGAGGCCATCTGTAACCTGCTGTCGCTTCTCCAGGTCAACCTGGGTCCCAGATTGGGGAAATCCTTCGAGGAAACCCTTTCCTCCGTCCATATCTTCATGGAAAAAAGGAAGAAAGCCCGCCTCGGTCTGGACCACGATTTTTTCGGTCACATCATGCCCAGACTCCTGCCCTTCAGACTCATGGCCCTTTTGCTTGAAAGATCGGCCGGCAAAACCGGTCTCAAAGGCCCTTTGGGCTTAACGGTAACGAACATGGGCCCCATGGATCATCGCCTCCTGAATTTCGGCCATACACCTGTGACCGCTGCCTACCTGGTTACTCCCCTCAGTTATGCACCCTTCTTTACCATCGGCTGGAGCGGCTACGCCGAGACCTTAACCATGAGTACCGGTTATTGTCGATCCGATTACGATTCCACCCTGATTCAAACCATACTCGATCTGATTGAAGCTGAAATGCCTCAATAATCAGATGAAAGGGAAGACAGCATGAGAGTTACCCTTATCAGACCGGATATATCGGCCAGGAAGAAAAGGCGCGGATTTTTTTCGGATAATCTTGAGCCGCTGGAACTGGCCATCCTGGCGGGATTGACCCCGCCGGAGGTGGACCTTACCCTCTTTGATGATCGTCTTGAAGAGATAGATTACCACCACCAGACCGACCTGGTTGCTCTTACCGTTCTGACCCATACCGCCAGACGTGCCTACGAGATTGCCGGGAAATTCCGGCAAAGGGGTGTGCCGGTGGTCATGGGAGGAATCCATCCGACCCTGCTTCCGGATGAGGCCGGAGGCTATGCGGATGCCGTGGTGGTCGGGGAGGCTGAAAGTACCTGGCCGCAGGTAGTTCAGGATGCAGCGCAGGGCTCATTGAAGCCCCTTTATCGGGCCGAAGAGTTTTCCGACCTGCGGGGGCTTCGACCCCGGCGGGAGATTTATGCCGGACGATCCTATTCACCCATGTCCATTGTTGAATTCGGCCGGGGGTGCCCGCATGGCTGTGAATTTTGCTCAGGCGCAACCATCTACCGGAGAAAGGTCAGGCATCGGCCTGTCCGGGAAGTTATTGAGGAAATTCAGAGTCTGCCCCGGCATCAGGATTTTTACTTTACCGACGATAATCTTTATGCCTGTAAGCAGGCCGCCCAGGAGCTTCTTCAGGCCCTGATTCCCTTAAGGAAAAAATGGGCCGCCCAGGTCCATCTCGATTTCACCGGAGATGAACACTTCATGAGATTGATGGCCGAAAGCGGCTGTACCAGTGTTTTCATCGGCCTTGAATCCCTCAATGCCCAAAATCTCAATCAGATGAATAAGAAAGGCACCCTGACCTGGTACAGAGAAAGTCTGGCTAAAATACGCAGGTTCGGCTTCTGTATCTATGGATCGTTCATGTTCGGATACGATGAGGATAGAGAGGAAACCTTCGATGAGACCTTACGCTTTGCCCTGGAAGAGCGTTTCTTTGCCGCCCTGTTCACTCCCCTTCAACCCTTTCCCGGAACGCCCCTGCTGGCCAGGTTGAAGGAGGCCGGACGGATGTTGTATGATACCTGGTGGATTGACCCCGGCTTCCGGTATCAAACCTTCGCTTTCCGGCCCGAGCACCTTCCGCCGGACTCCATCAATCACTGCCGGAGAGTCCAGGAGAAATTCTACAGTTGGCCCAGCATAGCCCGCAGGGCTCTTGATCGGCGGGCCAATGCCAGGAGCCTCAGCCACTTCCTTCTGTTTCTGGCTTATAACGGTATCTCCCGCCGGGTGCTCAAAAGGAATCCCTGGTTTGAACTGCATCAATGACTTCATATCTCTTTTTTATGGAATTCCGAACACGATGAAGATCTATTCAGGTAATAATTTTTCTTTTAAACAGCCGAAAAGAGAAAAATGACACTTCTTGTGACGGGAGATGTATGCTTCGAAGTCTCAACAGTCTGACAGGTTATAAAATAAAGACCAAAGACAGCACTATCGGCCACGTTGATGAGTTCTACTTCGACGATGAGAAGTGGTCTATCCGCTACCTGGTCGTTGACACAGGAACCTGGCTTCCCGGAAAGCGTGTCCTGATTGCCCCTGCTGCTTTCCTGGGCAGTCCGGATTGGGAATCCCGCACCTTTCCGATAATTCTGACCAAAGAAATGGTCAAAGAATCACCTCCCATAGATACGAATAAGCCGGTCTCACGCCGGAAGGAAACCGAGCTCCTCAAGTATTATAACTGGCCTCTGTACTGGAAGGTTAAAGCCCGCGGCCCCTTACCCTCTGCCTATGCTCCGACAGAGGTATTCATGCCCAGGGGGGCCAAGGCTCCTGTTCCTGAAGAAGGAGAGGAGACACATATACGAAGTACCAGGGAGGTCACAGGTTACCATATTCAGGCTAACGATGGCGGGATCGGCCACATAGATGACTTCATTATCGATGATTCCGACTGGTCTGTCCGGTACGTAGTTATCGATACCCGAAACTGGCTGCCGGGGAAAAGAGTTTTAATTGCTCCCTCCTGGATCAGGGAAATAAGCTGGGTGGAATCAAAAATGTATGTTGATCTCTCCCGCGAGACCATTAAAAGCAGCCCGGCCTATGATCCTTCAAAACCGGTCAACCGGAAATACGAAGAAAGGCTGTACGATTACTACGGGCGACCGACATACTGGGATTGAAGTGAGTGATGAGTATGGGAAATCAGTCACCTGGCCTGGGAAAATCGTTCGGATTCATTCTCAAGGCAGCCCTCATGGCTCTTATGACAGGATTACCGCTCCTCCTCTATAAAAATCCCATGGTTTTGGCTAAAACGATTTCCGTACCCCAGGACTATCCTTCCATCCAGGCCGCCATTTTCAAGTCCGGCCATGAAGATGTCATTGAAGTCAGCCGCGGAGTGTATAGAGAAAATATCAATTTCCTGGGCAAAGCCATTACCATCAAAAGCACGAATCCTGAAGATCCTGCTGTCGTAGCCATGACGGTCATAGACGGTCAGCAGCAGGGGAGTGTCGTCACTTTTCACTCGGGAGAAAAAAACGATTCCGTACTCAACGGATTGACCTTAAGAAACGGCCGCGCTGACTGGGGCGGCGGAATTGACTGCTCTGATGGTTCATCTCCTGCCATCACCAATTGTATTATTCGCCACAATTGGGCTTTATCAGGAGGCGGGCTGTGCTGCTTCTCGTCATCTCCGACCCTCACCAACTGCACCATTCGTGAAAATTCGGCTGAATACAAAGGGGGGGGAATCTATGCTGATTATTCATCACCAGTCATTGCTCATTGTACTATCAGTGAGAATTCGGTCGAGGCCCAGGCCGGAGGAGGAATTGCCTGCCATTTTTCCCCCGCCGCCATCAGCAACTGTCTGATTATGAAAAACAAGGCCAGGGAGAAAGGGGGCGGGATCTACTGTTACTTTGATCCACCGGCCATTACCAACTGCACTATCGTTGGGAACATGTCCCCTGATGGGGGCGGAATCTGTTGTGCTTACTCATCACCATCCATTACCAACGGTATTATCCGGAACAATTTGGAGCATGAGATAGGCGGGTATACCAAGCCGGTTATTCGCTATTCAAATATTACAGGCGGATATCCGGGTGAGGGCAATAGCGATGACGAGCCCTTATTTATGAATCCGAACGAGGGTGATTTCCATCTCAGGCTGGGCTCTCCCTGTATTGATGCAGGGACGAATAAAAATGCTCCGGCCACGGATAGAGATGGCCTGGTCAGGCCAGAAGACAGGGATGGGGATGGTGTGGCCGTGTGCGACATGGGGGCGTATGAGTTTCATGAGAAGGTAACGGCCACCCTCTCGGGGAGGATATTTGACCGGAATACGGGAGTTCCCCTGCCAGCAGTAAAAATCGAGATACCGGGTAGAGCCCATACCGTAACCACCCGGGACGGCCATTACAGCCTGCCTGACATCTTCACGGGTGTCTATGATATCTCTTTCCTGAAGGAGGGATTCATGCCTCTGGTCCAGAAAAATGTCTACTTCAGGCCCGATGGGCAATTGGTGATTGACCTGGCCATGGCTCCCGAGGGAAAGAGCAACTGATCCATATGCCCGGCCATGGACACCTGATATCTTATTTACATCATGTCCTGTTCGCTGAGACCCACGGCGCGATCGATCTGCTTCTTTAATTCGGATGGCAAGCCAGGGATGTCGACATTCAGGAAGCCCCGCACAATGGTCGAGGTGGCTTCATCCTCACTCAGGCCGCGGGACATGAGGTAGAGAATCTCTTCCTGGGCAATCTTCCCCACAGCAGCCTCATGAGACATCTCCACGCCATCGACTTTTCCCTCAAGCTCCGGGATGGCATGCATGGAGCCACCGTTCAGAATGAGTCCCCGGCATTCCAGATGGGCCTTGACCCCTGCCACTTCACCCACCAGATCTCCACGGGCGACGATCCTGCCACCATTGGTAATAGCCCGGGAGATGATCTCAGCCCGTGTTTCCTGCTCTCTCAGGAAGATTCGACCGCCGGCATCTATTTCCGATCCCGGGCTGGCCACCACCATGCTGTAGAAGCGGGCTACGGCCCTTTTCCCAACCAGATAGGCGGTCGGATAGGTCTGGAGAGATTTGACCGGTCTCATGCAAATATAATTGTTGAGGAAAAGTCCATCTTCCTCAATCCTTCCTGCAGATCTCGGACGCACTACCATATCCTCGGCCCAGGAATTGATCATGGTAAAGCTCAGCCTGGCCTTTTTCTTCACGTAGAATTCCGTGATGCCGATGTGAAGCCCGTGTTGTACATGGATAGAAGTAGTACAACCACTGATGATATGGAGCTCTGATCCTTCCTCAGCAATGATGATATTGTGGATGTTCTGGTTTGATCCATTCTTTTCCATGTACAGGCAGGCCTGGACCGGATAGATGACTTGGCTGCCGGGCAGAGCCCTGATGACATAGCCGTCATGTAAGTCAATTCTGGCTCTGGCCGTATATTTATCAGTGTCCACATCCAGTAATTTCCAATAGTAATCCCTGATCCGGGCATCTTTGGCCAGGGCCTCTCTGATTGGTGTAACTTCCAGACCTTCCTGCCAGGAGTGGGCATGAAGGACGGATTTGTCCTTCTGAATATAGGCTCCTGATTTTTCACTTCTCTCAGTATCAATACCCGCCAGAATCATCCGCTCCCTGTCAGCTTCAGGAAGATCTCTGACATCCTGAATATAATCATGGAGAACAGGTTCCGACTGAAACCTGTCAAGGTCTATATCCGAGCCGTACTGTGCCTTCTTATCCTTCGCCGCCAGGGCTCTTTTATCTAAATCTTGCATCTCAGGCATTCCTCATACCCTACTTCACTGATACAGTTGAAGATTTCTATGGGGTTACTGGTACAGGTCAAAACACCCTCGTAGAGAACCTGCCCCTTATCCGCCGCTACATAATCCAGAATAAAACCCGTATGGGTTATGATTAAACCCATTTTCCTTCTTTCCTTATGCAATTCCCTTTGAGATTTTTCCGAGTTTACCCTGAAATCTCTCTCCAGGAGTTGATTGATCGTATTGCCGATCAGGGAAATATTTTCCAGGTCAACACCCGATTCCGGCTCATCAAAAAGTAAGAGATCGGCATCCTGCGCCATGAGCTGTAATAATTCCGAGCGTTTGATCTCCCCACCCGAAAAGTCAGCATTAATGTCACGATCGAGAAAATCCGTCAGATTGACCTGTCCGGCCAGAGCTTCCGGATCTACCTTACCTTTCCCGCATATCTGGACCATTTGTCTGGTCTTGACACCGTGTATGGTTGGCGGCCGCTGATAAGAAAGGCCGATGCCCAGCCTGGCTCTCTCATTCACAGGCATATAGGTGATGTCCTGGCCTTTGAAAAAAATGCTGCCACCCGTAACCTTGTATTTCGGATACCCCATGATCGTCATTAAGAGAGAAGTTTTGCCTGATCCGTTCGGACCAAACAAGATATGGGTTTCACCTTGATGAATCTCTAAATTGATATGTTTGAGAATTTCCCGTTCACCAAGCTTAACCTGCAGATCCTCTATGCGTAACATTACCTCTCCTCTTTACAAGAGATTAAAGTTCATCCGGGCAGGCCCTTTCTGATCATGCCGGGAGGCATTCCGTAACCTAAAGATACAGCATACTACTAACTCAGGGGGCTTGTAAAGTCTTTTGTTACAGGATCAAAACGGGAGAAAGAAGAAAAAAACCGTCGATGCTATGCAAGCTTCACTCACTCCGCCACCTCGGCGTTCCTTCCGGCTAAGCCCATGGAAAGGAGGTGAATCCTAAGTGGTACTCAGCCGGTTGATTGCGAAACTCATACAGCATCGACGGCTGCCTACCCTATCGGATGTTCGGTTATTTTTCCTTACTTCCCTTTTAAAAAAGAAGAACCAGATCTATCTCGAAGAGAGCAGGCCAGAACTTTCCGGTCACAAAGAGACGATCATAGGCTGCATCATAGGCAATACCATTAAGAACATCAGCCGGATAGACTGGGTTTACGGTATCAAGAAGTCCGGTGAGGTCTATCCACCCGACCACCTGGCCGGAAACAGGATCGATCCTGGCGATGCGATCTGTCAGCCAGACATTAGCGTAAATTTCTCCCTGGATAAACTCCAGTTCATTGAGATAAACTACCGGGCCGGCAGCATCATAAACATTGATCAGACCGACTTCGGCAAAGGTCACCGGGTCAAGAACATGCAGGGTCGAGGTACCATCGCTCATGATCAGGTTTTTCCCATCATGGGTGATGCCCCACCCCTCAGTTGGATAGGAAAATTCCTGGAGCAGCTCAAAGGTGTACTTGTCATAGACGAATCCGATATTGTGCAGCCAGGTCAACTGGATGATCCGGTTCCCGAAAATGGTGACACCCTCACCAAAATACTGGGGGGCCAAATCAATGGATTGAAGGACATTTCCAGTCTCCAGGTCCACTCTCCTCAAGGTGGACAGACCCGGAATTCCGGTCCCCTCATAAAGGAATCCATTTTCAAAAACGAGCCCCTGTGTGAAGGCAGTCCGATCATGAGGGTAGATGTTCATCACCTGATAGGTGTAGACAGGAATGGCATCAAGGGGAGGAACCACGACCTCGATTCTTCGCCCATTGAACAGGCCGCCATTGATAAGGGCCAAGGGTGAAGGTTGAACTCCGGTGAAGAAGGAAGCAAACGGGTTAAAAATTGACGGAAAACCATAGCTCGCCGGATTGACAGAAAAAGAGACCGGATTGACCAAAGGAAACGTTTGGCTGACAGACGGAAAGATATTGAAGGCTACAGGCGAAAAGGTAGCCTTTCTGGTTGCATAGGCACTATCGAAAAGAGCATTATGAATACGCTGAGAAGCGAAATCGCTCCTGATTATGGTCGTATCCGGCTTATAAATCTGATTATTAAGCCATGAAGAAGGGAAAAGATCAAAATTCGCATAAAAGGAGGAAAAAGGGCTCAGGCTGAACAAGGGAGGAAAAAGAGCCGGCCTGATGAGATCATAGCTTCCAGGCAGAAGGCCCCCGGCCGGAGCTGAGCCTCTAAAGGGTTGTATGGACTGCTGGCTGGAGCTGAATCCGGCCAGGGCGTGCATGAAGATAGCTGATACAGCGAAAAGTGATACTATCTTGAAATGTGACCGTACCTGACCGATGGATGGGAAAAACCTCCCCTGCCTGCCCCTTCGAGTCCAGGAGACATGCCTGCAACCGATGGAATTGAATCCGCCCATGAGCTCTCCCCCCAAGCTTTACTCAATGAATTCCTCATCTTCCACGCTCTTTTGTTCATTATCCAGGTGCATTGAGAGCATTTTTGATGCCGGAAACCGTATCGGATAACTCCCCGGAAACAAGCCAGGAATGCAGGCAGGACCACGGCGGAAGCCACGCCGCCCCCCAGGATCCCTGTTTCATTCTTCACTGCCCTGTTCAATAGTTGATCAGTTCTGGCATCAAGATCCCTTCTGGCCAATCCTTTTAGCTTGACAAATAGTTTAGCAGTTGCTAAACTTTTAACCATGAATGATGAACTATGGCTGCAGGCTGAGAAGGTAAGTGACATCTTATGTGTCCTGGCCAATCCGGTGCGTCTGGTTATGGTGTGTCTCCTCCTGAAAAGGGAAAGGTGCGCCACCGAATTACTGGATCTGGTAGGGACAACGAAAGGAAATATATCTCAACACCTGAAGCTCTTGTTATTGAAAAATCTCATCCGCAGGAGAAGGGATGGCCATCGCATCTACTATAGTATTGCTGATGTCCATCTTAAAACGGTCATTCAATGTCTGAATGATTGTTACTGCCGCGGCCATGAGGACATACTCAATTAAATTCCGGAGACAAAGATGAAAGTTTGCATCGTTGGAGGAGTGGCCGGCGGGGTCACGGCTGCTGCCCGGCTCAGACGCCTGGATGAAAAAGCTCAGATTATTCTGTTTGAGAGAGGCGATCATATCTCTTTTGCCAATTGCGGGCTGCCCTACCATATTTCCGGCAAGATCAAGGATCGCCGATGTCTCTTCTTGCAGACGCCGGAAAATTTCCGGGCCCGCTTTCAGGTTGAGGTCAGGATCAGGAGTGAGGTTCTGACTGTCAATCCTCAAAGCAGGACGATTCGGGTCAATGATAGAAAGTCCGGCCGAGAGTATGAAGAGTCGTATGACTTCCTCATCCTTTCACCCGGAGCTTACCCCTTTGTACCCCCGATGGAAGGAAATACGGCCGGGATGTTCAAACGGCTGCGTGACATTCCCGATATGGAGGACATCATAGATCACATAAAAACCCATCAGGTGAAAGAGGCTGTGGTCATCGGCGGCGGCTTCATCGGCCTTGAAGTAGCTGAAAATCTGGTAGAACTGGGCATCAAGACCCATCTCGTCGAGATGACGAATCAGGTCATGGCTCCCTTCGATTTTGAAATGGCCAATATTATCCAGGCCACCTTAGCGGAGAAGGGAATTCACCTCCACCTGTCTGATAGGGTAAAGAGGATAGACGGTGACCTAAAGGGAAAGGTTATGTTACATTCCGGCACCGAGCTTCAGGCTGATCTGGTGATTGGAGCCATCGGCGTACGTCCTGAAAATACCCTGGCCAAAGAAGCCGGGCTCCGTATTGGGGTTACCGGCGGAATCGTGGTCGATGAACACATGAGAACCAGTGATCCGCATATCTTTGCCGTTGGTGATGCGGTGGAAGTGACCCACCTTTTGGAAGGGAAGCCGGTGCTTATCCCCCTGGCCGGTCCGGCCAACAAACAGGGGCGCGTGGCGGCTGACAATATCTGCGGCCTCAACTCAAGCTATCATAAGGCTCTGGGTACATCCATCCTGAAGGTCTTTGAATTGCAGGCTGCCTGCTGCGGCCTGAATGAAAAGACAGCTCAAAAGAACAATTTTCCGTATCAGGCCATCCACCTGCACCCCTTGAGCCATGCCGGTTATTACCCCGGCGCCAGCCAGATGACCTTGAAAGCTCTCTTCGAAGTGCCGGGCGGCCGAATCCTTGGTGCGCAATGTATTGGCAGGCAAGGGGTTGATAAGAGGATTGATGTTATGGCCACGGCCATGGCCGCGGGAATGACTGTTCACGATCTGGAGCAATTGGAGCTGTCCTATGCTCCTCCTTTCGGTTCAGCCAAGGATCCGGTCAATATGGTAGGCTTTGTCGGCAGTAATATCCTGAAAGGTCTGGTCGAGATGGTAACCTATGATCAGATGAAGGAGATTGAAAATCCGTTTTTTCTCGATGTGCGGACTCGAGGTGAATTCAGTCTCGGGAGCATTCCTCAGGCCGTCAACATTCCTGTTGATGAGCTGAGGCAAAGGATCGATGAGCTTCCAAGGGACCGCCATATCATGGTGTTCTGCCAGGTCGGTATCCGGGCTTATGCGGCTTATCGGATCCTCAGGCAGTCAGGCTTTGATCGGTTATCCAATTTTTCCGGAGGGTATAAAACCTATAATCATTATGTGATGAACGTGCCGGATGCCCCCGGCTATGCTGCGAATACCTGTATCTCACTCAAATCCTGTTCAGCTCTTGATTCGAGCCTGGAAAAGGCTGATCCAGGCCGGGGAAACGGAGGCAGAGCTTCCGGAGATGAGGAACTGGATCTGACCGGGCTTCAGTGCCCCGGCCCCATCATGAGATTATCTGAAAGACTGGAGGCGATGAAAGCAGGGGAAAGGGTGCTGGCCAGGGCTTCAGACCATGGGTTCCTCAACGATCTGCCCGCCTTCGGCCAGGTGACCGGCCATAAGATTGTTTACACCCGTTCAGAAGGTAATACCTACCTCGCCCTCATTGAAAAGGCAAAAGATCATGAGACAGCTCAGGAAAACAACCACCAGGGGAATGGAAACAAGAAGACCATCGTTGTCTTTTCGAGCGATCTGGATAGAGCCCTGGCCGCTTTTGTCATTGCCAACGGGGCAAGATCAATGGGCAGTGAAGTGACCCTGTTTTTTACCTTCTGGGGGCTCAACATTCTTCGCCGGGAGCAACCTGCTAAAGTTCGTAAATCTCTTCTCGATCGGATGTTCGGTCTCATGATGCCGAAAGGCGCAGGTCGTCTGAAACTCTCGAAGCTTCATATGGCCGGCCTGGGTACGGAGATGATGAAGTATGTTATGAAGGAAAAGAAGGTTGATTCCCTACCCTACCTCATGCAGAGGGCGTTAGAGTCAGGAGTTAGATTTGTGGCCTGCTCCATGTCCATGGAAGTCATGGGTATAACCAGGGAAGAG
>JBLIRT010000038.1:0-21135 GCA_049472445.1 bacterium
TCTTCAGATTTCCTTGAGGTTGATGCTGGTACGCGAAATTTCAAGGTGAATGCATCCGGAACATCAACCCCGGTTCTTGATGTAAACCCTGATCTTGAAGATGGTGGTGTATATGATGTAATTGCCTTAAACCGGCTGGCCGACCTTGAGGTACTTCTCATCAGAACAGACTAGCCGGGAAGAATCGTTGGGGCAGGGGAGGCTGAAAAAGCCTCCACCTTCCCATAAGAACCCCTGTCCGATTTTGATCGTGGGGGAATTGACATGGCGCATAAAAAAAGCCCGCAATAAATTGCGGGCTTTATGGCTTTTTAAGGAAAAAACCGGTCTTATGGCACCAGTCCGTAGGTGGCACCGTTTAATAATGACCAGGTTGAATAATAGCTGGGGCTGCCGTAAGTATAGTAAGGATAGCTAAAGCTTACATATGGAGATACTGCACCCGGCGTGGTCAGGTATGGGAACGGGGTAACATACGGCGAATAGGGATATCCGTATGAAGGGATGGTAATAGGAGTGGTCAACGAAGCCAGGGAAAAGATATAAGCCGGATCATAGAACGGGCTGAACGGCGCATAGCCCAGCAGGGTTGAGGCACCCGAGATGGGGTTTGAATATCCATAACTCGTGTAAAACAAGGGATTCGTGTAATAATAGGATGTCGGCAGCCATTGCGCATTGGCATTAACACCGAGAAAAAGTACCGCCATACAAACAACTGCCATTATGCCTTTCAAAAACCAGTTCCTTAATACTCTATTCATAATTTAACCTTCCTTTCTTCCAAATTCTCCTTACGATTCTCTCTCTTCCAACTCTCTCTTTCACACATCTATTTTGCTCTCTGCTTACTTTTTTCTAAGAATATTCACCTCCTTTGTTCATCTTAATAGATATATCAAGTAATCACCATACAATCACCTCCTGCATCCACATTGATAAACAGGGTTTGGTATCTTTTTATTTGACTAGGCATTTATATATTCCTGGAGACCACAACTAGGTTCAGAGCTTGCAATATTTATGCCATAAATTAAATAGAGTTACCCCCTTCCCGATATTCCAGCTAAGATCAAATTTTCTATGTAAATTCAGAAAATTAAACGTCTCATACATTTTGGACTCTATCCTAACAGCATTTTGATGCTTCTCAACCTTTCGTTCATATAACTCACATTAATTCAACAATCTATGAATTTTATTTCATATATTCCCAGCAAGCCTTTGCTTAATTAAGTACAATCAAGCCGATATACCGCTAAGCAAGTAATTACATAGATATGCAATTTATTGCATACCCTGTGGGTTCCCCTTCCTTTATTCCTGAAGTGCCCTCACCGAAAAATTTCCCAAAGGGGGAGGACCACAGGTTACCTTTTATCCACAATATACCCTTCCGCAGGCAGAATAGGAAAGAGTGCCCCAGAGGGTCTCCCCCAAAGCGTATGTGAACTTCGCCATTTCCCCTTGAGGGGGTCATAACGCCTGACACTGCAGGTGCCGCTCGGCAGATCACTTATCATCTGGTAAGAGGTATAGCCAGTGGCACCATAAAAATTCCCCACGATGTTCATGCCCTGATGTATTTCAATATCAGCCCTGTGCAGCGGCCCCTGATATTTAATCTGTCTCGCGGTAAGTGAATAAGCGATATATCCCTTGCCGTTTTCGATAAGAAAGGCCGAAGATCGCCCCCCCCAATGGACCGTCTCTTCATCAAAGTGGAGGATTTCCTTGACTCCTGTACCGGCGACCTTAGCCCAATCAGAGATGAGAACATTGACATTGTATAGGGCCGGATAAACAGGTACCCTGCTCGGCAGACAGAAAATGTTCATTCCCTCTGACAGGTTAAGAGCATAGTCCGCCTGTGAAGCCTGATCAAGTTTGGATAGTGAAAATTCTATGGTCACATCGCCTTCCGGGTCCAACGTGACATCATTTCCCATGAACAGGTTAGGATCACCGAGGTAAGAGAGGCCATAATCTCCATCATAATCCCAGGCCATAGCTTTATAGGTGTCCGCCGGAAGCCCCAGACTTTCAAACCGTCCATTCGGATCACTACATACATAGTCCCAGACCAGGGACCATTTACCATCAACCTCCTGGTAGAGATAGATAAAAACGTTGGAAAGGGGCTGGTTCGTATCTTTACTCTTCACCTGACCCGCGATTCGTCCACCCGGTCTGTTCAGGCAAATATCGATATCCGTAAGAGAGGCCGAAGCTGGAAGATTATCATAGGTAAGGCTCAGTTCTGTTCCGTGTTCGATGTTGTAAGCATAGGTTGAACTATTGGACGTGTAATACCTGGCCACAAGATCTTTATCAGGATCAAATGCCCGGACTTTGTAATTTCCCGCCTCCAGTCCTGTGAAACTGTAATACCCGTTCGGATCAGCAATTCTGGTTTGACTCAGAACAGGGGTTACATCAGTATTATACAGGTAAATCCAGGCATTTTCAAACTTTTCTTCATCGTCATTGGTTATGGTACCACTTATGGTCCCGTACGTATTGAGATAAAAATCATAGGATGGGGGTGTACTTACGAAGGAGACATCAACCTGAGAGGCAGCCTCCCTTTTAAATGCATTACCATTCAGGCTGTAGTATTCAGGTGAGTACAAGTGGTTCATCTCATCGATTGCCTTTAAAATATAAGTTCCCTCGGCCAGCCCCGTTAAGGAATAGATGCCATCGTTATTGGTATAGGCATAGGCATATATGCGGATATTATCCACATTAACCTCATCCCCATCAACCTTGTAGGCATTTATCCGCATCAAAGAAATAGGGGAATTTGGATCTTCCTCTTCCATGACCTCTCCTGTAATGGCCGCTCCCATGGTATCCCAGCGTAAGTTAATAGTCATCGCAGTATCAGAACCTGGATCGATCACGAAGGCACTTGCTTCTTCGTAAGAAAAGACGAGATTGTCGGCAGATTCCTTATAGTATTTTGTTAACAATTTCCTCGGAGCCCTTGTATCGCTGATACCGATTTTATACTCTCCCTGAGGAATCCCCTCGATCACATAGTGCAGGGTGTTCGGATCAATCTCTTCATTGGCGGAATCCATTGAATAGCCGGTCCTGGCATCATAGAGGTCAACATGAATATATCCCTTGAGTCCATCCATGGCCTCTTCCGGGATATCGGTAATATCCCCTTCGATCCGGCCCCCTCCCTGAAGGGTAAAATTGCGGCCGGAAAGTGCCTGTTCATATTCCACAATGTTATTATTGGGGTCAGCATCGGTTATGCTGCTGCCATTCTGATAAAAAGCAGCTATATAGTTCTGGCCGAATTGGGGTCTCGCATAAATGATGTACCTGCCCAGGGGAAGACCCGTAATCTCATAGAGCCCTTCCTGGTCAGTCACTCCGATCCCGCTTGCATTCGTGGCTACCGGGTAATTCGTCAATGAGTTACTTCCACCACCCATCAGCCGGTAAACGGAAATGGCAATATTCTCCAGGCTGATTTGTTGATCTGCATCCCTTACCTGGCCCCGTATTATTCCTCCTTTTTGTAAAACAAAATCGATATGCCCGCCATTTGGCCCGGTGATCCGGTTTTCATCGGTCAGGCGAACGGTTTCGGCCCGGAAAAAATCAAATTTATTGTTGTAATACTGCCAAAGGCACTTCGGTAAAGGTGAACCGTCAGCGTCTTTCCGGTAACCCTCGTCTAAAACCAATATTTTGTAATCTATAAGAGGCAGCCCTCCTATTGTGTAGTCACCATTTGCATCCGTATAGGCCAACTGAACTACCCTCTGCTCGTTTTTCGCGTCCACGGCCTTGACGGTAATTCTTTCCAAGCCGGCTCCTCCGGTATCTGCTATCGATCCTTTAATCTTTCCCGCCGGACGAAACGTGAGATCAAAGACGTTATCCTCAATAGTATCCAAAGAGATCGGGGAGGCCTTATCCAGAAAGTAGGCATCTTCATAATAGGTGATACTGTAATCTCCGGAGGGGTTAAGAGCCATTAAGATCCCATTCTCAGCCACATCGTCCGGTATCCCTTTGATAGAGTAACTCCCATCTGCATGGTAGCTGCTATAGGCCACATCCCTCCCACCGAGAATATATTGGACCATATCGTTAAGGATAGCTTCATTACCGGTCAGGGATGAAATATTCGGATCATGATAATACCTGCCCAGAGGGCGTAGAGCCGTATCTACAAAATATACCTCCGCATAGTTTTGAAAGGGATCCCCATTGGGATCAAGGAGCGTTCCGGTAATGGTTTTTCCCTGATCAAGGGTAATGTTTATGCCGATAACCTCATTATCCGAGGTCAGATCTATCTCCTGGGGATAGAATTTCGGCTCGAGTCCCCGAGGTGCTCCATCTGCCTGCACGTAATACTTCCCTGAAGAAAGGCCATGAATGAGATAAGTCCCATCCGCAATACAGACGGCATAGATGGGAACCAACACCTTTTGACCATCCTTTTGCTCATATACCTTCACCTTGATCCCGCTTTTACTGACACCAGTGGGAGCGGTTACTTTTCCTTTGATTTTTTTTCCTCTCTCCATCTTGAAGGACCAGGAATAGACGGGTTGACTCGTATCCAGCACATCCCCCGGCGTCAGGTCCTCTATACGGCGTTCTTGGTTAAAAAACTGCCTCTGATATTGGGAAGAGATCGGAGTTCCATTTTGTGAGTCAAGATGAGCAACGGGAATCAGCTCGATAAAGAATTTTTTGTTCTTGGGCAGCATAACAACAGTATCGTCCGTAACGCCGGTAAGATCCAAAACACCTTTCGAGGCAGCAACCAGGTTTACTTTGGAATTGGCGTCAATATCACATTCATAGAACTGGACCCAGATATATTCCCAATACTCGTCTAAATCATAAGTAGTATCCGATCCGTCCAGATTGACCGGCGTACCCCATTGGATCGTAAAGGCAACTTCATCCTGCGCCCAGGCAGCAGGCTGAAGCAGCAGGAATTGGCTGATGACAAGCAATGAAAAGGCATAGACGACTGCCGGGTATAACCATCTTTTTACCATTTTGTCCCCTCCTTTTGGAAAACCTTCACCGAATTGAGCCTTATTGTTTCTTTTGGAAGCTTAAAAACCTTGTCTTATGAAAAGCAATAATTATGCCAAATCATGAATCTTCTTGGCAGTTGGTCAAGAATGAAATGGTAACTGTTAGGTATCATGCACTTTAAAATACCTGGAAGAGGCAGTATGAATGACTTTCTTTATCTTCAGATTTTCGAATGAGAATACGTGATGGGCCATGTGAGATTTCTTATGCCTCTCGGAAGCACTATTTTTGCGCAGGCTGATGTCATATACTTTTGAATACCTGTCGAAGAGAATGCACACCAGGATTCCAGCCATGTTAACCGAAGGAACACCGGGTTATGAACGTCTGACGTCAAAGGCAGCAGGATCATTACGCTCACATTTTTTTTTTTGAGAGCGGGCAGGCTGTCTTCTGTTCAGCCTGATTGACGATGAGGCTCATACGGTCTTTTCAGTCAAAGAAGATCTGTAAGCCGAATTCTGTCCCTTCATTGAGAAGGGGATGATCATTTATCTGAGATACCTGTTACCAGGTACCTTAGGCGACCTACCCGAAAGCGTCGAGTGGGCTGCTCGAAAATGCTTTCCTATTTGGTCTTGCTCCAGGTGGGGTTTGCCGTACCTTCAAAGTCACCTCTGAAGTGGTGAGCTCTTACCTCCCCTTTTCACCCTTATCTTATCCACGTTCATGTGAACAAGACGGTTTCTTTTCTGTGGCACTTTCCTTAGGGTCACCCCTATTCCGCATTACGGAACACCCTGCCCATAGAGTTCGGACTTTCCTCTGACTCCTGGATAAAGAGCCAGCGATCATCCGATCTTCTTTAACTGAAAAGATCCTCAATGATTCCTGTTTTCAATTTTTTTACTGCACCTTATAGTAAACGATGCGATGGCAGTGTGGACAATAGTAAATGTCTGCATTCTGTTTAACCTCCTGAAAGAGCTGAGGCATTAAACTCATGAAGCAGCCCTGGCAGGAACCATCGATGACCTGGACCACGGCAATCCCGTTCCGGTATTCTTTTAATTTATTATAC
The DNA here is from genome assembly GCA_049472445.1 of bacterium. GTDB lineage: Bacteria > SZUA-182 > SZUA-182 > DTGQ01 > DTGQ01 > JBLIRT01. Next base: position 6,107 of record JBLIRT010000038.1, read on the forward strand.
TTCTTAATCAATTCCTGAGAAATCTGCTGTTGAACAGCCACCCTTTCAGCCTGGAGATCCTGCCTCTGCTGAAGCAGCATCTCCAGGTCATGCTCCCTGTCCCTTTTCTGCCCCTCTATCCGCTCTTCACTTTCCCGAAGCTCCGCCCTGATCTCTTTGATCTCCTCCCTGGCTGACTCACCATCTTCGATCAGGGAAAGCACTTCCTCTTCCAGATGAGAAATATCCGTCTTTGCTTCTTCGATCTCATGCAGGAGAGCCTGATACTCTCGATTTGTTTTAATGGCCAGGAGTTGGTTCTTTAACTTGGCTAATCCGCTTTCCCTTGCTTCCAGCTCATGCTCTTTCTTTCTTTTTTCCTTCTCAATATCTCCTGCAGCCTGCAATCTCCTTTCAAACTCGAGCTTTTGATTGTCTTCTTCCTTTTGTAAGGCTTCAATCTGAAGAGGGATTTCAGCTATCTTTTTATTTAACATGGATATCTCTATATCCAGATGCTGCAAGTCTATCAACAATTGCAGTTGTGGATTCAATAGTACCTCCTACCTGGTGTCATCATTCTGTATCATATCCTTCATTTTGATAACCAATAAAAGCGGTTCATTCATCTCCAGAAAAAGATATATCTTCACCTCTGCACTTTTTAGAAAAATGGGCCCACCTGGGCTCGAACCAGGGACCTACCGGTTATGAGCCGGTGGCTCTACCAAACTGAGCTATGGGCCCTTCCCTAAGAAGCGGTGAGACGAAAAAACCTCGAAAGCGTATGTTCAGTCATTCTCACTGAGGTTCTTTCCTTTGTCAAAATCAGGTATAGAAGCTTTTGAGCACTTTACTTCTGCTGGGATGCCGCAACTTCCGCAAGGCCTTGGCTTCGATCTGCCTGATCCTCTCCCTGGTAACATCAAAATCCTGTCCTACTTCTTCCAGGGTGTGTTCACAGGATTCGCCGATCCCAAAGCGCTTTCTGAGAACCTTTTCTTCCCGATAATTCAATGTTTCCAATACCCGATTTGTTTGCTCACTTAAGTTAATGCTGATAACTGCATCAAGAGGAGATTCCGCCTTCTTGTCTTCTATGAAATCTCCCAGGTGACTATCCTCTTCCTCCCCGATGGGAGTTTCAAGAGATATGGGCTCCTGAGCTATTTTCAAGACCTTGCGGACCTTATCAACTTCCAGGTCCATTCTTTCAGCAATCTCTTCCGGCGTTGGCTCTCTGCCTACCTCCTGGACCAGAGACCGGGAGGTTCTGATAAGTTTATTTATTGTCTCTATCATATGTACCGGAATCCTGATAGTTCTGGCCTGATCGGCAATAGCCCTTGTTATCGATTGCCGTATCCACCACGTGGCGTAAGTGCTGAACTTATAGCCGCGCTTATATTCAAATTTATCAACAGCCTTCATCAGACCAATATTTCCCTCCTGAATAAGGTCCAGGAATTGAAGCCCTCTATTGGTATATTTCTTGGCGATACTGACCACCAGACGCAGATTCGACTCAACCAGTTCCTTTTTAGCTCTTTCCGCCTCCTGCTCACCGTCTTTGATCTCTTTTACAACCTGCCGCAATCCCTTTATATTTAAGCCGGCTTCCTGTTCAGCGCGTTTAATTTTCCTGTGAACGGTTCCCAAAACCTTTTCATAGTGAATCAGGTCTTCTTCAGAAGAGGGTAAGGGAACGTCTTCGCCCTGTTTACTGCGATCTTTTATAAATTTTTTTAATTCAGGATAACTGATTCCCAATTCTTTTTCAATCTGCTGCATCTCCTTTACCGCTGCTTCTATCCGATCCAGAAACAGTCTCATTTTTTCCACGATCCTGCTGATTTGCCGGGAATCCAGGGGAATCATCCTGATTATCTTGACAATTTGGGCCTGGTCTTTCTGAATCGCCTGATGGAGTTTTTTCCTCTGGATACTCCCCACCTCCTTTTTGGAAGCTTCGGATTGGAGAGAAGAGATTTCGGCCTCCAGCCTTTCGATTGATTCCACCATTTTTATGAAATTGTTAATTGACTCCCTCTCTGTCTCCTCAAAATGCATGTCTTCTTCATTCTCGTTGAGTGAATGAATATCTTTCGCCGGGGATATCCTATTCTCTATAAGGCGATTCTTCAACCCTTTTATTTCACGGTAAGCGATCTGAGTTTCACTAATGGCCTTGATTATCTTCTGCTTGCCTAATTCAATACGCTTAGCTATTCTCACCTCATCGTCTCGTGTTAAAAGCGGGACGGTTCCCATCTCTCTCAGATAGAGGCGCACCGGGTCATCAGTTCTTCCAATATAACCGCCGGGTACTTCCTCATCTAACTCAGGCAGTCCTAAATCGCTTATCTTTTCTTCACTCCCGAGTTTTTCTTCAGCATACTTGGCTTTTTCAGCCTCATCAACTACATTAATATCCATCTCATTAAACATAATAAAGATATCATCAATCTCTCCCGAGGACACCAGGTCGTCAGGAAGGAAATCATTCACCTCCTCGTAAGTTAGGTAGCCTTTTTCCTTGCCAATGGATATCAGTTGCTTCACCTGATCCACTTTTAATTCTTCAGACATTTTTTCTCCTTTCTTCTAACCCATTATATATCCTAGGCTATCAAATGGCAAGAAAAATACTTGACATCAGGAAAAACCGGTTTCTTGAAAGAATTAACTTTTACATAGCTTTTGTTTAATTTCTGAATATTCCCGCAGTAAGACATTGACCTCAGGATCATTATGGAGTTTTGACCTGATTTCGTTTTGCAGCAGATGAAGTTTTTCCATCAACTTACGATTCTTGAGTCGGAAAACACAGTCGTGAAAAATTCTCTGGACATCTTCATGACTATTATCCAGGCAAAGAAAGCCTGACACCATCTCCTTTAACTTTTCGTCTCTTAGGGCCAATAACAATTCCTCTGTGCTCACTTCCCCCTTTTCCCGCCACATGGAAAAGATTATTTCAGCAATTTCACCAAGCCTTGCCGATTGAAAATCTTCGGGCCCGAGAGAGGCGCTTATCAACTCTTTCAGATCAATATCTCCTCGACAAATAAGGCCAAGGAGTACTCTCTCCGCAATCTCTTCCGCCTTCGGCTGTATCCTGCTTATTATCTGAAGACCCTGCCCTTTGGACGACCTCTTCCGGACTGATCGCCTGAATTCATCTAAAAGTGTTTCTTCCTGGATGGCCAGGAGATCCGCGGCCATTTTTATGTATTCCATTTGGACAAAGGGATCAGAAATTTTCCTCAGGATTGACATAATCTCTTTAACGGTTTGTGCTTTCCCTTCAATAGTCGAAATATCATTCTTCCGAAGAGATTGATCGATTAAAAACCTTGTAGCCGGAACACTTCTTTCCACCTGTCTCGTCAATTCGTCCGGGCCATATTGACGAATGAAACTATCAGGGTCAAATCCGGAAGGGAGGGAAAGTATTTTCACCTCGACATTCTGCCCCTGAAATATGCCAATTCCCCGTGACATGGCTGAAATTCCTGCTAAATCAGCATCATAGATAAAAATGACCTTCCTGGTGTATCTGCTCAATAGTTTTACATGATCCTGAGTCAGGGCTGTTCCCAGGGTAGCCACGGTATTTTTCATACCACCCTGGTAGAGTGAAAGAAAATCCAGGTATCCCTCGACCACAAGTGCGTATCCACAATTTCGAATGGCGTGTTTGGCCTGAAAAAGCCCGTATAAACATTTGCCTTTGCTATAGGCAGGTGTCTCAGGTGAATTCAGATACTTCGGCCCCGGGGAACTCTCGTCAATTCTTCTCGCACCCAGAGCGATCATGTGCCCGTATTCATCACAAATGGGGAAAATAATTCGTCCCCGGAATCTATCATAAAAATCACCAGCGCCACCACCCTCTCGACGGGAGGACAGCAGCCCGGATCTGGCCGCCTGCTGAAGAGAAATTTTGTTTTGTTTTAAAAAAAGGAGCAGGTCATTCCAGGATTCTTTACTATATCCCAGGCAAAACTCTTCTCTCATCTCGCGGGATATATCTCTTGAGTCTAAATATTTTCCGGCTCTCTCCCCTATACCGGGAGCCAGCAGTAAGCTGTGATAATATCGGGCTGCCAATTCATTGATCCTGATAATAATCTCCCTCTCCCGGCACCTGCGGCCAGAGAGAGCATCATTATTTCCCTCCGGAAGAGTAAGGCCCTGACGTTTGGCCAGAAACTCAAGCGCTTCGGAGAATGAGCAGTTTTCATATTTCATTAAAAAAGATAAGACATCACCTCCTGCGCCACAGCCGAAACAATGAAACACCTTTTTCTCCGGATTGACAGTAAAGGAGGGTGTTTTCTCTGCATGAAACGGACAGAGGCCTTTATATTCTTTTCCAGCTTTCGCAAGACTGACAAACTCTGAAATGATTTCTATGACATCAGCATCCTGTATGATTCTCTGGACAGTATCTTTATCAATATGCTTCAAATTTAAAACCTCTTCACGAGCTTCAGATAAAAATAGTCCAAGAACTCCGTGGGGCAGGATTCATTATCCGGAGGTACGCTTTACCCAAGATGAGTTAGAGCATCATTACGCGGGTGATCATCTGAAAATGAGATAACAAAAAAGATGAGCTGGCGAGAATTTCCCCTATTGGCCTATGATTTATTTCCTTTCAAGGATCGCTGCTCAGTGTAGCCACTGATATCTGTTATTCTCCAGAGAGGCTGAGCCCCTCTCCTCTTTTGGTTATTTTGGTGTATATACATTGAAAAAAAAAGATTCGGGATGTTTTAATCCCGAATCGACAACGCTAAAATCTCATGTTTACCTGAATTAGATCCTATGTTTTTTCTGTGCCTTTTTTCTTGCAGCTAGAGCTTTTCTTTTCCTCCGAGCACTAGGCTTTTCGTAGTGCTCTCTGCGCCGGAATTCCGTAAGCACGCCCGCTTTTTCGCATTGTTTTTTGAACCTGCGCAATGCACTCTCAAACGGCTCATCTTCCTTTATCCTGACAACTGGCAATCAATTTCCCTCCCTCCAACATAATGTATATATATAAATTTGAATTCATTTTGAAATATGTATTTTTAGGTAATCTAAATTAGACATTATAACTGAATCAATAACAATTGTCAAGTCAACCATCTCTTAAATTTGAAACAATTCCAGGATCCTGCTCACCGGCCAGGTACTGTCGATAAAAACAGGTTCTCGATCCCGTATGGCAGGCAGGCCCCTTTTGCCTTACTTTTATCAGCAGGGTATCAGCATCACAATCGTAATAAATGGCCAGAACCTCCTGAGTATGACCGGAACTTTCCCCTTTTTTCCAGAGACATTTCCTTGACCTGCTCCAAAAGTGAGTGAATCCGCTTTCAAGAGTCATTCTCAAGGATTCCTTATTCATATAGGCGAGCATCAATACTTCGCTGTTCTGAGCATCCTGAATAATAGCAGGAATTAACCCTTGAGATCCAAAAGTCAACCTTTCAAATAAATTCATCGTCTTATCCCCTGGTTCATTTATGCATCCTTAGGCTTTATACTATACAACCTTAACTTCTGATATAAAAGGCTGCGTTCAATCTTTAACATTTTTGCACTCTTAGAGATATTACCTCTGCTGGCACGTAAGGTTCTGGTAATGAAGTATTTCTCAAACTCCTGCTTGGCTTCCCGCAATGAAGGTTGATTATTCTCATGGAAGGAGATGGGAAGATCCATAACAGTTATTGCCCCGCCCTGAACCATAATTACCAACCTCTCTATTAAGTTCTTTAACTCCCTGACGTTACCCGGCCAATCGTAACCATGGAGTAAATCCAAGGCTTCAGGAGTGATTCGCTTTAACTTTTTCCCGTTTTCAGCGCAAAATTCTTCCAGAAAATGCTCGACCAGGAGAGGAATATCTTCTTTCCGCTCCTTCAAACCAGGGACCTCAATGGGAATTACATTCAGGCGATAGTAAAGGTCTTCCCGGAAATTACCCCGCTCAATCTCCGCTTTTAAATTTTTATTTGAGGCGGCGATAAGCCGGACATCCACCTTTATTCCCTCAATTCCTCCGACCCTGTGCAATGAACCCTCCTCTAAGACCCGTAATAATTTGGCCTGTGTCTTCTGACTCATATCTCCAACTTCATCCAGAAAGAGCGTCCCGCCATCAGCCAATTCAAACTTTCCCTGTTTTTTACACGTAGCTCCTGTAAAAGCACCTTTTTCATGTCCAAATAATTCACTTTCAATAAGATCCTCCGGAATAGCGGCACAATTAATGCCAACAAAGGGCTTATCTCTCCTTTTACTCTTTTCATGAATTTCCCGGGCAATAAGTTCCTTCCCCGTTCCATTCTCCCCATAGATCAACACCCGACCATTCGAGGGTGCAGCGATTTGAATCTGCTTCAATAATTCGTCCATAGCCTTACTACATCCAATAATCCTATACTTCTTGTCGATCCGCATCCTTAAGTTTCTGTTTTCTACCTGCAGCCGCTGCTGGTCCATGGCATGTTTTATCAGCAGCACTGTCTTTTCCAGGGTGAGTGGCTTCTCGATGAAGTCAAAAGCGCCCATTTTAATAGCCTTAACGGCCGTCTCAATGGTTCCATGGCCGGAGATCATAATTACGGGAATATCCAGATCCAGGCTTCTTATCTCCCTCAATAACTCCAAACCATCCATTCTCGGCATCCAGATATCGGCCAGGATAAGATCGGGCGGATCTTCATTCTGTATTTTTTCAAGGGCAGACAGCCCATCATTGGCCATGTATATTTCATACCCCTCATCCATCAAAATTCCTCTCAAAGAGGATCGAATGCGCGGTTCATCATCTACAATAAGGATTCTGCGACTGGCCATAGTGATATACGTCCGTATGTTCAGTTACCTTTCAGTAAGGGGAGGGTATCAATAACCCTTTGAGCGATAGTTTCGAAACCCCGGCTTTTTATAAGACCTTTTAAATATTGGAATGAGGACCATGCCCATGACAAAACCGCCGATATGGGCAAACCAGGCAATACCACCCGAGAGTGAACGGGTTGATAATGAGACGGCACCGCTGAAAACCTGGATAATAATCCATATTGAAAGCAGAATTGCAGCCGGGATTCGCACCATTTCTATAAAAAAACCAAAAAATAAAAGAGTCATCACCTGCGCCCGTGGATAAAGCAGGAGATAAGCACCAAGAACACCGGAGACTGCTCCACTGGCACCGATCATGGGCATGGTCGAACGAGGGGAAACCATGACCTGCGTGAGAGCGGCAGATACTCCACACAACAGATAAAAAAAAATGAACCGGATATGGCCCATGGAATCTTCCACATTATCACCAAAAATCCAGAGATACAGCATATTTCCTACAATATGGGCTATCCCTCCATGTAAAAACATTGAGGTAAGGATAGTCAAGGGCAGGGGTATGGGAATATAGGGAGGAAGATCAACAAAACGGCTCAGCTCGTATGGTATCGCCCCAAAGGCTGAAATCACCCATTGATTGTATGGACCTGAAAAAAGCTGGAGAAAAAAAACCAGCACATTCAGAGCGATAAGGCTCACTGTTATCACAGGGAAATCCGAGCTTGGGACGTCATCCTTGATCGGGATCACCTTTCCGTCTCCTTAATCAGGGAAGGTATGTCTTTTATTTACCTTTCATCTCCCTCTCCAAAAAGGCTTTGAGTGTGTTATAGATAAATTCTCCCTGCTTCAGGGCATCTCCTGCTTCCTCCACTCCATAAACCCTTGATGGAACCCATAAAGGAAGGTCACCCCGCTGGTAAAGAGGAAACCTGGTTCTGGCTCCGTGCTTTTCCAGAATGAGTGCCGCTTTTTGAATCTCATCTATATTTTCGATCTCATTCCTGAAAACAGCTACAAACAAGGTCGAGGTCTTATGATCCCTCGTGAATATTTCTCGAAGAGCCAGACAGGCTTTGGTAATTTTTTCCACGCTTTCCTGAGCAAAATGAATAGTACGACTATATAACCCATTTATATTGGTCAGCCGGGCAGTTTCAATATCGACCGTACTTTCTATTAAATAAGCTTCCGCTATATCCTTAGGATTGTGCACTTATTTCCCCCTTTCTTCTTATAACCCATAAATCTCAAACCGCAAAAGAGCCCATCATGACTCTAAACAGAAAACGGCCTTCGTTGAATATACACAAAAAAATACAAAAAGTCAATGGCTTATTCCCCCGCTGGTGCTCCCCTTTGAAACCGGCCGACCTCTTATGATACCCTTTATCTCAATAGCCAGACCTCCTTGAAGTCTATCTCGTTAAATAAATTAACCTGTAGATTCTGGACCCGTGTCCGGGCAGCTAAGATGTGATGGGGAAAGCAAAGGTTAACCACCGGCACTGAATTCATGATTCTCCTTTCAGCAGCGAAATATAGCTCCTGCTGGGCAGAAAGAGTAGGAGAACGATCGATTTCTTCAAAGATGTTATCCAAAACTAAATCAGATAGCCGGGTTTTATTGTAGGAAGATGAAGAAGCATAAAGTTCAGCGGTAAACTGCCGGGGATCTCTTCCATACCGCAGATCCTCCCAATCTTCCAGGGCAGCCTGAAATTCATCACGGCTTTTACCATTGCGCCCATAAACAGAATCGAACAATTCGGCCTTTGAGACCGCCTTGATGTCCGCCAGGATCGGAATTCGGGCCAAAGATTCTTTAATATAAAGAGCCTGTTGTAAGAAAAAAGGGTCCTTGTTTACCAATAAGGTGAACCGAAAGGGATTTTGATCATCATATCCCTCGGTTTGTAAAATAAGGCGCGCCCTCTCCGGATTATATTCAATAGGCTGATATTCTTTCTTATGTGCCCAACTCCAGGAAGGAATACATGACTCGGCGGCAAGAGCATAGGCGCCTAAAACCTCATTTACTAATCCGCCGTAGTCAATTCCATAGACAAGAGCCAGGCGAAGGGCTTTTTTATCAAAAGGTGGCCGGTCGGAATTGAGATAAATTTGAACAAGATTTTGGCCAGGCCGGTGGTAAATATGTATCCGGCGATCCTTTTCCAGGGCAACGGCCGCCTGGGGGGTAATTCCTGTGGCTATATGTGCCCGCAGAGAGCGGAGAGATTTGATGCGGGAGGCGACAGGGTGATGAAATTCGAAGGAAATGCTGTTTAAATAAGGAAGGGCCGGATTTCGATAATCCTTGTTTTTGATTAACGTAATGTACTTCCCCTTAACCCAATTCTGGAAGAAAAATGGTCCTGTCCCTACTAAAATTACCTTTCCGTAGTGAGAGCCGTATTTTTCCACTGCCTGAGCTGATAAGGGAAACAGCTCGGGTCTGGTTAATAAATCGCATAGATTCGGACATGGTCCATCAGTAATCAGTTCAACCTGATGTCTATCGATGGCTCTGATATCCAACAGTTTTTCAAAGATCTTCCCCTTCTGGATATCGAAAGGAGAATTCTTCAGCCGTTTAAAGGTAAATACCACATCATCCGCCTCTAATTCATTTCCATCATGAAAGAAAACGCCGCTTCGAAGGGTTAAAATCCATCTGTCCCCGCCTGCAGGTTGAGGGGGGAGCGCAGCCAGAAGCGGAATTATTCGACCATTCGGGTCATAGTCTAATAATCCTTCCTGAACATTTCTTATAATGAGTCTTTCGACTTCGGAAACAGCCAGCTGAGAATCCAGGGAGTGGGGTTCATCCGGTATGTGGACGATCAAATTTCCTCCCTCGGTTATATCCTGTTGAGATGGACCTTCGGGCCAGGAAATTCGAACTGTGAGAAATGAACATGCAAGGGTCACGAGAAAACAAATCGAGACTATCCTGAGCCGGCATTTCCTCGCCTTCCCCCACCTTCTAATTTCGTGTATCACTTTTTTCCTTAAGCAGTCTCTGGGTATATTGAGAATCATGATATTGATTTCTTAAAATTTCAATAACTTCACCCTCTAATTCCTTATTCCCTTCTTTCCCATACGATTTAGCCAGATAGTAGAGAACCTCATCTCTCCGGCTGAATACCGGATTATTATTCAGAATGTCCTGTAAGCGCTTGATGGCTGCACCATAAGCCTTATTTTTAAAGTAAAATTTGGCAGTATACAGCTCATTTCCGGCCATACGTTCTCTACAAATCTGATACTTCTCCTGAGCCTCGCCGATTAATTGACTTTTAGGATATTGGGAGAAAAATTTTTCCAAAGCCGAGCACGCTTTCCGGGCCTCTTCCTGATCTCGGTCCTCTTCAAGAATCTGCCGAAAATGACTTATCCCGATCCTGAATTGCGACCATTCCGACAATTTTCCCAGAGGATAAAACTCAATTAATTTCTGGTACTCGGCTATGGCCTCAGCGTAGGCACATTCTTCATAGTAAGTATTGGCAGTTCCCACCCGGGCCAGGGCCAGGTGCTGACTGTCCGGATAAAGGGCTTCTATCTCCTGAAAATACTCTCGAGCCTCCTGATACCTCTTTTTGTCAAAAGCTGTCATTCCCCTGCTGTATAATTCTAAATCTGAAAGCACTCTTTCCTGCTTTGTGCATCCCCAGAAGGCCGGGAAACACAGAATCACCATAAAGGGAATCAAAGACTTGATACGTGCGGATATATTATGAAAAAGCATCTCTCTTATACGCAATCATTTTGATTATGAATAAAAAGAAAGGAATAGATCCTGACAACCTATTCCCTTCACCATCCATCCACTCCCTACCATGAAAATCACCGGTATTTCAGCCATTCATAGACACGGGATACACGGCATGTTCGGCTTGATACCGCAGCTTACCGCTGTCACCAGCAAAATGAGCAGGATAGCCACATACAGGAAATAACAATATGTTCGCTTCATGCTTTGACTCCTTCCAAGGGTTTTTGAGCTTCAAACACATCCCGGCCTGGTCTGACCTTTCGGGGAGGCTCATCTCCCATGAACTGCCTATTCCTCTATGACCGGCAGCCTGCTCAGTGCCTCTTGAATTTTCTCTCCCGGATAGGCATAGTCTTGCAGCTGGCTGGCAAAGTAGCTGTCATAAGAGGCTAAATCAAAATGACCATGACCGCTGAGAGAAAATAGGATAACCTTCTCTTCCCCAGCCTCTCTACATTTTTCCGCCTCTTCTATCACTGTTTGAATGGCGTGAGCCGTCTCCGGCGCAGGGACAATTCCTTCAGCCCGGGCGAATAGTACAGCGCTCTGAAAGACTGAAGTCTGCTTGCATCCCACCGCCTCAATGATTCCTTCTTTCAGCAACTGGCTGACAATTGGGGCGGCCCCGTGATACCGTAAGCCTCCTGCATGGATTCCCGGCGGAACAAAATCATGACCCAGGGTATACATCTTTAAAAGAGGCGTCAGCTGAGCCGTATCTCCGAAATCATAGCGAAATTCGCCGCGGGTCAGGGTGGGGCAGGCCGTTGGTTCGACCGCAACAATGCGCAGATCTTTTCCATTGATCTTATCCCTTACATAGGGGAGAACGAGACCCGAAAAATTACTCCCTCCACCGCAGCATCCAACCAGGATGTCCGGCTCCACTCCGATTTGCTGAAATTGTTTCTTGGCTTCAAGGCCTATAATAGTCTGATGCAGCAATACGTGGTTTAAGACACTGCCCAGAGCATACTTGGTATCATCATGTTGAGCCGCATCTTCTATGGCCTCGCTGATAGCGATGCCAAGACTGCCGAGGGAGTCGGGATCCTGGGCTAAGATATCCCGCCCTGATTTGGTCCTGGTGCTCGGGCTGGGAATTACTTCTCCACCCCAGACCTGCATCATTGACTTGCGGTATGGCTTTTGCTGGTAGCTTATCTTGACCATATAAACGGTGCTTTCCAAGCCAAAAAGATTACAGGCGAAGGTCAGAGCGCTGCCCCACTGGCCTGCTCCGGTCTCAGTGGCTATTCTCTTCACGCCAGCCACCTTGTTGTAATAGGCCTGGGCTACAGCGGTATTTGGTTTATGGCTTCCAGGGGGACTTACGCCCTCATTTTTATAATAAATCCTGGCCGGCGTCTTTAATTTTTTCTCCAGATTGTAGGCTCGAACTAAAGGAGTAGGCCGCCAGAGACTATAGATGTCCAGAATCTCTTCCGGAATCGATATGGTCGGCGCAGTGGTTACTTCCTGCTCGATCAAGGCATCCGGGAAGATAGGCCTCAAAGCCTCCGGACCAATGGGTTCATGAGTGGCCGGATGTAATGGAGGACTCAAAGGGGTCCGGAGGTCAGAAAGAATGTTATACCAGGCTGATGGCATCTCCTTTTCAGAGAGTAAAACTTTTCTGTTTTGCATTTTTGGATTCCCTTTCTCTTAAGTTTAATTCCCTTCCCTGTCGATCTTGATACGAAGTGAATTAAGAAATTCCAAATCCTTCTGATTAATCTCAAACCTGAGTTCATCGCCCATATCCTCATGCGTTGTGAGGGATGCATTGAGCATACCCTTCTGCTTGTCCCTGTACAACCCGACTCCGATAGCCAATGAAAGATCAATATTATATCCCTGCTCCTTAATTCTCCTCAGGATAATCTGGACCGAGTCCGACTCCACCATGGTGTTGCTTATGGCCTCACCTAATTCCCTGATCATGGCTCTCAGCTTTTCCTTGTCTTCCCCCATAACGCCTGTTCCCCTTTTTCAGTGTTCAGGTTTCAGTGTTCAGGTCTTGTCTTTCTCAATACTGACACCTGAAACCTGACACCTTTTTAGTGTTCATATTTCAGGTCTTGTCTTTCTCAATACTGACACCTGAAACCTGACACCTTTTTTCATCCCGGTAAAAGGTGCCCCGATTACCTGTCAATTCCTGGTACATATACCCGCTTTTTGATCAGGCACAATCCAAGGGCAGCATGACCCGAAAACCAATGATCAAGAGCTGCCGGACTCCAGGATAAGCTGCCGGATTTTCTCCTCATAGGTATCTTTTGGAACCTGAAGGGTCAGGCCCGTCTTTCTCAGGCGAATCTCAACCAACCCCTGCTTCAGGGACTTACTGCCCACAGTCAGGCGGAGAGGTATGCCCAGCAGGTCCGCATCGTTAAATTTAACACCAGGCCTTTCGTCTCTATCATCAAGAATGGTCTCTATGCCCATCGACACCAGGTGTTGATAAATTGTCTCGGCGGTATTTCTGATATCCTTATCGGTAATATCGGTGGGAAGAACAAGAACTTGATAAGGAGCTATCGGCATAGGCCATATAATTCCATTCTGATCATGATTCTGTTCAATGGCCGCGGCCATCGTCCTTCCTACTCCTATACCATAACAGCCCATGATGATAATCTTTTCATTACCATGCTGGTCCAGGTAAGTTGCCTTCAGTGCTTTACTGTATTTCGTTCCCAGCTTAAAAATATGTCCGACTTCTATTCCCCGGGTGACAACCAGGGGAGAGCCGCACCTGGGGCAGGGTTCCCCTTCCTTCACTATCCGTAAATCAGCCAGGACCGGCACCGGACAATCCCTTTCCCAGTTGACATTGATAAGATGAGTATCTTTCCGGTTGGCGCCTACGACAAAATTCACCACATTTTTGACTGCATAATCAGCCACTATTCGTATCCCCTGAAGCCCAATCGGACCGGAAAATCCTACAGGTCCACCCGTCACAGACTCAACAGTCTCTTTATCGGCCATGCTTATCTCAGATACGCCCAGGAGATTTCTCAACTTCACCTCATTCAACTCATGATCTCCCCGGATCAAGACAGCGACAATTTCTGTATCCGCCCTGACCAGAAGGGTTTTTACCAATTGCCCGGCACTGACCTTAAGGAAGGGAGCAACCTGATCGACCGCGGTAAGATCCGGAGTCGAAACACTTTGCATCGGCTGCCGGGATACGGGATCAAAAGGAGAATCTTCCTTTGGGGATACGCATTCTGCCTTTTCTATATTCGAGCCATACTCGCAATTCTGGCAGATGGCCAGGGAATCCTCTCCCGATTCAGCCAAGACCATGAATTCATGGGAAAAACTTCCGCCAATGGCGCCGGTATCGGCTTCAACCATCTTGAACCGTAATCCGCAGCGGCGAAAGATATTTTGATAAGCATCCATCATCTTCTGGTAACTGACCGCCGCCCCGGCTTCGTCGCAGTCGAAGCTATAGGCATCTTTCATGATAAACTCCCGGCCCCTCATCAATCCAAATCGAGGCCGGATCTCATCGCGAAATTTTATCTGTATCTGGTAAAGATTCAACGGCATCTGACGGTAAGACCGGACCTCCCGCCTGACCAGGTCGGTGATGACTTCTTCATGGGTTGGTCCCATGCAGAATTCCCGGCGGTGCCGGTCTTGAAGACGCATTAACTCGGGCCCATACAGGGACCATCGTCCGCTCTCCTGCCAGAGCTCTGAAGGACAGAGCACCGGCAGATAAACCTCCTGTGCCCCGGCCCGATCCATCTCCTGCCGGATAATTTCCTCTATCTTGCGAATGACCCGATACCCCAGTGGCAGGTAGGAATAGACACCGGCCGCCAGCTTCCTGATCATCCCTGCCCGCAGCATCAACTGGTGGCTGATAATTTCAGCCTCCGTCGGTACTTCTCTCGTAGTATGGAGGAACGCTTGAGAAAACCGCACCTTTCTTTTCTCCTCTTTATCCTGTGACCTTTAGATTCCTTTTACTTTGGAGGGTAGGTAGTTATTTCCTTTTCCGTATGATGAGGATATCACGTATCGCTTCTAAAAAGATTCAGGATTCTTCTCAAAAGATTTAGAGCTTAATATTAACAAAGAGATTCTCCTTTTGCAAGCCCCAAGCGCTGAACTTTCTGAATTCATTGTCTCCCTTATCCTGTCTTGCCGACCTCACACGATCCTGCCCTGTGTTTTTCCTTCACAAACATCGACTATTTCCACGGCCACCTGCTGATTGACGCAATCATCAGCACCGGGAATCAACACCTTCATGTAATTTTCTGTAAGGGCAATGGGGATACCTGTCTCTTTATCCCGCTGGCCCAAAACAAGAGCCGAAAGAACAGCACCTGAAAACCGCCTCCGAAAGGAGAAAAACTTCTCTCTGCTCAAT
>JBLIRT010000039.1:0-21071 GCA_049472445.1 bacterium
ACAACCAGGTTTGTAACCTGTGCTGATCCTGAGGAGGTCCAGGATATTCACCAGACAGGGCCCAAGGCACACGTGAAGAGGCTGTACCATGTTCTTCGGATCTTCTGGGAGAGAGAAAAAGATCAGGCAGGTGATTATACCCTTATTCCTGTCGCTCAACTGGAAAGGTTCGGCGAAGAGATAAGGCTTTCCGAGCGCTTCATTCCACCCTCCTTGGCTATCCAGAGTTCGGACCTGCTCTTTAACCAGGTCAGGGAGATAAGAGATCAGATTTCAGCCCGAAGCCGTCAGTTAGAGGAATATAAACGTCAGAAAGGAATCCATACGGCTGAGTTTGGAGCCAGGGATATGGTTTACCTTCTCGCCTTAAGATCCCTGAATCGCTATGTGCCTCTTCTTTTCCATATGACTGAAGCTCAGCAGGTTCATCCCTGGACGGTTTATGGGCTCCTGCGACAACTTATCGGTGAGCTGTCTTCCTTTTCCGAGAAAATCAAGGTCATGGGGGAAGAGGAAGACGGGACAAGTCTTTTGCCCCGGTATGATCATTGGGATTTGTGGGCCTGCTTTTCCGCGGCCAGGAGTCTGATCGCTCAACTGCTCGATGAGATTACAGCGGGACCTGAGTATGTGATTCCGCTTCTCTACGATGGAACGTATTTTACCGCTGATCTGCCTCAGGAGCTTTTTGATGCTCATAATTCCTTTTATCTGGCTTTTAAAACCGATGCGGAACCGCAATCCATTATTCAGTCACTTACCACCATCGCCAAGGTAAACTCCCGGGATTATCTGCCGCTCCTCATTGCCCGTTCTCTTCCCGGACTGAGATTGGAATACCAGGCTGTTCCACCTCAGGAGCTGCCCCGCCGGGCTCATTGCCTTTATTTTCGCCTGGATCACCATAGCGATCAATGGTCTTCAGTGGAGAAGAGCCGGAATATTTCCCTCTATTGGGATGATGCTCCCCAGGACCTTGAGATCGAAATCATGGCTGTGGGGAGATCATCATGAAAAGTCTGACCAGTTGTTTTTCCGAACTTTTTGCCTATATGATGTACTTTCTGAAAACCGTGGAGAAGAGGCAGCCTCTGTTCGACCAGGTTAAGTCGGACATTCATCAGCTCCTTTCCAAGAGTGAGCATGGCCTGAATCAGGGCTCCTTTTCCAGGGAGGACTATGACCTGGCCCGTTTTGCCTTGTGTGCCTGGATTGATGAGGCTATTCTCAATTCTCCCTGGAAAGAGAAAGCGCAATGGCAGAAAGAGCGGCTTCAGCATTTCTTTTATCATACCACCGAAGCAGGTGAAGAATTCTTTGAGCGGCTGAACAGCCTCGGCCCACATCAGAGAGAAGTCAGAGAGGTGTATTATCTCTGCCTGACCATAGGCTTTACGGGAAAGTACTGCCAGGAAGGAGATCACTATCTCCTTGAGCAGCTCAAGACATCGAATTTGAGATATCTCACCGGCAGTTCGGTAGGACTTCCCTCATTAGCCAGAACCGAGCTCTTTCCGGAGGCTTATCCGGATGTGGCTACTGACTTTACTCCTCAGGCCCCAAAAAGGTTTCACTTCTCACTTTTTTCTCTTTTGTGTCTGGCAGGACCGGTTGTTTTCCTTGTTCTTTTATTTATCATTTACCATTGTGTTTTGACCGGCATGGAAACAAACATTCTCAGTATGGTGCCATAAGATGAAACAGCTTTTCATGAAAATTTTAAAAATTTTCCTCATTGTTACCGGTGTGGTTTTGTGTATTCTGCTGGTTCTGGGGCTCGTTCTTATCCTTGACTGGCCGTGGTGGATGATATTGTTTCTCCTGGTGGGGCTTTTGGGCTTGGGAGCCGGCCTGCTCTTTTTGCGGAAGATGTGGCTGAGGAGCCGTGAGCAGCGCTTTGTTCAACAGATCATTGAGCAGGATGAATCCTCCCTCAAAAGTCTGGCCGGAAAGGAAAAGGATACGTTTAAGGAGCTTCAAAGCGGATGGAAAGAGGCTATTGAGGCTTTAAGGAAATCCCGTTTAAGGAGACATGGCAATCCGCTTTACGTACTTCCATGGTATATGGTGATCGGGGAGAGTGGTTCAGGAAAAACCACAGCCCTTCAAAGTGCCAGGCTTTCATCGCCGTTTGTTGAAGTGAAGCGAACGTCCGGCATCTCCGGAACCAGGAATTGTGACTGGTGGTTTTTCGAGCAGGCCATTATCCTTGATACAGCCGGAAGATACGCTATTCCGATCGATGAGGGAAAAGATAAGGATGAATGGCAGCAGTTCCTGACCCTCCTTCGTAAATACCGCAAGAGGGAATCCCTCAACGGCCTCATTGTAACCATACCGGCTGATAAACTGCTGGCTGCTGATCCTGAAATTCTTGAAGAAAACGGCCAGGCCATTCGTCGCCGTATCGAAGAGCTGATGAGAACCCTGGGTATCAAATTTCCCGTTTACCTCCTGGTCACAAAATGTGATCTGATTCAGGGAATGGCCCGGTTTTGTGATCGTCTTCCGGAACAAAGCCTGGCCCAGGCCATGGGTTTTATCAACCAGGGCCTTTCGAAGGATATCAGTGCCCTCCAGGACAAGGCTTTCGAGTCCATAGGTGACCGCCTCAGAAACCTTCGACTCCTCCTCATGCATCAACCTGAAACAAAATCAGCGGATGCGGGTATTCTCCTCTTTCCGGAAGAGTTGGAGAGGCTGAAAGCCGGTCTATCCAACTTCCTCAGGAAAATATTCCAGGAAAATCCGTACCAGGAGACCCCCCTCCTGAGGGGGATCTTCCTGAGCTCCGGCCGCCAGGAGGGAACGCCCTTTTCTCATTTTCTCCAGGCCCTCGGTCTCATAGCTGATAGAGAAGTCTTACCCGGAACCAATAAAGGGCTTTTCCTGCATGATTTTTTTGCCAAAATTCTGCCAAAGGAAAGGGGGTTGTTTGCCCCTACCCAGCGGGCCATTGAATGGAAGCGGGTGACGAGGAGTTTCGGTTTAACCTCGTGGGTTGCCCTGATGGTAGCTGTCTGCGGCCTTTTAAGCTTTTCCTTTGTCATGAACATGAAGACCTTGCGGGAAGTATCTCATGAATTTCTTAAATCTCCTCTTCAGCAGGGAGAAATGCGGCCGGGTTCCATGGCTGCCAATGTCGTGAGTATGGATCGCTTTCGTCAGTCTATCCAGAAAGTGGAAGGTTTGAATCATAACTGGTGGATACCAAGGTTCTATTTGCGTCAAAGCCAGGAGGTCGAAATCGAACTCAAAGAAAGATACGGCCGAAAATTTCAGAAGGTTTTCCTGTCTTACCTTGATGAGCAGATAAATACTAAGATATCAATGATTTCTGCCAAAAGTCCTGACCATATGATGTGGCAATATGGAGATTATCTCATCAGGCGTATCCGCCTCGTAAAGTCCTCTCTTGAGGATAAAGATTTCGACACTCTCCAAGCCAGGGCGCAGCCATCACATGAAGTAGTCATTGATCGGGAACTTGATCCTGAGATGGGGAATATGTTTTCCACCCTGTACCTCTATTATTTGATATGGTCAAAGGATTCCGAAACCATCGGGCAGGAGCTTGACCTTTTGCAGCAATGGCTGAAGCATCTCCTGTCTGTGGAAAGGGGAAATCTTCACTGGCTTGTCGGCTGTGTTAACAGCAGCCAGGATCTTTCCTCCTTAACCATAGAGGAGTTCTGGAGGGGGAACCTTCCGGCGGCCGTCAGCGGAGCCGGGGAGGGAAAACTTCCGGCAGTTGCGCCTGCTTTTACCAGGGAGGGGAGAGAGCAGATTTATTCCATTATGAAAGATATTGAGCTATCGCTGGCTGATCCTGCCATTATGAACGATCTCAAAGCAGAATTTGACACCTGGTATGAACAGGCCTATCTGAAGGCCTGGTATGATTTCGGTACCGCTTTTCCTGAAGGAGCAAGAGCCATAAAAGCCAGAAAGGATCAGCAGCAGATAGCATCTCTCATGGTTTCCGGCCAGGGGCCTTACCGGGATTTCATTGAGAGAATGACCCTTGAGCTTGAGCCGATAGCCGAGAGAGAAAACGTTCCCCCCTGGGTAGAGCTGATGTATCAGTTCCAGGATGTTGAAGAGGAGGCCATCAAAGATGATCCTTCCAGGGAGAAGGGGGCTTTAGCCAAAACAGCAGATAAATTGGCAGGTCTGGGGAAAAAGTCGATCAAAAGAATCGGAACAAGAGGTCTCAAAATCAGCAGCCTGTCTTCGGATTCCCTGTCAATGGCTTCAAAAGCTTACCTTGAGTATCGAGGTGCCCTGGCTGAGATCGCCCCCGATTTAACCTCCGGAACCCTGGCCTTTCAGAGAGCTTCTCAAACCTTTCAGGAGGAGCAGGCTATTGGTAAATCTCCTTTTTATACCGGGCACAGGGCTATAGACAGATTAAAAGCTTCCATGGCCAAGGGCAGGGCGTATGATGAGATGTTCTGGAAGCTGGTGTCAGGGCCGCTTGATTACCTTTGGCTGTTTATTACCGGAGAGACGGGCCGTTATCTTCAGGAACAGTGGGAAAATCAGGTTCTGGCTGAGATAGAAGGGGTATCCGGTTGGAGCCAGGTGCAACAGCTTGTCTTGGGACAGGACGGATATGCCTGGAAATTTACCAGAGGGACAGCCAAACCCTTTATGAGCCAAAGGTATGGCAAGGGGTATTACTCGAAGGAAGTGCTTGGCCGGAAAATACCCTTTACCAGCTCATTTTTCCAGTTCCTGACTAAAGGGGCTACAGCAGTGAAGGCCGTTGAGCCGAGTTACACGGTAACCATCAAGGGGCTGCCTACGGATGCCAGCCCCGGAGCCAGACTCATGCCCCATGCCACACGGCTTGAGCTCCATTGCGGCGACGAGGTCCAGAGTATGATTAACCTGAATTATCCAATCAGCAGGACTTTTCAATGGTCTCCCGAGAACTGCGGAGAGGTTATTTTTCAGATCGAGGTAGCCGAAGTTACTCTCACCCAGAAGTACAGCGGTGACCAGGCTTTTGTCAAATTCCTGCATGACTTCCGGAAGGGAGAACGTATCTTTTATTCCCATGAATTCCCCTCCGAAAGAGTCATTCTGGAAAGTTACGGACTGAGATATATAAAGGCCAGGTACAAATTCAGCGGGCATCAGCGGATTCTCGATTCGCCTATTATTACCCGGATAGAGGTGCCCAGGACAATTATACAAGGGGGATAGATAGGGGGCTTCAAGATGGACCACTGGCAGTGGGCTGCTTATGGCAAACATCCCGTAGCGAACGATTATCTCAGCCTGGGGAAAGGCTCTCCCCTGTTTCAGATATTTTCAGATTGGGTCAAAAATGGCTACCAGAGCCTTACTCTGAGAAAGGGATCCGCCTCCCCTCTTTATTCATGGCGCTTCTGGATAAAGGGAGCGAAAAGGGACAGCCTGATCTGCGGTCTGGTCAGGGACAGCAGTGATAAGCTCGGCCGGCCCTATCCTTTCCTGCTCATGGGCCTTGGGTCCCTGCCGGAATGGCAGGATCAATGGGACCTTGTGCCCCTGGCCTGTGATAGATCCTGGAGCCAACTGGAATATATGGCCACGAAAACATCCAAGGATTTGAAGCAATTGGAAGATGAAATTGCAAAAATTAAACCACCCTCACCCCAATGGACGGAATTTCTCGAAGAGAGAAAAGGCCTCATGGAGTCAGTTACCATCTCAAGGGGGCCCGGGCCGTCCGACTGTCAGGATGGGCCTCTAAGGGAGGGAATATCCGATAACCCTGTCCCGGACTGGTACTTTAAGGAATTCAGCCATATGGCACCGGATCTTTCAGAAAGAACCGAAGCTTTTTTCTGTTTTGACGGCAAGCTTTGTCCCGATCACCTTACCCTGGTTGATGTGTGGCACCTTTTTCTCAAATCTCACCTGCCCGGTCTGCCGAACGCTGTTTTTATAGGAGGAGCAGCCGACAATCTCTGCGCAGCAGTTTTCAGAAGGCCTCTTTTGCCTGCTGATTTCATTCAGTTGTGGTCATTTCATGGAGGTTCAGGTGTCAGCCTTGAGAAAGAAAAGAACTGAAACCTGAACACTGAAAGAGGTGTCAGGTGTCAGGTGTCAGCCTTGGGAAAGAAAAGAGCTGAACACTGAACACTGATAAGAGGAGCAAGCATGGACCTTTGGTCATTAGGGAAAACCCCCATCGGTGAAGACCAGCCAACCGGATCTGATATCCGTGATGATGCTGCCTTTGAAGAGCTTCAGGCCGAAATTGATAAACTCTCCTCTCCAACAGCTTCCGGGGCCATTGACTGGCACAGGGTAGCCAGAGTCGCCTCGGAGATGCTGGAGCAGCAGTCAAAAGATCTTCTGATAGCCAGCTATTTGGCTCTGGCCTTGATTCATACCCATGAGATAGAGGGTCTGGGTATAGGGCTTCGCTTATACTCAGACCTTTTAGCCAATTATTGGGAAGACCTCTATCCCCCGAAAAGGCGGATGAAAGGCCGGCTGGGAGCTATTGAATGGTGGCTTGAGAAAACGCAGAAGGCCTTACAGAACCTTACTCCCCGTGCCTTGCCTGAAGAAAAAGTTAAGGAGCTCAACCAGGATTTCAAGGAGGTTGATCGCCATTTGGGCATGTATCTTGAGCAACCTCCATCCCTCCAGGATCTTGGAAGGTTCATAGCTTCTCTTCCTGTTCTGGCCGAAAAGAAGTCTCAGGTGGAAGCATCCTCTCAGCCTCCCTCGGCCCAACGTCATCCGGATGGACAAAAAAGTCAGGCTTCCGGCGGCGAAGGAAGGACCGCTTCTTCCGAAGAGAGGAGCATGGGTCAGGATAGTATCGCCTCATCCAGGGATGCCCAGCGGGTACTGGCCCAGGGATGGCAGAAAGTCCGCCAGGCGGCTGCTTATCTGAGTCAGGAAAACCTCTCTGATCCCAAAGCTTACCGCCTGCTCCGGTTAGCTGTCTGGTCAACGGTGGACGAACTTCCACCGGCCATCGACGGCAAGACCAGAATCCCTCCTCCGGAAGGCAGGCTTAAGAATACTCTGGATGACCTGAGGGGTAAGGGAGAGTGGGAAGCCCTGTTGAAATCATCAGAAGCACGGCTCCCTCAGTTTATCTTCTGGCTTGATTTACATCGATTCGTCAGCGAGTCCATGGTGAACCTTGGAGACTCATTCCAGGACGCGCAGCAGGTTGTCTGCCAGGAAACGGCTCATTTTCTGCAGCGGCTTCCAGGGCTTGAAAAATTTACCTTTTCAGACGGGACTCCTCTGGCTGACGCTGAAACAAAATCCTGGCTCAGCGGCCTCCTCCTGGATCAGGGGGGTGCATCATCCATCTCCCTGGTGGAATCAGCCTCTGCTTCAAAGTCTTCAGGCGGCCGGATGATGGAAAAGGAGATTGAGGAGAATCTGGCTCTGGCCAGGAAAGGAAAGCTCGTTGAGGCTGTGGAACAACTCCGTCAGCACATGCAGAGCAGCTTTTCCCGGAAAGAGAAGTTGCTCTGGCGTTTAGCCCTGGCCCAGGTATTGATGAGCGGAAAGAAGGTCAAATTCGCTTTACCGCACCTGGAGGAAATTCTCCTGGATGTTGACAGATACCAGCTTGAAGCCTGGGATCCGGAACTGGCCCTCAAATGTTTGAAGGCCGTCTGGATCGGATTTGATTCCCAGTCGGATCAGAACCTGAAAAAGAAAGCGGCTGAGGTGCTGGATCGGTTAGTCAGGCTTGATCCGGCCATGGTCTTACGGATGGAGAGAAAATAATACTTATCTAATACTTCATAACTATTTCTTGAAAGTTGGAATTTATGGTAGTATTATCTTAAATCATCATTCATAAAGAGGGGAAATTATGGCCAAAGAAGCTTCCGTTGCTCCAAAAGAAAGAGTCAATATTGTCTATCGTCCGGCAACCGGCGGTGCCCAGGAGGAGGTAGAGCTGCCTCTCAAGCTGCTGGTTATGGGGGATTTTACCGGCAGCCAGGATGACCGGCCTATAGAGGCCCGACAACCAATCAATATTGATAAGGATAACTTCAATGAGGTGCTGAGAGCCCAGAATATAGGCATGAATATCACCATACCTGATAAACTCTCCAATGAGCCCGGTGCGGAAACGAGTGTTAAGTTACAATTCGAATCCGTGAAAGATTTTGAACCTGAGCAGATTGTGAAAAACGTGCCGGAATTGAAGCGCCTCCTTGAATTAAGGGAGTCACTGACTTCTCTTAAGGGTCCGTTGAGTAATGTACCTGAATTCCGGAAAAAGATCCAGGAACTGGTGAAAGATGAAGCGGCACGTGAGCAATTGCTGAAAGAATTGGGAATAGAATCATAAGGAGGAAATATCAGTATGGCCCAGGAACAGGAAAAGGTAACTTCTGCTGAGGGACAAACCCTGGAGCAGGGATCTTTACTCGATGACATCGTTCATGCTACCAAGCTTCAGCCGGCGGATGAGGCTTATTCGCTCACCAGAAAGGGAGTGCAGGCCCTGATTGCCCAACTTCTTGAGCCTGGGCATGAAGTGGCCAAGATATCGAAAGAAGTCGTAGATGAAATGATTGCCGAAATTGACAAAAAACTGAGCCTTCAGGTAGACGCCATTCTTCACCATCCGGATGTTCAGAAGGTTGAGTCGTCCTGGCGATCCCTGAAGTATCTCGTGGATAAAACAGACTTCCGGGAAAATATCAAGATCGAGGTTCTCAACGTGGGCAAGGAGGAACTCCTGGAGGATTTCGAAGATGCTCCGGAAGTGCCCAAATCCGGCTTATACCGGACCATTTATACCAGTGAGTACGGGCAGTTCGGCGGTCAGCCTTACGGAGCCATTATCGGCAATTACGAGTTCGGGTCCGGCCCTCAGGATATGAAACTTCTCAAGTACGTGGCCAGTGTGGCCGGTATGTCGCATGCTCCCTTTGTGGCTGCCGTAAGCTCCAGGTTTTTCGGAGTCGAAGATTTTAACGGACTTCCGCAGCTCAAGGACCTGAAATCTATTTTCGAGGGACCGCAATATACCAAGTGGCAGTCTTTCAGGGAATCCGAGGATGCCCGGTATGTAGGTCTGGCTCTTCCCCGTTTTCTGCTTCGCCTGCCTTACGGCCCCAGCACGCAGCCGGTTAAGGCCTTCAATTACCAGGAAGACGTCTCGGGTAACCATGAGCAATATCTGTGGGGCAATGCCGCCTTTGCCTTTGCCTCCCGCCTGACCGACAGCTTCGCCAAATACCGCTGGTGCGCCAACATCATCGGACCGCAGGGTGGAGGAGCTGTTGAAGATCTCCCACTTCACCAGTATGAGGCCATGGGCGCCGTTCAGACCAAAATTCCCACCGAAGTCCTCATCTCCGAGAGGAGAGAGTTTGAATTGGCGGAAGAGGGCTTTATGGCCCTGACCATGAGGAAAGGAAGCGATAATGCCGCCTTCTTTTCAGCCAATTCAGTTCAGAAACCGAAATTTTTCGGCATCAGTAAGGAGGGCAAAGAGGCTGAACTCAATTACAAGCTGGGCTTGCAGCTGCCCTATATGTTCATCATCAGCCGGCTGGCCCATTACTTAAAGGTCATCCAAAGAGAAAATATCGGTACCTGGAAAGAGCGGACTGATCTTGAAAAAGAGCTGAATAACTGGATTCGGCAGTATGTGGCGGATATGGACAATCCGATGCCCGGTGTCAGGAGTCGAAGGCCGCTTCGACAGGCACAGATCAATGTTGAGGATGTCGAGGGGGAGCCCGGGTGGTATCGGGTATCAATGAAAGTCAGACCCCATTTCAAGTACATGGGGGCTTTCTTTACTCTCTCTCTGGTAGGTAAGCTTGACAAGGACTAAACCTTAACCCTTAAACAAAGGAGAAATGCGCTATGCCTATGCCGTCTCATTTAACGCTTGAAGGAGAAACTCAGGGAGCGATCGAGGGATCATGTGACATGGAGGGCAGGGAAGGGACCATTCTGGTCTATGAAATGGAACATAATATCCATATTCCACGGGATCCCCAATCCGGTCTTCCTAGTGGAAAAAGGATCCATGGTCCCCTGAAAATCGTCAAGGAGTATGATAAAGCCTCTCCCAAACTCTATCAGGCCCTCTGCACCGGAGAGCACCTGAAAACGGTTATTATCAAATGGTACAGGATCGCTCCGACCGGTTCAGAGGAGCACTATTTTACCCATACGCTCATGGATGCCATCGTTGTCGAAATCAAGCCCTACATGCCGATAGCTTTTGTCCAGGCGAATGAGCCCTACCGGCACATGGAGGAGGTGTCTTTCACCTATAAGAAGATTAAATGGACCTGGGAGCCCGATGGGATCGAGTCCGAAGACTCATGGACTGTTCCTCGCTAAGCTCTGAGACTCCATGAGGGAAGAGAGGCTTCTCGAGCGGTTGAGAATCTGGGACAGGGAGCCGGAAAGGCGCTCTAAAAATGACCCCAAAAGGATTGTAGACTCGGTGATACGGCATCTCCAGAGAATCCTCAATACCAGACAGGGAAATGTTCCGATCGCTGAGGATTACGGGGTCCCTGATTTTACCGATTTTCTCCATTCCTATCCCGAATCTCTCAGAGAAATCGAGAAGGCTATTCGGCAGACTATCCAGAAGTATGAGCCGCGATTGAGGGCGGTCAGGGTTAATTTTATCCCCCAGGAGGATGACGTCTTGTCCCTGCGCTTTCAAATCATGGCCAGGCTTTCCATCGATGAGGGAAAGACCTCGGTATTCATTGAGACTCTTGTCGATTCTGAAGGCAAGGTAAAGATCAACAAGCTGAGCGGTTGAGGCAATGGTCAATCAGTATTACCAACAGGAGATGAATCATCTGAAGGAGGTGGCCGCTGAGTTTTCCAAGGCCCATCCAGCCCTGGCTCCCATGCTGAGCGGACCGTCCACGGATCCTGATGTCGAGCGACTCCTTGAGGGGGTGGCCTTTCTGGTAGCCCTGCTGCGGCAGAAGCTCGACGACGAGTTTCCGGAAATCATCCATGAACTGATGCATATGATCTGGCCGCATTACCTGCGGCCGGTTCCTTCAACCACGATTATGGCCTTCAGTCCCAAACCGACCCTCAAGCAATCTTTATCCATACCTCGGGGTGTTTCTATCGCCTCAATACCGGTAGAGGGGACTTCCTGCCTTTTTCAAACCTGCTACGAGGTTGAAGTCCATCCTCTCAATCTCCTCGAAGCATCTTTCCTTCAGCCCCCCGGTCGTCCGCCGATGATGAAACTGGTTCTGGAGTTAAGGGGGCTCAGGCTGTCGGACTGGCAGCCGAAGTGTTTGCGTTTTTTCTTTTCGGGAAACCATACCCTGGCCACTGACCTCTACTTCCTGCTGCGGCACCAGGTCAGGCGGATTATGATCAATCCTCTTGAAAAGGGTGCCTCCTCACTTCTTGGCCCGGATTTTTTAAAACCGGTTGGTTATGGCCCCCGTGAAGCTCTGATTCCGTATCCTTCAAACTCTTTTCCGGGGTATCGGATCCTCCAGGAATATTTCATTTTACCTGAAAAATTTCTCTTCCTTGATCTTATTGGCTGGGAGCGCTGGCAAAAGAGAGGAGATGGCTCGCGATTCGAGATATGCTTTGAATTAGCGGAGATCTCCTCGCCACCGCCCCGGATCAAAAAGGACAATTTCGTTCTTTTCGCCACACCGGCCGTCAATGTTTTTCCTCATGAGGCAGATCCTGTCCGGCTTAATCATCACCAGGCCCAATACCTGGTCCGGCCTTCCGGCTCAAATGCCGGGCACTACCAGGTCTATGCCGTGGAAAAGGTAGTCGGCTTCATGCAGGGAACGGCTGAAGAAAGAAGATACTTTCCCTTTGATCTTTTCCATCCTCAATCTCAAAAGAACCCGGTGTATCACCTCAACTTCACCAAATCTCCCGTAGATGATAACCATATGGTTTACCTTTCAGTAGCGTATCCGCCTGAGGCCGGTCCTCCCCTTCAGGAAACGTTGTCCATCGGACTTCTCTGTACGAATGGCTCTTTGCCGGAGGGTATTCAGTCCGGAGATGTGTCCCTGCCTACCGGCAGTTCTCCGGAATTTGTGGAGTTTAAAAACCTCCGTCCCCCCACGCCCGCGAGCCTTCCCCCTCTGGGCACAAATCTTCTGTGGCGTCTTGTCTCTCATCTATCCCTGAACCACCTTTCGCTGACCAGTGCTGAAAACCTGAGAGCATTGCTTACCCTGTATCTTTTCCCGGCCAGCCGTGACCGGACAGCCATCCTGGCCAATGAGAAGCGGATAGCCGGAATTGAAAAGATTGAAGTAAAGCCGGCCAATCGTCTGGTTTCGGGTCTTGTGATGAGAGGTCAGGAGGTAAAGGTAAAAATGCGGCAGGATCACTTCGCCGGACAGGGAGATTTATATCTTTTGGGCTGTATCCTGGATTATTTTCTGGGAGGTTATGCCTCCATAAATACCTATACCAATTTGGTTATCGAAGAGATTACCAAGGGAGACCTTTATCAGTGGTCAGCCAGAATCGGGGATCGTCCTCTGATTTAAAGTTGAGCCTCCTCCAGGAGGGACATAAGTTTTCATTCTTTCAGGTGATAAGGCTCCTGCGCCTTCTTGAGGGTGAGCCCGGCCAGAGGATAAGCCGAAAATCCATGGAAAAAGAAAGAATACGGGTAAGGCCTGATCTGTCTCTGGGTTTTCCTGCGGCTGATATTGCCGGAATCGAAGAATTACCGAATGGGGAATCCAGCCTCCTTCTGGTCACAGCCACCTTTCTCGGCCTCTACGGTACCTCTTCACCCCTGCCTACCTTTTATACCGAAGATCTGATGAGTGAGGCAGCGGCTGATGAATCGGTAACCAGAGACTTTCTGGATATCATCAATGATCGGCTCTTCTCTTTACTCTTTCACTGTCTGGCCAAATATCGCCAGTTCTTCCAGGTGGTCGAAGAGAACAATGTTGAGCATCTGGAGAGGCTTTTCTGCCTTTTGGGATTAGGGGAAAAGAACCTTTGGGCAAATCTTCCCTGGTCCTACGGCCTGTTGAGATATCTCGGGCTCTTTACTCAGTACCCGCGATCTTCTCTCGGCCTCCAAACCATGCTCCAGGATGCCCTCGGTGAGGTGCCTGTAGAGCTCATACCCTGCTTGAAGAGGAAAGCGAAAATTCCACAGGATCAGAGGTTACGCCTGGGATTGTCCGGAGGCTGCCTCGGTCAGGATGGCTTTCTCGGTGAAGAAATTGAGGATCGTATGGGGAAATTCGGCCTTCAGATCGGCCCGCTCGACCCTGAGCGGTTCCATGCTCTCCTGCCGGGTGGAGAGAACCATCAAAAACTCACGTTTTTAATCGGCCTTTACCTTGTTGAGCCGTTTGAATATGATCTGGAACTGATCCTGGATAAGAAAAAAGGACAGATGAGCACCACCTGTCTGGGTGGCCCGCAATGGGCCGGACTTGGTCTTGACACCTGGATTTTTTCAGGTGACTATGAAGGAGAGATTAGGGCTTATTTTCAATACCAAAATGAACTTCACACATGAGAGAATTGAACTATGATATCGGTTGATATTAAATCCCTTTTATCCCGTTTAAATCCGTATTGTACGCGATGCCTTGAAGCTGCGGCCGGTCTTTGCGTATCCCGCAGCCATTATGAAGTCACGGTGGAACATCTTCTGGCCAAACTCCTTGAGGAGCCACAGTCGGACATGTCCCTCATTATACGTCATTTTAACCTTGACCCGGGCAGGGTCTTAAAGGCCCTCGATCAAGCCCTGGAGGAGTTTCGAACCGGCAATGCCGGACGGCCCGTCTTTTCCCCCCTGATTCTGGACTGGTTTCAGGAGGCCTGGCTGACGGCCTCGATTGATCTTGATGAAACCCGCATTCGATCAGGCGCACTCCTCCTGGCCCTGCTGACCAAATCGAAGCAGCTGGCTTCGGGCCGGTATATTGATCTCTTACAATCCATTGGCCGGGAGGCACTGCTGCAGCAATTCGGGAATATTGTCAACAATTCCCTGGAACAGTCATCCACAGCCAAAGAGGAAGGAGAGGCCGGACGCCCGGCTGAGACCACCGCTCTCGGCCGGTTCTGCCTTGACTTTACCGACAAGGCCAGGAGGGGGGAGGATTGATCCTGTTTTTGGCCGTGATCGGGAAATTCGGCAGATGGTCGATATCCTGGCCCGAAGGCGAAAAAATAATCCCATTGTGGTTGGCGAGGCCGGAGTGGGTAAGACGGCCGTAGTCGAGGGGCTGGCCAGACGGGTGGTGGAAGGTGATGTGCCTGAAATCCTCCGCGGAGTATCCATTCTGGGGCTGGATATGGGCCTTCTCCAGGCCGGGGCCGGGGTGAAGGGTGAGTTCGAAAACCGTCTGAAAGCGGTCATTAATGAAATCAAGGCCTCCGCCCAACCGATTATCCTGTTCATTGATGAGGCCCATACCCTGATCGGAGCAGGCGGGTCGGCCGGAGGAAGTGACGCGGCCAATCTCCTCAAGCCGGCTTTGGCCAGGGGAGAGCTTCGGACCATTGCCGCTACCACCTGGTCGGAATACAAAAAATATTTTGAAAAGGATGCCGCTCTGGCCCGGCGTTTCCAACTGGTCAAGCTGGATGAGCCCTCGGTTGATACGGCCGTGCTTATCCTGCGCGGTTTAAAGGATACCTATGAAGAAACCCATGGTGTGGTCGTGCGGGATGATGCCATTGTGGCTGCGGCCGAATTTTCAAGCCGCTATATCTCAGGCCGGCAGTTGCCGGACAAGGCCGTGGATCTTCTCGATACCAGTGCGGCCAGAGTGAAAATACTCCTCTCCTCCAAGCCCGATACCATTGAAGACAGGGAGCGGGCTATTCAGGCGCTTGAAAGAGAGCTGAAAGCCTTAGAGCGTGATCAGACCAATGGGATTGAGATTGATCAGACCCGCCTCGATGAGCTGCCGGTCAGGCTTGAGCAATTGAGCCAGGAGGTCAGTCAGTTGAAAGACCGCTGGCTGAAGGAGCAGGAATGTGCTCAGAGGCTGGTTGGGCTTCGAAAAGAGCTTTCCGATCTTACGACACAGGATGGTTCGGCTGAGAAGGAGGCCGAACTGAAAGGGCAGATTGAGGCTGCTACCCGTGAGCTTGAATCCATTCAGGCAGATTCCCCCCTGGTCAGTATAGAGGTTGATCCTGATATGGTGGCCAAGGTGGTTTCGGACTGGACAGGCATACCCCTGGGCAAGGTTCAGCGGGATGAGGCCAACGCCATTATCAATCTTGCCGATAACCTCCGCCAGCGGATTAAGGGCCAGGATGAGGCCATGAGCGCCATCAGTCAGGTCATCAAGGCGGCCAAATCCGGTTTGACGGACCCGGGCCAGCCCATGGGTGTCTTTCTGCTGGTCGGTCCGAGCGGGGTGGGAAAGACCGAGACAGGCCTGGCCATAGCCGATCTTCTCTTTGGCGGTGAGCGCTTCATGACCACCATCAATATGAGTGAATTTCAGGAAAAGCATACGGTAAGCCGGCTCATCGGCTCACCTCCCGGATATGTCGGCTATGGTGAGGGCGGTGTGCTGACCGAGGCCGTGCGCCAGCGCCCCTACTCGGTGGTGCTTCTTGATGAGGTTGAAAAGGCTCACCTGGAGGTCATGAATTTATTTTATCAGGTCTTTGACAAGGGTACCCTCTCTGATGGTGAGGGCCGGATCATCGACTTTAAAAATACCATCATCCTGTTGACCAGCAATCTGGCCTCGGATGTCATCAGCCAGTTCGCTAACAGCGGTGAGGAGAAATTATCACTTGAGACCATAACCGGTGCCGTACGTCCCATCTTAAGCAATCACTTTAAACCCGCTTTGCTGGCCCGGATGACCATTGTTCCCTTTATTACCCTCAGCCCGGAATTTATGAAAGAGATTGTGGCTCTGAAACTGGAAAAACTGGCCAAACGACTGGCCGAGAGCCACAAGATGAAATTCGTGTATACTCCGGAGGTAGTGGATCAGATAGCCAACCGCTGCACCGAGGTCGAAACGGGAGCCAGGAACATTGACCACATTATGAGGGGAACCATTCTGCCCCAGATGTCGCAGGAGATTTTAGCCCGTCTCGGTGAGGGGGCCATGCCCTCAGAGGTTCACCTCGGCCTGGCAGAAGAGGGATCATTTAGCATAACCTTTGGAGAATAAGAATGCCTCCTTTCGGATCGGGTGAGGCCCAGTTTTTATGTAAAATATCAGATCTTGAGTTTCGGGTGGCTGGTTTTACCGCCCTTGAAAGGATCTCTTCACCTTTTGGGGTGAATCTTTCTCTGGCCATAGAGGATGAAGTAGACTTCAGTAAGGTGATCGGGAAAGAAGCCCTCCTGACCATCATAGGCCACGAGACTGACCGCTTTTTTCATGGCCTTGTTGTCCAGTTCCGGCAGAAAGGCAGCAAAGGACGTTTCTTCCTTTACCAGGCCGGAATGGCGCCATCCCTGTGGCTCCTTTCCTTTAAGCAGAATTGCCGCATTTTTCAGGGTAAAAGTGTTCAGGACATAACAAAGCAGATCCTCCAGGAGGCCGGGATTCCTGCCGACCGGTTCGATTTTCGGCTCCAGGGCACCTATCAGCCCAGGGAATACTGCGTCCAATACCGGGAGACAGACCTCAATTTCATCTCCCGGCTCTTAGAGGAAGAGGGGATATTCTACTTTTTTGAGCATACCGCGGATAAACACCTTCTGGTTTTTGGAGACGGCACGGTAACCTATCAGCCCATCCAGGGCCAGGCCAAGGTCCTCTATCACCCTGCTGATACCATGGTTCCGGAGGAGGAGGTCGTCCAGACCTTTTTCCTCTCCCGCCAGATCCAGTCAGGTAAGGTAACCCTGCAGGATTATAACTTCGAGAAGCCGTCCCTGAATCTGACCGCCCAGAAAGAGGCCGGGGATTTCCCGAAACTTGAGCTTTACGACTATCCGGGCCGCTACCTTGAAGAGGGTGATGGGAAAAAGCTGGCCCAGATCCGCCTGGAGGAAGCGATGGCTTTCATGGATAAGGCTGAAGGGAAAAGTGGCTGTCCCCGCTTTACCCCGGGTTTTACCTTTACCCTCACCGACCACGAGCGTGAGGATTTCAACAGGGAATACCTGCTGGTGAAGGTGAAGCACAAAGGCTCTCAGCCCCAGGTGTTTGAAGAGCAGGCGGGCGGCGAGGGCTTCAGCTATGCCAACGATTTTCTGGCTGTTCCCTCCTCGGTTACCTTTCGGCCTGAGCGAAGAACGCGAAAGCCTGTAGTGGAGGGTGTGCAGACGGCCGTGGTGGTGGGGCCGAAGGGTGAGGAGATTTATACGGATGAGCATGGCCGCATCAAGGTGCAATTTCACTGGGACCGTGAGGGAAAGCAGGATGAAAAGAGCTCCTGCTGGATCAGGGTCAGTCAGGCATGGGCCGGGACCGGCTGGGGAAGTATCTATATCCCCCGTATCGGTCAGGAAATCATTGTGGATTTTCTGGAAGGAGATCCGGACAAGCCGATTATTACCGGCCGTGTTTATAATGCAGATAATACCGTTCCTTACAAGCTCCCTGATGAAAAAACCAAATCAACGCTCAAGAGCCTTTCTTCCACAGGCGGTCAAGGATTCAATGAAATTCGATTTGAAGATAAAAAGGGTGAGGAGCAAATCTTTATTCATGCTGAAAAAGATCAGGATATCCGGGTTAAACATGACGCCCGAACCTGGGTTGGAAATGAAAGCCACCTCATGGTGAAAAAGGATTTCCTGTCCCTGGTGGAAGGTGATAAGCATCTTTCCGTCAAAGGTGATCATAATGAAAAAGTCGACGGCGCCATTTCCCTTGAGTCAGGGACGGATATTCAGGAAAAGGCAGGCAATAACCATGCCCTGGAGGCAGGATCAGAGATTCACCTCAAGGCAGGCCAGAATCTCATCATTGAAGCAGGAACAAATATTACCTTGAAGGTAGGAGGTAATTTTGTTGTCTTAAACTCCTCCGGAGTGACTGTTTCCGGAACCCAGATATTACTCAACAGCGGTGGATCAGCCGGCTCAGGATCAGGCTGCTCACCGGAAGCCCCTAAAGAGCCAATGGAAGCGGATACAGCCAAACCGGGTAAAGCGGCCAAGCCAAAGCCTGGGTCTCCGTCATCCAGTCCACAGGCTCAGGCCATGCGTGAGGCGGCCAAATCCGGAACACCGCTCTGTGAGAAGTGAAGTTAAAAATGAAGAGCCCGTGCGGCTCTTAAAGAAGAAGGGATCAATCATGCCGGATCCGGATCATATCACAAAAGAAGTAAGCCAGTTCTGGTGGTCCAGAGAGGGTGAAATCCCGGGAGAAATGTACACCATCATCGATAGCGCCCGGGACACCCTGATATATCCCAAACTGTTGGAATCAGATATTGAAATGATCTGCCTTTATCGCGGAGCACCGGCACGCGAACTGGCTGATGTAGCGCCGTATCTCATAAAACTGAAAAAGAAGGACTCCTTTACCGACTGGCTTCTCAAGAACGGCTGGGGGAAAAGCTGGGGGATCTTTCTTGAATCGCCTGCTCCGTTTCAAGACCTCAGACGGCACTTCAGGCGTTTTCTCATGGTGTATGATGAAGGAGGAACACCACTTTACTTCAGATACTATGACCCGAGGGTCTTTCGCGTTTATCTGCCGACCTGCAATGAAAATGAACTGAAGACCATGTTCGGTCCGGTCAGCCGCTATTTCGTTGAGGGTGAGGACGCCGGTACCATGATCGGGTATTCCCTTGCCGGGGGAAAGCTCATGGAACGGACCATGCAACTAGCTGAATGAGGAGATGCTTTTTCTATGGAATTCACCATTGTGAGAGA
Source organism: bacterium (assembly GCA_049472445.1). Taxonomy (GTDB): domain Bacteria; phylum SZUA-182; class SZUA-182; order DTGQ01; family DTGQ01; genus JBLIRT01. The sequence continues at coordinate 18,833 of JBLIRT010000039.1, forward strand.
ATCATGACCAGGGAAGGGACAGAAATATGCCGCCGCTCGGACGATTAGGTGATAAATCCCAGGCCGCAGCCGATGCCCACGGATGCCCTGCCTGCCCGCATCCTGTCATTGGTCCGGCAGTTCAGGGCTCACCGGATGTGCTGGTAAACCATAGGCCGGCTCTGCGGGTCGGAGATATGGGCATTCACGCAGCCTGCTGCGGGCCGAATATATGGACGGCCACGGAAGGCAGCGGTACGGTGATGATCAATAACAGGCCGGCCCATCGCCAGGGCGATAAAGACCAGCACTGCGGTGCTTCGGGAACCTTGATCGAGGGAAGTCCCGATGTGCTGGTCGGGGACTGATGATGGCCTGGTTTACATAAAATGTGAGTATGCTTAATTAACGAGTGCCGTTTCAGATGATCCTGATTTGCATCAAACGGGACTGGGTATAACCAGTTAGGAAACAGGTATGCCACCTCTCAATTCGGGCTTTATGGCTCAGATGGCCAAAATGAAATTTCTGGCCAATGGGATAAAGCTTCCCATAGACTGGAAAGATATGGGGACCCAGTATAAAGACGCCTTCAAACCGGAGGAGCTGGCTGTTCCTCCCAATTCCCCTCTTCCGCCGTTCCTTTTCAGAGAAGTGTCCGTTAACAAATACCATGCTGAAACGGCCAAAACGATTGGTGAAAAATTTGCCAAATTCATTGACAATATCTGCCAGGCAATCTGTTACAGCGTTGATATGTGGAGACTTCAGGCCAAATTTAAGGATATAAAGATCATGGCTGTATGCGCCATTGGCCCGCCAGGCTGTCTTGACGGGCCGGGCATCGGATCAAACATAAAAAACGCCCCCATGATGGCCGGAGGCACGGATCAGGAGAAGAAATATGCAGCGGCAGTTGCCGATGCCCTTGAAAAAAAATGGAAGAGCTGGCAGGACAAGGTGATTGTTCCCGGTCTCCCGTGGTACCCGGCTTTTGCAGCCTTTCCAGGACCGATGGCCCCACCCATGCCGAATGTTCCGATGCCGCTCATTACCTGTCCTTCGCCCATGATGGCGGAACTTCAACCGCCTTCCCTGAAACAGGCCATGATTGACAGCCTCGGCGAAAAGGATGCGCTTCATCATAAGGAATTATTTGATGCCATTGCCACAGGCTTCAGCCTGGCCTTTCTCATGTGGCTGCCCATGCAGCAGATTATGAATGTCATGGGAAAGGGGCCTATCCCAACCTTTGCCCCGCCCTTTGTACCTGTCGGGCCGGTGGTTAATGGGGATGTGCTCCCGATTCCCGGACACCTGGCGGTATAGAGAAATGATCATTCATAATGACAGCCCATTTCCAGCCTTGGCCTTACCCGGTCTCGGCCCGAAGAATAAGCCTGTACTCACCGTTATCGTAAAGGGTACCTTCAATATTCGACCACATGAAGCTGCAGCCATTTCCCCGCAGCAGGATCCCATATTTCTCGCTGACCAGCTACAGGACCCGGAAAAGGGAGGAAGCACCAGATTCGAAGATGATATTGCGCCCTTTAAGCCCCGGGCCGATATAGTCATCGTGGGTAAGGCCCTTTCGTCGGATAACCGGCCGGTTCATATGCTGGATGCAGGTTTCCGTGTGGGCCGGATCAAAAAGATCATCAGAGTGATCGGCCATCGATACTGGCGAACAGTTGGCCTCTTTGGCAATATCGAGCCTTCAGAGCCTGAACCCTTCACTGAAATGGATCTTATCTATGAACATGCCTTCGGGGGTATGGATGTAACATGGGGGGATTATTGTCCCGAAAATCCGGTAGGGCGGGGGGTATTTCACAAGAAGAATAAAAAAAAGGACATAGAGAACAAGCCATTACCCAACCTGGAAGATCCCCATAAGGTAATCAAATCCTGGAATGACAGGCCAAACCCGGTGGGCTTCGGATATATAGGAAAGGGGTGGGCTCCGCGCCTGAAATTCCTCGGAACCTATGATGAGAAATGGAAGGAAGAGCACTCCTCTGAAAGACCGGGGGATTTCAAATTTGACTATTTCAATGCCGCACCGCCAGATCAACAGGTGGAGGGTTATTTAAGGGGAGATGAAGGAGTAGAGCTTTTTCATCTAACCCCGGAAGGACGAACGCAATTCCAGCTTCCCGGAATACACCCTGACAAATGCAAGCTTTCCCACGTACGGATCTGCCACAATCTTGAAAACAAGAGCCGAAAGGTCTTTTGACGGATCTGTCGGACAGAC
>JBLIRT010000004.1:0-39913 GCA_049472445.1 bacterium
AAATCCTTCCCTCCGGAGTTTCCGACTAGCTCCCTTCCCGTCCGGTTCACGGAGCTTCACCTGCATATTAACCTGAACAGCCATTTATACCTCCATATATGCTCATACCAAAGCTGTTTTTATATATACCATGGTTAGTCACTTTAGACAGGACTCTATATAAAAAGAGAACTGACGGATTTATCAACATTAATTCTATAAATTGTCTCACCAATCAAATCAGCTACAGAGAGAACTTTCACCTTCGAGGAACTGCGGGTTTTTTCTGAAGCCGGTATGGTATCCGTCACTGCAAGTTTCAGCAGGCGTGAGGAATTGACCCGATCTATAGCCGGATCAGACAAAACCGCATGAGTACAGCAGGCATATACACTTTCTGCTCCCGCCTCAGCCAGAGCGGTGGCTGCCTTGGTTAAGGTCCCGCCGGTATCAATGATGTCATCAATGAGAAAGGCATTTTTCCCCTTAATATCCCCAATGATGTTCATGACTTCTGATTCATTGGCCTTTTCCCTTCTTTTATCAATAATAGCCAGCGAAGCGCCCAGACGTTTGGCAAAGGCACGGCTTCTCTCCACTCCTCCTGCATCAGGGGAGACAAGCACAATGTTGGCTAAATTCAATTCCTTGACAAATTTTATCAGGACTGGTGTAGCAAACAGATTGTCCACTGGTATGTTGAAAAAACCCTGAATCTGGCCTGCATGCAAATCCAGAGTTAGAACCCGGTTAGCACCGGCAATAGTAAGCAAATCGGCCACCAGCTTAGCACTGATCGGCGCCCTTGGCTGGACCTTCCGATCCTGGCGGGCATACCCATAGTAAGGAATCACGGCGGTAATTCTTCTGGCCGAAGCTCTTCGTAAGGCATCAATGATGATAAGCAACTCCATTAAATTATCGTTAACGGGAGGACACGTTGACTGAATTACAAACACGTCCGCTCCACGAACGTTTTCATTGATCTGAACACAAATCTCTCCATCGGCAAACCTCTCAATCTCTGCTTTCACCAGAGGAATTTTTAGATATCTGCCGATTCCTTCCGCCAAGGGTAAATTAGAATTTCCGGCTATAAGCGTCAGTTCAAAGCCCATCTCTTTTCTCTCACAAAAAAATATTAACTGGGGCGGGAGGATTCGAACCTCCGAATGCAGGAACCAAAATCCTGTGACTTACCGCTTGTCGACGCCCCACCATGGTTAAGATTTCAGAAAGGTTCGATCTTCTCCTGCTCTTTCAGTGGATTATGCATTCACCCACTGATGAGTACTCTCTTTATCTATCTTATCCCTTCCATTTCAACCTGTGTTTTGTTTTCAGTCTGTATCTTATATTCGTTCAGTACACTCGTTTCAATTAAATTGCGCATTTCTTTATTCAATGGATGAGCCACATCCCGGAATGTGCCGTCTTTTGATCTCTTATTCGGCATGGCTACAAATAATCCGTTATTACCACTGATGATTTTCATATCCCGGACAATAAAGGCATCATCGAAAACGACAGTCGCATAAGCTTTTAATTTGTCACCATTGACAATATATATATTTACGTCTGTTATTTCCACTGTTTTACCGCCCCCCCGTTGTAAAAAGTTAATTAATTCAGGCCATTACATATGGTCTGGTTAAGAAAACCTTCCACATGTCGTTCTGCGTTTTCAAACAGCTATAGGCTTTTTTTGCTCGTAAGTAATCTGAAAATATTCCAAAAACACTCGCTCCACTACCACTCATAATAGCACCCACAGCTCCAGCGGATAACAGACGGTTTTTGAGCTCATCGATTATTGGATATTTCTTACGTACTACAGATTCAAGATCGTTGTGAAGATAAAGCCCTATCTGCGGCAGATCGCGCTTTTTTAAAAAAAGCCTTAGCATTTTAATATGATCTGGCTCTTTTGTCAACAATAAATCAGTATCAATATGATTATATACCCATTTTGTTGAAATAGGAAAGCCAGGATTCACAATAACAACCCATACCTCCGAGAGGGGAGCGGTGCGGGTAAGCCTTGTCCCAATTCCCTGCCCCAGTGCTGAGCTTCCAAAAAGGAAAAACGGTACGTCAGCTCCCAGTTGTGCACCCATTTCCAATAAATCATCTTCAGATATGGGGAAAAAATGCAATTGATTCAGCCCCTTTAAAACAGCTGCCGCATCACTGCTGCCTCCCCCTAATCCGGCAGCTACCGGAATATGCTTCCTTAACCTCATGTGAACTCCCGGTCTTGAGCCCAGATGGGAAAAAAACAACTCGGCAGCTTGCCAGGCTATATTTTCCCGCCCTTCTGGAGCCGGCTCTCCCTCACAATCCAAATCAATTCCCTGATCCGTTACTCTCATCTCCAGTTCATCACACACGTCTACTGCCTGAAAGAGAGTCCCAATTTCGTGATATCCATCCTCTCTCCTTCTGTATACAGCGAGCCCTAAATTGATCTTGGCAGGAGCCAAAATTTTTATCATGGATTCACCCACGGAAATCCCTCTCACTTAAATGGCCTTTATTCTGAAGATGTGAGCTATTAGTAAGGCATGTCGTCCAGATCATCGGGAGAAATGGTCGGGGGATAATCCAGGAGATAAGCGCCTCTCGCAATTCCTGAGTTTAAGAATATTTTTTTATATTTTATCACCACTTGAGTCTCGGATGCCACATAGCTACATTCAATCCATCTCGGCCATTGGTAGTCATCAATGGCCTCATAATTATCAAACCTGGCCTTTACCTGAAGTTCTCCATCTGGCCCGTAAATCTCCATTTTAGCTATGAGTCCATGGATAATCCATAAGTGATACACTTCTTTTTGTTCAGATCTCAGTTCAATAAGTCCTTGATGAAGATCCACCGGCTTAACCTTCAGCTTTGATGATGAGGAAAGATCTGGTGGAAGATTGCCGGAGAAAAGAGCAATCAGGTCTTCCACCCCGGTCTGAATGCCGGTCATTCGATAAAGGTTCTCCTCCGAGGGTTCACCCTGGAGAACTTTCTGCTCTTCGGGAAAGTAGAACCACATCCGTTTCCCATCGGCAACCAGAAAAAAGGAAGGAATATTGAACAGACCCAGGCCTTCCAGCCGAAGCCGATAAGAGGAGTCAAAGATAACATTGGCTGGAAAGCTTTGTTTTTTCCCACGACGACTTATAGAAATGGCAGCCCTGCCTCGCATATCCCGGAAGGCGACCCTTCGTTCGAACAGCCCGGATAGCTCCTGTTGAAAGGAAGAGGGTCCAGGCTTTATCCGCTCTCGATAGGTTAAACTGCACCCCGAAAAAAGGGCTAAAACACACACCAGGGTAATTACCTGCCCTGGCTTGAGAAAACAAATCATTTTGATTTCTCGAGCAACATCCGGAGGTCTTCCAGCTTTTGCTCGACCTTTTGATTGTTTGGATCAAGCTCCAAAGACTTCTGCAAGTAATGCTGAGCCTGGCTAAAGTCTCCTTTACGATAGTAGACATGACCTAAATGCTCAAAGATTACCGGATCATCTGTAACATACTGTATCGCCCTGTTCAATTCTATAATTGACTTATCCAGTAATCCCTTCTTATAATAAGCCCACCCGAGACTGTCCAGATATGCTCCATTTTCCGGATCCATGGCCAAAGCCTTTTTAATGTGATCTATGGCCTCCTCCAGATTGATGCCTTTTTCCGCATACATATAACCAATGTAATTATAAGCTTCCGCCCTTTTCGGATTCAATCCAATGGCTCTCGTGAATTCCTGGATAGACTCTGTAAACCGGTCCACCTTTTCATAGAATACCCCAAGGTAAAAGTGCAGGTCTTCATCCTCCTGTGCTATCTCAAGGCCCCTGGTAAGGATATTGACGGCTTCCTGATATTGCCTGGTTTGATTGTAGGTTAAGGCTAAGGCTAAATAGAGGTCCACATCCTCCGGCTGACGTTCAATTGCTTCCTGCAAGACGTGTATGGCCTCAGGCCATTGATCCATCTTCTGGTAGGCATAGCTCAGATGAAGTCTGGCCTTTATTGAATCCGGATGAGAAGAAAGGATCCTTTTAAATTCCTGAACACCAGCCTCAAGTTCCTGATTTTCTCCATAGGAAAGTCCTAAATAGAGGCGAATCTCTGCATCTTCAGGATTGCTTTCCAGGTATTTCTCAAACGCCTCAATGGCTGATGGATAACTCTTCTGCTCAAAATAAATCAGTCCCAATTTGACATAAACATCCACGTTGTCGGGTTCTCTTTCCTGAATGGCGAGAAACTCCTGAAGTGCCTCATCCAGCTTGTTCTGACGTACAAAAAGTTTGCCCAACTGATCCCGGAACTCCAACGAATAAGGATCCTGTTTAATGAGCTGAGAATAGATTTCTATCGCCTGATCATACAGTTTTTGATGTTCATAAACGGCCGCTAACCTGATCAGAGCCGGTTTATATTGAGGATCGATCTGGATAGCTCTCTTCAGGTAATCAACAGCCTTGTCTATCATATTTAATTCAATATATACCTTGGCTGAATAATAATAGGCCACATAAGAGTCAGGGACTCTATCAATGAGCTGCTGATAAATTTTGAGGCTGCTCTCATAATCTTCCCTGGCTGAATACAATCGGCCTAAGAGCAGGTAGGGCATGGGATTGTCTCCATCTATGCCGATAGCCTTCTCATAGAGAGAGACAGCCTTTCCCTCATCTTCCTGCTGGGAGCTGATCCTGGCCATTCGAAGCAAGACCGAGACATTATCCGGATCAATAACAAGGATCTGTTCACATTGCTTGAGAGCCTCTTCCAATAAATTTTGCTGATGAAAGAGACTGGCTAAAATATCGTGTAAATAAATCGAGGCCGGATCCCTTTCAGATGCCTGGGTAAATTCCTCGATGGCCAGATCAACGTACCCTTCCTTGGCATACAATTCAGCCCTCAGGAAATGGTAATAGGCCGCACTTATATCTCGATCCGGAGGATTCGGTTCTCCATAAGCCAAAAAGGAGCGCAGCAGCAGAAATATAACCACGGAAGCCAAAAAATAATGACCTTTTCCTTGCCTTCGGCTCTTCCTGAACATCATGCCATGTTCCCCACAGTATTCTCATAGTTTTATCAATATGTTATATTTAGTATAACACAGTCTTGGCCAAAGTCAACGAGAATCCTTGTAAGGATCTCACTTTCCTTGTTTCATTCCTCTTCTTTTTCTTTACCCTCTTTGGTCACCAGATATCTTTGCACAATTTTAGAGCTGTATTTCGCAGGCCGACAACCTTTATTCTTGACACTATTTAAATAAATTATACGTCCTCATATATATATATCGATCATAAAAATTAGGCAGTCTGTATAAAATCCGGCACCTATTTTTGCTTCAATAATTCCCGGTCCACCCCGGTTTATCCGGTTCTCATAAAATAGGCATGATTCTTGCTAAAGGCTAAACCGACACGCTCCAGACCTGGTATGAAATTCTGCACTTATTTGTAGTACGACCACGAGACTTCGCTTCAACCAACTTTGAGTCAGGGGATGTTCCAATTTTCACAAAAGAGGTGTCAGGTGTCTATTCGGTATGACTTTTAACCCTGCCGAAATGAGGCATCATAAAACTATTCACCAAATCAGAAAGGAAAGGTATATGTTAGGAGATATCAAAGAAATCAGCTTCCAAAATTTAAACCATGCAGCCAAGAGACATATAATCAAAAGCCTTAAAGAGCAGGGGGATACATATTATGCCTGTTATTCAATAGCGGAATTCCTCTATGATGAAGATGGGTTAATTCGGGAACTGGCCAGGGATTCCCTTGTCCAGATCGGGAATCAAGAGGTCATTGAAAATGTATTACCCCTACTCCAGGGAGATGAAGCCACGGCCAGAAGCTTAGCCATGGAGGTTTTGAAAGAGATAGCGTATGATAATATCTCCTTATTGGTTCCACTGCTCCATGATCCCAGCGAATCGCTTCGGATGTATATTGCAGATCTTCTGGGTCTCATCGGCAACTGTAAGGCTGTAGATCCATTACTCTTGGCCCTTCAGGATTCCTCAGCCAGGGTAAGGAGCTCAGCCGTTGCCAGTCTTGGAAAGCTGGCTGATGAGAAGGCGATTGAAACGATTGAAAAGCTGTTACAGACCGAAAAAGATTTATGGGTAATTTTTTCTTCTATCAAAGCATTAGAGAGTATTGGTGGCCCAAAAGCCACGCAACTGCTGGTGGATCTCCTCAGCAGAGAGGATGAATTCATACAGGCGGCCGCTTTAGACTCCCTTGGGGAAATCGGAACGTTGGAGACCATAAATCTGATTTTCCACAATCTATCCAGTTCTTCTGAAAGTGTTCTTAAGCGAGCCAGCACTACCTTGATAGCTATACTTGAGAGGGAAAAGAGATACTCTCTGAACAAGGGAGAGATTGCTTCATCTCCCTCTTAACAGGCTGTGTTCAGTGCGATATGAACCCATGGACTCGGCTTCGAGCTACCGAAGCCCTTAGGAAATCAGGGATTGAAGAACATCAGCCATCTTAGTCCGGATTGTAGGATGGCGTGGCCAGTTGTTGAGGATCCAGCCGATGACGAAAGGTGAAATCCAGTCGATTGAGAACATTATCGGTCAGGTCCAATCCCTGCCAACCCTCCCCTCACTGGCCCTGGAGGTCATGATGATGGCTGAAAATCCAGAATCATCACTGGCTGATATTGCTCTCATTCTCCAAAAAGATCCGGCCATAGCCAGTAAAATCTTAAAAATCGCCAATTCCGCCTTTTATGGGTACAGTCGACAGGTTACCAATCTGCAAAACGCTCTCCTGCTCCTGGGATTACGTGAAGTAAAAACCATCGTCCTCGGCGTCTCCATCGTGAATTTATTTAAGAGTTCCAACTCTGAAGTGGGATACAACCATCAGCTTCTCTGGTTGCATTCGGCAGCGGTTGCTCAAATTGCCAGATCTCTCGCCTTTAAGGCGAGCCTTTTTGATCTCGAACAGGAAGCCTTTACTGTTGGCCTTATCCATGATATTGGCAAGATCGTTCTTGATCAGTTTCGACACCATGATTTCCTGAAGATAATACACCTTGTTCAAAAAGAGGGAAATCTTACCTTTCTCGAAGCTGAAAACCGGATTCTTGGGGTAAACCATGCTCAAATTGGAGGCTGGTTAGCCCAAAAGTGGCTGTTCCCCTCGGATCTGGCAGAAGCGATTGAATATCACCATAACCCGCAAGAAAGTAAACATGGCCACCTTTTGGCTTCCCTGGCCCATATCGCAGATATCTTTTGTAAGGCCAAAGATCTTTCCTTTGTTGAAGTATTGAAAGGTGAATCCATAACTGATAACGGCGGATGGAAGATCATTCAAGAAAATTCCCCCGGGGGCGGTCTTCATTTCGATATTGAACGTTTTACCTTCGGTTTGGATGAGGAAATTTCAAAAGCCCAGGAATTTATCACCATTTCCCGAGGCATGGCTATATGATGCCGGAAGCGCCCAGGAGAAGGCAGGCTACCTTGGAAGATAGCCCTGATAACAGCATACTGATAAAAATTCGAGATTTTATTTACCAGCAAAGCGGTCTCTATTTCTCTGAAAAAAACCTTGATTCCCTCCAAAAAAAACTTATCTGCCGGCTTGAATCATTGAACCTGAATTCAATCAACGAATATTACCATTATCTCCTCGACGACTCATCAAGGACATCGGAGTTAAAGCCCCTTTTTGATTCCTTGATCAATAGCCAAACGAGTTTCTTTCGCTATGCCTCACAACTGAAGGCCTTGCAGGAACAGATTCTGCCAGCCTTGATGAGAAGTAAGATCCAAAATGAAGAGCAGGTCTTGAAAATTCTCAGCTGCGGATGCTCTACCGGCGAAGAACCTTATACCTTAGCTATTTTAATGCTCGAGACGCTTGGCCAAATCATCGACCGGTGGAAGGTTGAGATCACTGGAATAGATATAAGCCACGCTGCTCTCGATGCGGCCGGGCAGGGTATCTACAATCACTATTCCCTGCGGAATACCCCTGAGACTATCATGAACCGTTACTTTGATCCTCTGGGACCTGATAGCTATCGCCTTCGGGATCGTGTCCGGGAGATGGTGCATTTTGCCTATTTAAATCTCAATGATGAAGTCCATATGCGGACTCTTTCGCCTGTAGATGTCATATTCTGCCGCAATGTATTGATCTATTTCAGTGAGGATTCCAAGAGGGCTGTCATTAATCAGTTCTATAACATTATCAATCCTGGCGGTTACCTTTTTGTCGGGCCGTCAGAATCACTTTTCGGGTTATCCCGATCATTTAAACTGCTCCTCTTTCCTGGAGCATTGGTCTATAAGAAAGAGAGAGACCCCCCCTGAATTCAAATGGTTCCATGAAAATATATGTATCATTCGATATTATGCAGCTTCCTTTACAATTGTGTAACTCTTTTGGGCAGAATTCTTCTCACATGCGACTGACTATCGAGCGCTTATAAGGAAAGGAGGTAGGTATCGGAAGGGGCATTTCGAGATGAAACCATATTTTTATCCTAATAGGCACGCACCTTGCATTAATATGAGGTCAGATCCTCATATACTTATCCGGCATCTGTGGAACCAACTCGGCCTTTAAGCTCACGTATAACAAGAAAAGGAGGACATATTTATGGATCTGAGCCGAAGATCTTTTCTCAAAGTATCAGGCGCAGCCACAGCCGGCGCAGCCCTGGGCTCCCTGGGGTTTGACCTCTCTACCCTGCCGGCGCGGGCAACTCCCCTCAGGATTAATTATGCCAAGGAAACCACCACGGTGTGCCCATATTGTTCCTGCGGGTGCAGCATTATTGTGCATACGGTGGATGGAAAGGTCGTCAATACCGAGGGAGATCCTGACTCACCAATTAATGAAGGCGCTCTCTGTTCTAAAGGATCGGCTCTGTATCAGGAGTCGCATAATGTGCATCGATTGAGTAAGGTACGTTACCGGGCCCCGGGAAGCACCGATTGGGAAGAAAAAGATTGGGATTGGGCTATAGATAGAATTGCCCACCTGGTCAAGGAAGCCAGGGACACAGGCTTCGCTACCCGAACCCCTGACGGTCTGACGGTCAACAGAACCGAGACTATCGCCAACCTGGGCGGAGCAGGTCTCAATAATGAGGAATGCTACGCTCTGGCTAAATTCGCCAGAAGCCTGGGGATCGTTAACCTCGATCACCAGGCCCGTATCTGACACTCCGCTACGGTAGCGGCTCTGGCAGAGTCGTTCGGTAGGGGAGCAATGACCAATCACTGGATCGATCTTAAAAACAGTGATTGTATTATCGTTATGGGCAGCAATGCCGCTGAAAACCATCCCATGTCGTTCAGATGGGCACTTCGGGCCAGGGATGGAAGGGGAGCCAAAATCATCAGCGTTGATCCGCGATTTACCAGAACCTCAGCCGTAGCTGATATATATGCTCCTTTACGTTCCGGAACAGATGTTGCTTTCACCGGCGGATTAATAAATTACTGTCTTCAAAACAATCTCTACAATCATGAATACGTCGCTGAATACACCAATGCCGCTCATCTCATTTCTCAAGACTTTTCTTTCCATGATGGCCTCTTTTCAGGCTACGATGAAAAGAACAGAAAATATAATACCAAAAGCTGGAGCTATCAGCTTGATGATAACGGAGTGCCATTGGAAGACAAGACCTTGCAGGATCCCAACTGTGTTTTCCAGGTGCTGAAAAAGCATTACAGCCGTTATGATGTCGATACGGTCTGCAAAATTACCGGCACGCCTCGGGAAAAATTCCTGGAAGTAGCCCGCACCTATTGTGCTACCGGCGCTCCTGATAAGGTCGGAACGATTATGTATGCCATGGGCTGGACCCAGCATACAGTCGGCACGCAAAACATCCGGGCCTTTGCCATACTTCAGCTTCTCCTCGGTAACATTGGTCTGGCCGGTGGTGGAGTAAACGCGCTCCGCGGCGAGCCCAACGTCCAGGGATCTACTGATCATTGTCTTTTGTTTCATATCATACCCGGATATCTTCAGACTCCGATTGCCAAGGATCAATCGCTGCAGGCTTATCTGGACAGATGCACCCCTGTCTCAAAGGATTCGAAGAGTGTGAACTACTGGAAAAATTACCCCAAATTTATAACCAGCCTTCTCAAGGCCTGGTACGGCAGCAATGCCACAGCAGAAAATGATTTCTGCTTCAACCTGCTGCCGAAAAACTCCGGGAATTATTCCCATATGTCCATTTTCCAAAGCATGTACGAAGGAAAGATCAAGGGACTCTTCTGCTGGGGGCAAAATCCGGCCGTAGGCGGCCCCAACTCTCTCATGGAGAGAAAGGCCCTGGAGAAGTTAAACTGGCTGGTCTGCACCGACATCTTCGAGACCGAGACTTCCATCTTCTGGAAGCGACCTGGGGTAGATCCGTCCGGCATCAAAACCGAGGTCTTTCTCCTTCCGGCTGCAGCCTCCGCTGAAAAGGAAGGCAGCATCAGTAACAGTGGACGGTGGGCCCAATGGAGATACAAAGGAGAGGAACCGCCGGGAGAGGCTAAATCCGACCTCTGGATGATGAATGCTTTCATGCTCCGGCTGAAAGATCTTTACGCCCATGATCCCGGTCCCTTCCCCGATCCTGTGATTAAGCTCTACTGGGATTTCGGCCCGAAAGACAATCCCAGTGCCATTACGGTAGCCAAAGAGATTAATGGATATGATCTGACCACCGGAAAGCTTCTGGATAACTTTACCAAGTGCAACGCAGACGGTACCACAGCCTGTGGTAACTGGCTCTATTCCGGGAGTTTCACCGAGGCCGGCAATATGATGGCCAGGCGGGGGAAAGAAGACCCCTCCGGAATCGGCCTCTATCCTACCTGGGCCTGGTGCTGGCCGGTGAACCGCAGGATTATCTACAACCGTGCTTCGTGCGATACCAAGGGCCGGCCCTGGGATCCCAGCCGTGCTGTCATCAAGTGGAACGAAGCGCTCCAGCAATGGGAAGGAGATGTACCTGACTATGGCAAAAATGTTCCTCCCGAAAAAAATGTCGGCGCCTTTATCATGAAACCTGAAGGACACGCCCGGCTGTTTGGTATGGGCAACGTGGATGGCCCGCTTCCTGAACATTATGAGCCGTATGAAAGCCCGGTCAATAATATCCTCTCCTCACAGCAGATCAATCCGTGTGTTTATCTTGGTTACAACACTGATATGGATAAGAAGGGAGATCGAAAGAACTTTCCGGTAGTAGCCACGACCTATCGGATTACCGAGCATTGGCAGACTGGTGTTGAAACCCGGTGGCAGCCCTGGCTGTGCGAGCTCATGCCTGATATGTTTGTTGAGCTTTCCAGGGAATTGGCCGGCGAGAGGGGGATCCATAACGGCGACCTCTGCACCATCTCATCAGCTCGAGGATCGATCAAAGCCGTGGCCGTGGTAACCGGCCGTTTCAAACCCTTCCAGATCAACGGACAGACAGTCCATCAAATAGGACTCCCCTGGTGTTATGGATATGCAGGACTGGCTACCGGAGATTCGGCTAATGTACTTACCGCCAATATTGGGGATCCCAACACAAGGATACCTGAATATAAGGTATTCCAGTGTGATATCAGGAAGGGGGTGTAAGAGAATATGAGCAAGGCACGAATCGGCATCTTAATAGATACTTCCCGATGCATAGCCTGCCGCGCTTGCCAGGTAGCCTGCAAGCAGTGGAACAAATTGCCGGCTGAACCCAGAGAGACCTGGAAAAACCGTGGAAGTTATGAAAACCCTGCCAGTCTGTCTCCTCAAACATGGACACGGGTGCGCTTTACCGAGGTAGATACGGCCGAAGGCAGCACTGAGTGGCTCTTTCGTAAAACCCAATGTATGCAGTGCGGGGATGCAACCTGTCTCATGGTCTGCCCGGAAAAAAAGGCGCTCTACCGGAACGAGGATGGAATTGTCATTCTGAACAGCGACTATTGCACGGGATGTGGATATTGCACCCAGAACTGCCCCTTTGAAATTCCTCAATACCATGCGCAGGATAAGAGGACTTTTAAATGCAGTATGTGTTACGACCGGGTGGGTAACGGCTTGATCCCTGCATGTGCCAAGGCCTGCCCGACGCAGGCCATAAAGTTCGGCGGCCGTGATGAGCTCATTGAAGAGGCACATCGGCGAGTGGATGAACTGAGGCTGAAAGGGTACAAGGAGGCATCTCTTTACGGAGAGAGCGAATGCGGCGGCCTTGGAGTAATGTATGTTCTGAAGTATGACAAGAGCAAATATGAAGGGCTGCCTGCCAATCCGCAGGTCCCCCTTTCGGTCAAACTCTGGCGCGATTGGCTCAAACCGGTGGGACTGTTATCAGTCCTGGCCGGCCTGGGCTTTGTAATCTTCCATTATGTCTTGCACGGGCCCAAGATGACGGAAAAGGGAGGTGATTAATCATGATGGATTACGGCAAGCTTAACCTGGTAAAGGTTACCAGTTGGATTGAACGGCTGGCCCATACTTTCCTGACCATAAGCTGGATGCTTCTGGTATTTACCGGCCTGGCCTTTTACTCCAAGAAATTTGCCGTTTTTGCCGAGTTTTTCGGCGGGCTTCGTCCCACCGTTACGGTACATAACTATACCGGCCTCGTCTTTCTCTTTTCAGTAGCGCTGATATTCCTGGCTATGTTTAAGGAGTCCTTCAAGTTTAACAAGGACGACATCAAGTGGGTCCTCGGCGCCGGCGGGTATTTATGGAAGGCCGATGTACCGGAATCAGGCCGATTTAACCCCGGACAAAAGGGAATGTATTTTTTCACGGTCATCATGGGCATCGTTATGGGTGTTACCGGATGGACCATGTGGCACGCCCCAACGGCCAGTTACAACCAGCTCTGGGTAAACATCTGCTATCCGGTGCACTCTCTGGGGGCCATTATCTTTGTGGCTGCCTGGATGGTCCACGCTTATTTTGGCAGCATCTGTAACCCGGGCAGTGTAGCCTCCATGACTTACGGTTGGGTAACCAGGCCATGGCTGCGCAAGCAGCATATGAAATGGTATCAGGAGCACGTTGAAAAAAAGCTGAACCCGTAGCCAAACAGGAATTCGCTGTCAGATATCGGGCGTAAGGACCGCCAGGGCCTGTCATTATCAGATGAATCTTGCGGTCCTTGCGCCTTTAGCTTATAATGAGTGTTCAACTTGGTCGTGGAATATATATCTTTCTTGAAAAATATGTGATGGAGGATGTGATTATGTTTGATCAACGGCTTCTGGCAATGTTTGGTATAGGAATGTCTGAATTACTTATCATCATGGTCATCGTTCTGATCATCTTTGGGGCCGGTAAGTTACCTGAAATTGGCAGCGCCCTGGGAAAGGGGATCAGGAATTTTAAAACCGGCGTCACGGGAAACGAATCCGAAGATAAGGCACCTCAATCAAAAATCGAAACTCACCAGGAACAAAAAAAACTGGAATAACCAGGGCTGATACCTATGCTCGATGCCCACCAGCGAATCATTAACTATATCCGCGTCTCTGTTACTGATCGATGCAATCTGCGATGCATCTATTGCCAGCCGGCCAGGGAATTTCATCAATTAGCCAGGTCAGAAATCCTCTCTTATGAGGAAATCCTCCATCTTGTCCAAATAGCCATTTCCTGCGGGATAACCAAGGTCCGCCTCACCGGAGGTGATCCTCTGGTGCGAAGGGACATTGTTGATCTGGTGAGGTCAATCGCCCGGCTGAAAGGTATCACCGATGTATCTCTGACCACCAATGGAATACTCCTCGATCGACTGGCCGGGGACCTCTACCGGGCCGGCCTCCGCAGAATAAATATCAGTCTTGACTCACTGAAAAGAGACCGATTTCAAATGATTACCGGTCAGGATGGACTCGATCAGGTTCGTAAGGGCATAGATAAGGCTCACAGCCTTGGCTTTTCACCCATTAAGATCAATACGGTGGTTATAAGGGGAGTAAATGATGATGAGGTTCTGGATCTGGCCAGATTGAGCCTCAATAAGCCGTATCATATCAGGTTTATTGAATTCATGCCGATAGGAAACGATCAGCTCTGGCAGGAAAAAAAGTATGTCTCCTGCCTTGAAATACAAAAAATTCTCACCTCCTTTCAGCCTCTCATCCCCTCAGCCGCAGCCGGCCCTCACCACAGCCATCATCATGGGCCTGCTCAAATGTTCGAATTTGAGGGAGCGTTGGGCAAAATCGGGCTCATCAGCCCCTTAAGTAATCATTTTTGTTCCAACTGCAACCGGATCAGGCTGACTGCTGACGGCAGGGTGAGGAACTGCCTCTTTTCGGATCAGGAAATCGATATACGAGAGGCTTTACGATCAGGAAAAAATGATGAAGAATTGAAGGCCTTATTGATTCAGGGTATCAAAAATAAACCGGCCGGGCATAACCTCGATCATGCCCAATTCACCATCTTAAACCGGCCAATGTCTAAAATCGGTGGTTAGGAATTGGAAAAGAATAATTATAGTAAAATCTACCCCATATGACTCAGGAACAAAGCGTACCCCAACCAGGACAACATATACCGAAACCGGAGCTATTTCAGTCGGTCTCTGAAGCAGTATGGGCCCAGTTGCGAGATCTGTTTGTTTTGAAAAAATTTCAGGCCGGTGAAAAAATTCTGGCCCAGGGGTCCAGAGAGACTCAATTTTTCTATATTGTTGCCTCCGGCCAAGTCGAAATACTCATTGATGACGAAGAAGGATGCCAACTGCATCTGTCATATGTTTTCCCCGGTGACTATTTTGGTGAAAGGGCTCTATTAGATGAAGAAAAAAGCTCTTCCACGGTTATAGCCCGGGAAGATACTGAAGCCTATATTCTTTCCAGGGGGCATTTCTACCAGTTCCTGACCGACCACCCTGATCTGAGCCGTCACTTTATCTGGACCCTTTCCCAGCGGATGCACAAAACCAATCTTCTCCTGGAAGAATATGAATATAAAAAGGCTATGATCGACCTCATTTCGGAAGAATCCGAGGCCTATCAAAATGTACCTATTGTCACCAAAACCAGGAGCATGAAGCGGGTACTCGAGATTATCAACTCTTCGGCTGAAAATCTGCTGCCTGTTCTCATTGAGGGCGAGTATGGCAGCGGGAAGCAGTTAATCGCTTATCAGATCCACCTGAAATCGGCCAGGCGTAAGAAAGCCTTTATCACCCTTGATTGCCGTACCCTGACCGAGCCCAATTGGCAGGATATCCTTTTCGGACAGGCGACTCCTCGCCCCCTGCACCTCAAGGAACATACCTTCGGCTCTATCGAACTGGCTGAGGGAGGAACCCTCTATCTGAAACATTGTGACCTGCTCCCCCTTGAAATCCAACAGAAAATCAAAGAGATTATCCAGGAAAGGACCTATAGCCGGCTCGGCTCTACCAAAAAAAGAAAGGCTGACCTTCGCCTTATTGCCTCAACTCGAGAGGATCTCAGGAAACACCGTGATCAGGGGACCTTTGATGCCGGACTCCATGAATTACTGACCGCCAACCCGGTCATACAGTTACCGACGCTGCGGGAGCGAAGGAGCGATATCCTCCAGTTGGTTGAGTACTTTATAGCCAAATACGCCAAACTGGCTAATAAGGATATCACCGGTATCACTCCGGAGGCCAGGAATAAACTGATAAGGCACGATTATAAGCTGGCCAATGTCAAGGAACTGGAGCAGATCATTGAGCGAGCCGTATCTCTGTCCAGCGATAACCAGATCTGGACGCGGCATCTGTTCCTTGGGGAGCCGGCCGTCAAGCCCGATAATTGGTATTATAACCTGTTAAAAATCGAACCATTCGGCCGATGGGTGAAAGAAAAGATCTATCCGGATAAGCTTCAATACCTGACGGCCACTTTTTTTCTGCTCATTATCCTCCTGTGCTTCCTCGGACCGGCCTCGGCCGGCAAGAATCCCGCCATTCCTCTCGTCTGGGGGATCTGGTGGCCCCTTATGTTCCTTTCCTTTTTCTGGGTAGGGCGCAGCTGGTGCTCGATATGTGCTTATGCAGCTTACGGGCGGATTGTTCAAAAAAGAAAACATTTTAATATTCCCGTTCCTTCCTTTATTCAAAGGCACGATGCCATTCTGGTAACGGCGGCCTTTCTCATCACCCTCTGGGCTGAGGAAATAACCCACATGCGCTCCTCTCCCCGGGCCACAGGCTGGCTCATGGCCACCATGCTCTCCATCGCTCTTGTTTGTGCGGTTATCTTCCGCAGGGAGAGCTGGTGTCGATATCTTTGCCCCATGGGAGGATTAATCGGAGTCTGTTCCATGAGCTCAGTCATTGAGTTACGCTCAGACACAACCGTCTGTTCCACTCAGTGCAAGAAAACGGAATGCTATAACGGGACCCCGGAAAGTCCCGGCTGTCCTCTCTTTCAGCATCTTTTATTCGTTGACAACAACCAGACCTGCAAGCTTTGTCTGCAATGCATCCGCAATTGCCCGAATCAGTCAGTTTCCTTAAACCTTCGCCTCCCCGGGCGGGAAATATGGCTGTCGAATCAGGTCCGGGATAAAATGTCCTATTTTGTCTTGGCCTTATTAGGATCCGTTCTGCCGGTCATCTACCTTTCAGCCAACCACCTGAGCCTCCATTCAGGGAAGGCCAGGATATATTATTCCCTGGTCCATTTCCTTCTGCCGGTTGTTCTCTACCTTCTCCTCCTGATTCCCGGCTGCTTTTATTCGCCCAGAACATGGAAGAGTCATATCTGGCCCCGTTTCTGGCGTACTTCCTACGCCTATATTCCCTTAGCCCTGACTGCGCATCTTGCTTACCAGATGCAATATCTCCCCTGGGGGAAAGATCTCGGCTATTCTTTTCATGTATTCCATAAGGAAATATGGCAGGGACTGGCCATTCAACCCTTCCAGGTTCTTTCTCTGCTGGCGGGACTGCTCTTTTCATACTTTTGTCTGTGGGAAATTTATAAGCATCGGGGAAAAAGCTTTGAGGCAGGATGGGCCTTCTGGCTTGGACATGCCTCCCTTATGATGAGCTACGCAGCCCTGGCTCTTCGCTGGCTGGTCTTTCCGTAGCCTGTCCCACCACCCATCTGGCCGGACATCCATCCAGTTCCCGGCAGGCCCTGCAGCCCAACGTGGCGTGCTCCGTTAAAAGACCTCCGAGAATACCTATCAGCCCCGCTCCCAGCCAGATGCTCTGGCTGTCCCCCCAGAAAGCCATCCGCCATAAGGCTCCTCCAAGGGGGAGAAGGCCAAGGGGAAGGAGAAAGACGTTGTGCCATATCCCGTCGGTGAAGGCATGGCGGGGATCCTTCCGGTAGAGCAGGCCGGCCACGAGCCCAAAACCGGTGCTGCATCGCCGTCCGTGATAAAAGCAGCGGGTACAGCGCAACCTGGGCATAATGAAAAGAGCCGCCGCCAGGCAATAGAGGGCATAAAATACGGCCAGACCCGCATGCAGCCCGCCGAGAATCCATATCCCGAGGCCGAACAGGCTGAGATTAAACATATTACGCAGAAAAGGCACATGGAAGGGATAATTTTCAAGGTCTCTCATCATAGCCTGTAATTTACTCTATCATGAAAAGCATTGTCAAGCGATGGCCTGGAAGATATGGGGCTATAAAAAGAAAAACCGGTGAAGGGGATACTCCCCTCCACCGGTTGATCATTCCAAAAAACAGGAACATTATGCGGCAGTCAAACACTTTGGCCCACAGGCGGCAGATAACGAGCCATATATGAGCCAAGACGTCACAAGGTCAAAAGATATTGCAGGATGGCTTCAATATCCTCGTCCGTCGGCTTTTCCTCAAACATATCAATCCGAGGCTCCTCAAAAAGGTGCGTTTTCACCCATTCCCTGAGATTGGCCTCATCACGGCGGGTTGATACCTTGGCCAGGTCAGGAGCGCCCTCAAGTCCTCCTCCCTCGCCATTCAGAAGATGGCACATCAGGCAATTTACCTCTTCGAAAAGGGCCTGGCCATCAGCAACCTGCTGCTCTTTGGCCGGCTGATCCTGGGCGGCTAACATCCCTCCCCAGATCATTCCTACCGATACGAACAAGATGAAAACAGGCTTCATATTTCTCATCCCGCCGGTCAATCTCATGGGAAATCTCCTTTCTTTCAGCGGCTTATGAGTTCACAGCGAACGATTCCGGGTGAAAAAAATCAATAATGCTCTTTTATAGTGAGGAATACCAGCTTATAGTGAATTTGTCAACACTTCCAGCCATCCAGAAATTAATTTTCCTTATCTTATCATCATTTCGTATAGTTTCTTATAAACAGTATCCTGTTGAAGCAATGAGGTGTGAGTGCCCTGCTCGGCTACTCTCCCCTTATGTAAAACCAGGATCTTATCTGCATCAGTAATGGTCGAAAGTCGGTGAGCAATAACGATAGCTGTCCGGTTTCGAGTTAATTTCCGCAAGGCATCCTGAATGAGGCCCTCGGTTTCAGAATCCACGCTGGAGGTTGCCTCATCCAGAATCAGGACGGCCGGATTGACCGCCAGGGCTCTGGTGAAGGCCAGAAGCTGCTTTTGTCCCACCGACAGCTCATTTCCCCTTTCAGCCAGGATATGGTCATATTTCCCGGCCAGCCCTTCAATAAAGGTATCGGCATGAATAAATCCGGCCATCTGTTTGATCACATCCAGGGGAACGGCTTGATCTCCCATGGTAATATTATGCAGAATACTGGCTGAAAACAAAAACACATCCTGCTGGACTACCGGCATGGCTGAACGAAGCTCCTTAAGATCATAGTCTCTGATATCCGCACCATCAATGAGGATGCGGCCCCGCTGAAACTCATAGTACCGGCCCAGCAGGTTGATAATCGAGGTTTTCCCTGCTCCTGTGGCCCCTACAATGGCCATAGTCTCACCCTTGCGAAGCCGGAAGGAAACATCCTTTAAGACATAATGCTCCCCCTCATAGGCAAACCAGACTCCATCGAAGACAATCTCCTCCCTGAGGCCGGGAAAGGGCTTCGGGTTGGCCGATACACTCATGTGCTGCCGGGTATCCAGGAGCGTGAAGATCTTCTCGGCCGCAGCCATGGTAGCCTGCAGCACGTTGTACTTTTCACTTAATTCCCGGATAGGGCGAAAGAAACTTCCCATATACTCAATGAAGGCGACCAGGACACCGATGGTTAAGGTACCCTCGAAAACTTTGAGTCCCCCATACCAGATGATCAGGGCCATCGAGATTGAGGACATAATCTCAATAAAGGGAAAAAAGAGAGCGTAATAAAAGATGGTCCTCAGGTAAGCATCCCGGTGTTCAAGGTTCAGGAGATCGAACCGGTGAAAGTTTTTCCCTTCCCGCCCAAAGAGCTGGACATCCCTCATACCGGCAATATTTTCCTGCAGAAAGGAGTTGAGCCGGGCAATCTTCTCACGAATCTGGCGGAAGGACTCCCGCACCCTGTCTCTGAACTTCAGGCTGCCCCAGATCACCAGGGGAAGAACGGAAAAGCTTACCAGTGCCAGGCGAGCGTTCATCAGGAGCATGATGATGACTATGCCCCACAGGGTTACCAGGTTTCCAACCACCTCAATGAGGCCATAGGAGAGCATCTCATTGAGAACCTCTATATCATTACCGATCCTGGTCATGATTCGTCCCACCGGATATCGATCAAAAAAGGAAAGCGATAAGGATTGAACATGGGTGAAAAGATCCATTCTGATATCCCGGATGATCTTTTGTCCCATGAGCTGCGTGCAGTAATTCAGCCAGAAATGACCGGAGAATTTTATGAGGAGAATCAGGAGGAAAAAAAGGCAGATCCTGGAAAGGCCCGTAAAATCTCTTCCCTTGATATAGGTATCAATGCCTATTTTCACCAGATATGGGCCCACGAGTTCCAGACCGGAAATGATGAGCAGAATCAGCAAAGATCCGAAGAAAAGAAAAAGGTATGGCCTCAGATAGCCAAGAAGCCTCCGGATAAGCCGCCAGTCGTAAATTTTGCCTTGTATTTCATCACCATGTGACTGGCCGTGCATTGGTGTTCAGCCCTCCTCCTCCAGTTCCTGGATGAGTAATTGCCTCTGGTACATCCGGGCGTAGATTCCGTTTTGAGCCATAAGCCCTTCATGATGACCGGATTCGACAATTCTTCCCTGTTCCAGGACATAAATCCGGTCACAATCTCTGACCGTGGAAAGGCGATGAGCGACAATGATGCAGGTACATCCTGCCATAAGCGGGCGAACCTTCTGAAGGATCCGGCTTTCAGTCTGAAGATCCACACTGGAAAATACATCATCAAAGATCAAAATGGGGGGCTTACGAACCAGCGCCCGGGAGATGGCCAGACGCTGCTTCTGGCCTCCCGATAAGGTGACGCCCCGCTCACCGACAACCGTCTCGAACTTTTGAGGAAGTTCCTCAATCTCGCCAAACAGATGTGAGAAGATAGCAGCCTCCATAACCTGCTCGTGGGACTCGGTGGCCATACCCAGCCCGATATTATGCCTGATTGAGTCAGAAAAAATAAAGGCTTCCTGGGGCACATAGCCGATTTTTGAACGGAGCAGCCTGACGGGGATTTGATCGATGGCCTGGCCGTCGAGGCGGATCTGGCCGGATTTCACGTCGTAAAGTCTCGGAATCAGACTGACGAGGGTGCTTTTGCCCGCCCCGGTCCGTCCGACTATGCCTATTGACTGGCCGGGCTGAATACCCAGGTTTATATCCTGAAGAATCTCCGGCCCTTCCGGGCCATAAGCAAAGGTGACATGATCAAATTCAATGTTCCCCCGGGGAGAAAAAGAGAGGGTGGCAGCCGGTGAATCCTCAATCTCCGGCCTGATCTGTAATATCTCATGTATACGCCCCATGGAGGCAGCGCCTCGTTGA
The DNA here is from genome assembly GCA_049472445.1 of bacterium. Lineage (GTDB taxonomy): Bacteria > SZUA-182 > SZUA-182 > DTGQ01 > DTGQ01 > JBLIRT01. Next base: position 20,883 of record JBLIRT010000004.1, read on the forward strand.
AAAAGATTGATGACCCAGCCGAGGGATATAGCCGGCCAGATCAGGAGTCCCACATAGCTGATAAAGGCAACGAGGCCGCCAAGGCTCATCTGGCCGGAGATTACCTGTCTTCCTCCCAGCCAGAGAATGAACAGAAGGAAGAATCCGCCCAGAAAGGAGATCAGGGGATGAAAAAATCCCCAGACCTTAACCAGTTCCATGTTTTTCTGAAGGTAAACATCATTGGCCTGCTGAAACCGCGCTGACATCCGGTCCTCTCTCACGTAAGCCTTGATCACCCTGATACCCGAAAAATTCTCCTGAACCTGGCTATTCAAGACAGAAAACTGTTCCTGAACGGCTCTGGAGCGGATATGGAGTTTTCGGGCGAAAATAAAGACCAGAAGGGAAATCAGGGGGACAGGGATCAGGATGGAAAGGGTCAGCTTCCAGTTGATCAAAACCATGAAACCAAGATCCAAGATGATGAGGGCGAGAGCATTGGCGAAGTACATGATTCCAGGCCCCAGGAAACTGCGCACCGCATTCAGGTCATTGGTAGCCCTGGACATCAGATCCCCGGTTCTCATAGCCTGAAAAAAGGACAGAGAGAGGGTTTGAAGATGGGCAAAGAAATCATTCCGCAGGAGATACTCGATCTTCCGTGACAGGCCGATGAGAATAGTCCGCATCCAGAACTTAAAAAATCCCTGAGCCAGGGCCAGAAGCACGATCAAGGCAGCGTAAGAGACGAGAGTCCGTGGCGGCACACCATGCTTCAGGCCATCGATGGCTTCCTTGAGAATCCTGGGGATGAACAGGGTAAAGAGTACGGACAGGAAAAGGAACAAAAATCCCTTCAGATAGTCCAGCCGGAACCGCCACAGATACTCCTTCAACCCGGCCATTTCCCTCAGCGATTCAAATCTCATGGTCAGCCCGTCCCGCCTGCTTCTGCACCCGGAATTCCCCGAAAAATCCCTCTGATCCACCTTTCAAGAGAAAAAAGGGAATTGGGAAAAAGAGCAATTCAGAAGACCTCCTGATAGTAACGCTCATATTCGGCCACCTTTTCCCTTTCTGAAAACCGGTTCAGGGCAATATATCTCCCCCGTTTACCAAGGCGGTAACCCAACTGAGCATCTTTTAAAATCATGGCGGCAAAATGGGCCATAGCCTGAACGTCTCCTTTGTCGACCAGAAAGCCGGTCCGGCCATCCTCTACCACTTCCGGCAGGCCGCCAACCCGATAGGCTACGACCGGCACCTGACAACTCATAGCCTCTAAAGCCGCCAGACCAAAGGATTCTATTTCAGAGGGAAGCAAAAGTAAATCGGTGATATTTAAGATATTCTCAACAGAATGAACAAAATGTAAAAAATGTACTCTTGAGGCCAGCCCCATCTCCTGAGTCAGCCTCATGGCTGTGGAGACCTCCGGTCCATCCCCTACCATCAATAAAACAGAGGGAATCTCCTGCTGAACCATCTGAAAGACCTCCAATACATTCGGGATATTCTTTATGATTCGAAAATTGGAGATATGGGTGATAATCTTTTCACCCGCTGCTGTATACCGGTCCCGTCCGACAGGAGGCCGGAATTTTCTGAATTTTCGGACATCAACAAAATTATGAATCACTTTGATCGGCCTGGTAAATTCGAACCTGGTGCGAGTAACTTCCGCTAAAAAATGAGAAACGGCAGTAATTCCATGGCTGACCTCCAGCCCGAAGCGGGTAATATTCTTGTATGAGGGATCCATCCCGATCAGGTTAATGTCCGTTCCATGAAGGGTGGTGATAATTTTGGCCTGATAACCTCCCAATACCTTTAAAGCCAGATAGGCAGCCACAGTGTGGGGGATGGTATAATGGACGTGAATAACTTCCAGACCATGTTTCTGAATTACCTCAATTATTTTGGAGGCGAGAGCCAGGGTATAGGGGGGAAATTGAAAAAGAGGGTAAGGGACAACGTCGACCGGATGGAAGATAATTCCTGAAGATTCAGACGGCTCCAGGCGCACGGGGACGTGATAGGAGATAACGTGGACCTGATGCCCCCGACCGGCCAGAAACTTACCCAGTTCCGTAGCTACTACTCCGCTTCCTCCATAGGTTGGATAGCAGACCATACCAATCTTCATTCGATATCCCCCATGAGATCACTCTGCCTGATGGGCTTAAAAAGGGCCCTTCTTCAGGCTTTCTTCAATTTTCGATCGAAGATACTTCTCTATGCCCCTCCGAGTGATGGGAATCAGCAAACTGAAGCCAAGGGCATCGGTAAGGAAACCCGGCGTCAATAACAGCAGTCCTCCGACCAGGATACAGAACCCATCAAATAACTCCTGGGGAGGAATCTGCCCGCGGCCCAGTTCTTCTCTGATCCTGGAGATTACGCCTAATCCCTCATGTTTGGCCAGGGCAGCCCCTAATATTCCCGTGATGAAAATCAGCAGGATGGTATTTACGGTACCGAGCAGCCCCCCTATTTCGATCAGTAAGGCCAGCTCTATAATAGGAACAATGACAAAAAGAATGAAAAGCCTTAAAAACATAAAAATACTCCTCCTCTCCTTGGCATCGTTCTATTATACAGGGGATAGCTCCATTTTTCAAAGGCCCTCAAACAGAAAATTATGGATATATCTTGATCTGAGGTATGATTTCTCATACCTTCATCCGGGCACGCACCTTTCATAAGATTACGTAGACGTTCCCTATCTTCTATCCAACCAGGATGGGAAGGGTGGGGATGGTCGCTGGAGCGGCATAGGGAGTCTTTTGATGAAGCTTCGAAGCTGTGCTGAGCGTTAAAAATGGCCGCTGTCTGAGCGACAGCGAGTTCGGCCATTTAGCGAAGCACGCTTCAGAAGCTTCCAAAAGACGACCGTTGAGCGAAAGCGATCACCCCCACCCTGAAAGCGATCACGCCCACCCTTGAAGATGGGGAACATCTAAAGATTACGGATATATATTGACAAAAGGAGCATTACCTGCAATCATTAGGCGAACTGTGAACATCACCACGAAAAACCCCTTTCTGATAAAAGGAGAATCATGATGAGAGGTCTGAAGACATGTTTTATTTTGATTTTCATCTTTTTTATCCTTTCTGTGTCTCTGTTCAGCTGCCATTCACCATCAAACCAAAGCCAGAATGACCATGAAACAACCACTTCCGAGCCGGCCAGGCAGAAGGAAGAGGCGGGTACGGTCAATGGAGATGCAGTAGCTACGGTCAATGGTACGGCCATCCTCAGGAGTGAATTAGAAAGGGCTTTTCATTTTCATTCCCAGCAGAATCAAGAAATGATGGCCCAATTGCCTGAGGAGCAAAAGCTCAGGCTCCGCGGGATGATACTGAATCAGCTCATTGAGACGGAGATTCTCTATCAGAAGGGCCGGGAATCCAATATCACCATCTCCGATGACGAAATCAAGGCCCGATTGGAGCACATCAAAAAGCAATACCCCTCTGAAGCTGAATTTGCCGATTATTTGTCGAAAAATAAAATCAGCATGGAGGATGTTATCAGAGATCTGAATAGAAATTATGTGATTTCCAAGGTCGTCCAGGCTCATATCAGCTCTGTCTCAGCAGATGCGAAGGAAGTAAGTGACGAGGAATTAAAGCGTTACTACGAAGAAAATAAAGCCCAGTTCCAGGAGGGCGAAAAGGTCAGAGCCAGCCATATTCTCATGAAAGTAGATAAGAGCGCCGATGCTGAAGCTCATGCATCGGCCAAAGGGAAGTTGGCCGAAATTCTGCAAAGGGCCAAACTGGGTGAGGACTTTGGAATGCTGGCCCAACAGAACTCTGAATGCCCCAGTTCCAGCAGGGGTGGAGACCTTGGATTCTTCAGCCGGGAGCAGATGGTTCCGGAATTCTCACAGACCGCCTTCAGCTTGAAACCCGGTGAGATAAGCGATATTGTCCAGACCCAATTCGGCTACCATATCATCAAGGTGACCGATGCCAAGCCTGCCTCTTTCAAGTCCTTTGAGGAGAGCAAGACCCAGATTAAGCAGCACCTGAGCGGTGGAAACAAGGGAACTCTCATTAAAGATTATATCAAAAGCCTCCGCGAGCAGGCCGATATCAAAATCCTGGTGCCTGAACTGGCTTCAATTCTGGAGGAGAAGCACTGATTGCCCTATGGCTCGATCGATGGCGGCTGGAGAGGCATTCTCACCCGGATGGATAAGATAGAGGAGAAATTCGCGATTTCCCCTGCTGCCGGCGATTGGTGAGAGGGTTAATCCGGCCAGGGCAAGGCTGTGTTCCTGAGCAAAGTCTATAATCTCTTTGAGAACGCGGATATGTTTTTCGGGATCACGAACTATACCTCCCTTTCCAACCTGGCCCTTCCCGACCTCAAATTGGGGTTTAACCAGGGCGATGATCCCGCCCGGTTCAGCCAGGAGCTTTTTCACTACAGGCAGGACAAGACGCAGGGAAATGAAGGAGACATCAATGGTGATCAAGTCAAAGAGCACGGGAAAGTCAGATGGCGATACATACCGGATATTCACTCGATCCCTGAGAACTACCCTGGGGTGGTGCGCTATTCTGGGGTCCATCTGGCCATAACCGACATCAACCGCATAAACCTGCCCGGCGCCGTGCTGCAGCAGACAATCAGTGAATCCACCGGTCGAAGCCCCCACATCCAGGACTGACTTTCCGGAGATGGAAAGGCCGAACTCCCTGATCGCCTTCTCCAGCTTGATTCCTCCCCGGCTGACATATGGGATGGGCTCTTTAATCGTCAGCGGCGCACCAAGGGCTATCAACTGGCCGGGCTTATCGATCCTGCTATCCCCCGTAAATACCTTACCGGCCATAACCAGGGCCCGCGCCCTCTCACGACTGGGAGCAAGACCCCTCTCATGGAGGAGTTTATCTACACGCTCTTTCTTCATGCCTCCAACGCTTCAACAACCGCTGCAGCCAGGAGGGGAATCATGATTTCATGGTGGCCGGTAAGAGAAAATCCCTCTCCCCCTCCGATTACCGGTCTTCGCACCACATTGGTCTCAGGTCGATAGTGCTGCCTGAAATCCAGGTTCACCGTGGTAAAATCCTGCAGCGGATATCCCAGGTTTCGGACCAGGGTTACCGCCTTTAAAAACACCTCGGGCAGTATCACAGCAGAGCCTATGTTCAGATAAACTCCACCCTGATGGAGAGTGGTGATAAGCGAACAGAAGAGGCGAAAATCCTGCATACTCCCCAATCCTATCAAATCTCCTCTTGCCTCAGGATGCATATGAATAATATCGGTGCCAATGGCTACATGAACGGTAGTCGGGATTTGAAGCCGGTAAGCAGCAGCCAGTAGGCTGAAGGACTGAAAGGGGGAATCGATCTCGGCCAGCCGCCTGCCGACCGCCTCACCCAAGCCCAGGCCGGCCTCTACTCCTTCGTTTATGGCCTGGTTGAGCATCCGCCCTGTCTCCTCAGCCATACCAAATTCACCCCTGACAATCGCCTGGTCCACATCTTCCGAGGTCTGCCCATGAACAGCCACCTCAAAGTCATGAATGACACCTGCCCCATTCAGGGCCAGTCCAGCCAGAATGCCTCGCTGCATCAGGTCGATGATGACCGGACTGAGGCCGCACTTTATAACATGTGCGCCCATGGCCATGATGACTCCCTTTTCACCCTTCACCGCCCCGGCTATTCGATCCACGACAACGCGAAGAGACTCACCCGCCAGAATCTTCGGCAACCCTTCCATAAAGGCTGCCAGAGTCTGGCCCTTTAGTCCTGGTTTGGCAAAGTGGTCAATTCTCACTTTACTTTTCCGCTCAACGAGCGGCCTGGTCTTTAATTTTTCAATCTTTATCGGGGAGAATAATTTCCTGAGGCTCATTTCATCTCTTCCCTGGGGAATAGAACACCTTCCACAAGTTCACAAAGAGCATGGCCCATAGTAATATGAGTCTCCTGTATCCGGGGTGTCTCCCGGCAGGGCACAACCAGACAGACTTCAGCCACATCTCTTACTTTCCCGCCGTCATGGCCGGTGAAGGCTACCGTAAAGAGCCCCATCTCCCTCCCCTTTTTCAAGCCCAGGAGGACATTGGGGGAATTACCGCTGGTGCTCAGGCCTATGGCCACATCACCCTTCTGGCCGAGGGCTTCGATCTGGCGTGAGAATATCCGATTATACTCATAATCATTACTGATACTGGTTAATACTGAACTATCTGTGGTCAGGGCAATGGCCGGCAGGGCCGGACGGTCATACAAAAAGCGGTTGACAAATTCGGCCGCCAGATGTTGCGCATCAGCCGCACTCCCGCCATTTCCAAAGAGCAGTACCTTTTTCCCTCCCTTCAAGGCCTGGACCACGTTTAAGGCTACCTCCTCCAATTGCCTTCCCTGTGATTGTAAAAAAGCCTTCTTGACCTCAATACTCCTCTGAAAAATCCGGGCAATCTGATCCTGCATTTCCATGGCTGTCGTTTCGACCTCCTCGTTTTTAAAAGATGAAAAATATCTCCACTGAAGATCCTTCAGCTCAGGTTATGGTATCGAAGGGAAAGAATGGAAGCAGGCCATAACAGTCTCACCTGCTCTCACCCGGTCTCCTATTTGAGCCACGACGCGGGTATTCTTTTGAGGCAGGTACAGATCAAGCCGGGACCCGAACTTGATGAGGCCAAAACGCTCCCCCCGAGGCACGATATCGCCCTCCTGTACCTTACAGACGATGCGGCGGGCAATCAGGCCGGCTATCTGAGTTACGCGTAACGGCCCTCCCTCGGTATCCATGCAGATGGATGTCTGCTCATTGAGCAAAGAGGCCTTCTCCCGAAAGGCAGGAAGATACTTTCCAGGATTGTATGTCTTCTTTAAGATTTTCCCGTCATATGGCATTCGATTCACATGGACATTAAAAACGGACATGAATATGCTCAGGCAAATGCTCGGGCATTCCAGGGCCTCGCCGGCCGGTAACTCGCGGATCTGAATCAATTTTCCATCTGCGGGAGACAGGATGGCTCCCTTATCTACGGGGATGTGCCGCTCCGGATCCCGGAAAAAATAAAGGGTGAAGAGGGTCAGGGCCAGGAGTATCCCCGCCGGCCAGGAGAATCCTGCCAACAGGGATATAACGGCCAGAGCAAAGGGAATAGCAATAACGGGGAAACCTTCTTTGGCTATGGGTATTCTCATCTCATCATTACTTCTTCAGCCAGCTCATCATACCTCGAATGGTTGCCCCGATCCTTTCAATCATGTGCTCTTTCTGCTCTCTTCGGAGGGCATTAAAGACCGGACGATGAGCTTGATTCTCCAGGATCCATTCCCGGGCAAACTCTCCGGACTGGATCTCGGCCAGAATATCCTTCATCTCACTGCGTACATACTCGTTGATCACGCGGCCTCCCCGAGTCAAGTCCCCATATTCGGCAGTATCACTGATGGCCTGTCTCATCCCGGTAATTCCCTTGGCATAAATGAGATCGGTGATCAGCTTGACCTCATGACAGCATTCAAAGTAAGCAATCTCGGGCTGATACCCTGCCTCGACCAGGGTTTCAAATCCTGCTTTAATGAGTTCTGATAGGCCGCCACACAGTACGGCCTGCTCACCAAATAAATCTGTCTCCGTCTCTTCGGCGAAGGTTGTTTCCAGAACCCCTGCCCGGGTTGCACCAATGCCCTTGGCGTGCGCCAGGGCCATGTTCCTGGCGTTTCCTGTGGCATCCTGCTGGACAGCGATGAGCGCCGGGACCCCCTTATTCTGCTCATAGGTCTCCCTGACCAGGTAGCCGGGCCCCTTTGGAGCCACCATGTAAACATCAATATCATCCGGCGGCACAATCTGGCCGAAGTGGATGTTAAACCCATGAGAAAAAACCAGGGCCTTTCCCTCGGTCATATGCTCTCTTATATCCCGCTCATATACTTCAGCCTGGAATTGATCGGGGATAAGAATCTGGATTACATCTGCTTTGGCGGCAGCTTCAGGCGTGGTCATAACGGGCATCCCATCCTTTTCAGCCTGCTTCCACTGCGAGCTTCCCTTGACCTCGCTGGCGATAACCTTCAAGCCGCTGTCTTTTAAATTTCTGGCCTGAGCCGCCCCCTGGTTTCCATAGCCGATTATGGCAATGGTCTTTCCATTCAAATACTTTAAATCAGCATCATTTTCATAATACATTTTTGCCATTCTCTGACCTCCCTGATAGTTAGACCTCTGTTGATCGTATCCCCTCATTCCTTTCTTGTTTCCCCCGGGCCATAGAAACCCTCCCCGTCCGGGCAATCTCCTTGATTCCTATGGGCTTCAGTAAATCAATCAAGGCAGTTATCTTATCTTCGCTTCCGGTAACCTCCATGGTCATAGTCCGGGGATTCACGTCAATAATCTTGCCGCGGAAAATCTCAGCAATCCGTAAGATTTCCGCTCGATGGGCTTGATGGGCTTCCACCTTGACCAGGACCATCTCTCGTTCCATAAAATCGCTCTGGGTGAGATCGATGACCTTGATTACATCAATCAGACGACGCAACTGTTTGATTACCTGCTCAATGATCTGATCATCACCACGCGTGACAATGGTCATGCGGGAAATGGTCGGATCTGTCGTCTCTCCCACTGACAAGCTGTCAATGTTGAATCCGCGAGCGCTAAACAGGTTAGCAATCCTGGCCAGAACACCAAACTTATTTTCAACAAAAACGGATATGGTGTGTCGCAATTCTTTCCCCCTCTAAGCTCTTCCCCTCAATTTTTTTTCCGTTCTCTGTTCGTGGAAATAAGACAAGGCTCTTTTTCCTGCGGTATATATGGTCTGAAAATCTCATGATTATCTCTATGGTCCGCTGCTTTTCATGGAAAGGGCGATCATGCCTGTCCTGGCCATCTCATCAATGCCGAAGGGGCTGAGCAGACGGACCATGTTCTGAAGGACCCGTTCGGTTCCGGATAATTCCAGAGTCAGGGTATCTTCCGACATATCGACAATTTTGGCCCCGAAAACATTTGCAATTTCAATCACTTCGCTACGGGATCGAGTAGTCGTGGTCCTCACCGTAATAATGGTCAATTCCCGGGTAATAGCCTGATTATATTTCAAGTCAGTTACCTGCAGGACATCCACCAGTTTATTGGCCTGCTTCATCACCTGATCCAAGACCTTCTCATCTCCCGCGACGACAATCGTTATCCGTGTAACTTCCGGATTTTCAGTCACTCCGGCGGCCAGACTTTCTATATTATAAGAGCGACGGGTAAACAGTCCTACGACATGTGACAACACGCCGGGATGGTTCCGTACTAAAACAGAGATAATGTGTTTCATGTATCTTCCCTATCCATCATTTCATTAATTGCTCCCCCTGGAGGTACCATGGGGTAGACATTTTCTTCCTGGTCAACGTGAAAGTCGATAATTACCGGCCTATCCAGCTCAATGGCCTTCTGAACGGCTGAAGGAACCTCGGAAGGCTTCTCAACCCGGATGCCTGCCGCCCCGTAACCCTCGGCAATCTTGACGAAATCAGGATTCCCATTCAGGGGGGTCTGCGAATATCTCTTCCCGTAAAAGAGTTCCTGCCACTGCCGCACCATACCCAGATATCCATTATTTAAAATAGCCACCTTCACGTTCACCTTATTGTGAACCGCAGTGGCCAGCTCTTGAATATTCATCTGGAAGCTGCCATCCCCGGCAATATCGAAAACGATACGTTCCGGGCAGCCGATCTTGGCCCCTATGGCGGCAGGGAATCCATAACCCATGGTTCCGAGTCCTCCGGAGCTGATGAAGGTGCGGGGCTCAGTGCATTTATAGTATTGAGCCGCCCACATCTGGTTCTGCCCCACCTCTGTGGTAATAATAGCCTTGCCGCCGGTCAGCTCATAGATTTGCTCCACTACATATTGAGGGCAAATGATCCCCTCCCTTTTCCTGTAAGATAAGGGGTAGTCCCTTTTCCATCGATTCACCTGCTCCAGCCACCCGGATGGAGACTGCTCTTTCACTCTATCATGCAACTCGGTGAGAACTTCTCTGGCATCTCCCAGGAGAGAGGCATCAACGTTGACAATTTTCCCGACCTCAGCCGGATCTATATCAATATGGATGATTTTTGCTTTCGAAGCAAAGGCTGAAATCTTACCGGTCACCCGATCATCAAACCTTGCTCCTACAGCCAGGAGTAAATCAGATTCGGATACCGCGTAGTTGGCATACCGGGTTCCGTGCATGCCAAGCATACCCAGACTCAACGGGTGTGCATCAGGAAAGCCTCCCTTGCCCATGAGAGTCGTGGTTACCGGTATAGATGCCTTCTCGGCCAGCATCCGCAGTGCCTCGTGGGCACCGGCTGTAATGATACCCCCTCCGGCGTAAATAACCGGTCGTTGGGCTTTCTGGATCAAGGTGATGATCCTTTCCATCTGCTTTTCACGATCTCTGAAGGGATACGGATACAGAGTTTTTTCAGGTAAGGTCAGCTCGGGAATAGGCGGATTGGCAATCTCATTCGTTTGTATATCCTTGGGAAGGTCAATGAGAACCGGTCCCGGCCGGCCGGTTTTCGCCAGGTGAAAAGCCTCATACATCACCTGTTTCAACCGTGACGTCTCCTTGACCAGGTAATTATATTTGGTGACAGGTATGGAAATCCCATAGATATCTGCTTCCTGGAAGCTGTCATTTCCCAGCATATGCGTTGGAACCTGGCCGGTAAAGGCAACCAGGGGTATAGAATCCATGGCGGCAGTGGCTAATCCGGTCACCAGATTGGTGGCCCCCGGCCCCGATGTGGCTATCACTACCCCTGTTTTCCCTGTGGCCCGGGCATACCCGTCCGCTGCATGGATCGCTCCCTGCTCGTGTCGCGAAAGGATATGGCGGATCTTGGCACTATACAGCTCATCATAAATAGGCAATAATACCCCGCCGGGATAGCCGAAGATGGTATCCACGCCTTGTTCGAGCAGGGTTTCCACGAATATCCTGGCTCCTGTCTTTTTCAATTGAGAAACTCTCCTTTCAGGATAAAATCATCTCAGCCAGTCCTGCACCCGCAGGAACCATAGGAAAGACATTCTCCTCACGCGCTACTCGAAAGTCGATTACTACCGGCTTCTTGACCGAAACAGCCTCGGCAATGACCGAGCTGATTTCGCTGGGTCTCGTGGCCCGCAGCCCTACAGCTCCATAAGCTTCAGCCAATTTCACAAAATCGGGCGCAACTTCCATTGGTGTAGCCGAATACCGCTTGTTCATAAACAATTCCTGCCACTGCCGAACCATTCCCAGGTACTGATTATTGAGAATAGCTATCTTAACCGGCACCTGGTATTGGACCGCGGTGGCCAACTCCTGGGAAACCATCTGGAAACTCCCGTCTCCTGCAATATCGAAAACGATCCGGTCAGGACAGGCTATCTGAGCTCCGATGGCCGCCGGAAAGCCAAAGCCCATGGTTCCCAGCCCCCCGGAAGTTATCAATGTCCGGTCGGCATTGAATTTATAATAATGAGCAACCCACATTTGATGCTGTCCTACCTCCGTGGCGATAATAGCCTTATCGTTAACCAGTCTGTAAATCTCCTCTATCACGTATTGAGGCTTGATAACTTCCTCACTCTTCTGATAAGAGAGGGGAAACTCCTTTTTCCATGCTTCAATCTGCTGGAGCCAGGCTGAATAATCACCCGGAATGACAGCTTCATTGATCTTTTGCAGGGTCAGTCTGGCGTCTCCGACAATGGGTAAATGGACCTTAACGCTTTTACTGATAGCCGCCGGATCAATATCTATGTGAATATATTTGGCCTTTGATGCAAATTTGGCCAGATTTCCGGTAACCCGGTCATCAAACCGGGCGCCAACCGCAATAAGTAAATCACACTGGGTCACCGCCAAATTGGCATACTTGGTTCCATGCATACCCAGCATGCCCAGAAACAGTGGATGATCCCCCGGTATGCCGCCCAGCCCCAAAAGGGTGTTGGTAACCGGAATTCCGGCCTTTTGAACAAAGGCCAGTAATTCTTCCATAGCTCCGGAGCGAATAACTCCTCCGCCGGCATAAATGATAGGGCGCTTAGCCTTGTTAATCAGCTTCAGGGCCGCCTCAATTTGCCTGGGATGTCCTGTGTAATTCGGCTTATACCCTCGGATCGACACCTGTGATGGATACTGAAAGTCTGTCTCGTCCATGAGGACATCCCTGGGAAGATCAACCAGGATCGGTCCGGGTCGTCCGGTTTGGGCGAGATAAAAGGCCTCTTTTATAATCCCGGCCAGATCCTTCACCCGGCTGACCAGGTAATTATGTTTCGTAATGGAGCGGGTGATTCCTACGATATCTGCCTCTTGAAAGGCATCATTACCGATCATGCTGGTCGGAACCTGACCGGTAAAGGCAACCAGTGGAATTGAATCCATATAAGCGGTAGCCAGTCCGGTCACGATATTGGTCGCTCCGGGGCCGGAGGTTACCAGACAAACGCCCGGTTTTCCGGATGCCCTGGCATATCCGTCGGCTGCATGAATCGCTCCCTGCTCATGGCGGACCGTAATATGCTGGATATCCGGCTCATCATACAGACAGTTATAAATTCCCAAAATGGCAGCACCGGGAAAGCCAAAGATATGCTTTACTTTCTCCTCTTTCAGACTCCGCACAAATATTTCCGAGCCGCTGATTTTCAAGGCTTACTCCTTATATAAAAGATTGGTCAAAGGAACCAAAGGGAGGGTCATATTGAATTGAAACTTCTATTTTCGGAAGACAGCCCCGGTATTCGCTGAAGTTACTAATTGGGCATACCGCTTCAGATATCCTTTTTTCACACGCCCTTCGGGAGGAGTCCACTTCTTTCTCCGCTCAGCCGCTGTGCTCTCGTCGATCTCCCAGTTCAGCTTACGCCCGGGTATATCAATACTGATCATATCTCCATCCTGAACCAGGGCTATGGGACCTCCCTCCATGGCCTCGGGAGATGTATGGCCGATACAGGGCCCCCGGGTGCCTCCCGAAAACCGGCCATCGGTAATTAAAGCCACCTTTTCAGATAATCCCATACCAACCAGGGCGGAAGTAGGTGATAACATCTCCCGCATGCCGGGGCCTCCCTTGGGACCCTCATACCGGATGATAACGACACTTCCCTCGCTCATATCCTTTTTCATAATAGCCTGCATGGCCTGCTCTTCAGAATCGAAGACGCGGGCCCGACCGGTAAAACGCATAGCCTTCTCACTCACTGCTGACTGTTTGACAATGGCTCCGTCCGGAGCCAGATTTCCCCGCAAAACGGCAATCCCACCTTCCTTATGATAAGGGTTTTCCATGGGGCGAATAATGTCCTCATCAAAAATCTCGGCCTCAGCAGCAATCCTGGTAATGGAGCAGCCCGCTACGGTCGGATTGTCCTTCAGTTTTCCGGCCAATCTTTTTAAAACGGCGGGAATCCCTCCGGCATATTCCAGATCTTCCATGAAATAGTCTCCACCCGGCCGTAAACTGGATATATGGGGCGTATCTTTACTCAAGCGATCAAAAAGATCCAGGGAGACATTCACCTCGGCATCAGCGGCTATAGCCGGAATATGCAGAACGGTATTGGTCGATCCTCCCAGGGCCATATCAATTCTTATGGCATTTTCAAAAGCAGCCTGCGTCATGATCTGACGGGGAGTTATCCCCTCCCTGATCAGGGAGATGATCTGACGTCCACTCTCGTAAGCCAGCCTCCTCTTCTTGGCTGATACAGCCAGGGCCGTAGCCGACCCCGGCAGTGACATGCCGAGTGCCTCGGTCACGCAAGCCATGGTATTAGCCGTGTATAAACCCTGGCACGAACCAACACCCGGGCAGGCCTCGAGCTCCAGAGCAGCCACCTCGTCTTCCGGGATAAGCCCCTGCTGGCATCGTCCTACCGCCTCAAAGGTATCTCGTACCAGTGATAGTTTTCGCATTTTATATCGACCTGAAAGCATGGGGCCGGCCGTTACGACTATGGCCGGAATATCCAGTCGGCCAGCAGCCATAAGCATTCCGGGAGTGATTTTATCACAATTGGTGAGCAGGATCACCCCATCAAGGGAATGAGCGGAAACAATCGTTTCCACCATGTCGGCGATCAACTCGCGAGAAGGCAGAGAGTATTTCATACCGGCATGTCCCATGGCGATACCATCACAAATACCTGGAATTCCAAAAAGAAAGGCGTATCCTCCGCCGGAATGAATACCTTTCTCAATGGCCCTTTCAAGATCTCTCATGCCGACATGCCCTGGAATCAAATCAGTAAAGGATGAGGCGACTCCTACCTTCGGCAGATCCAGAGCGCTTTTTGGAAACCCGGTTCCGTACAATAAGGCCCGATGCGGTGCTCTTTCTAATCCTTTGGTGATATTATTACTTCTCATCTCGCTCCCCATGTTCAGTTCCTGTCCATTGAATCGGAAACAATCTTATAACCGTCACGCAAGATGGTAAGGACCTCATGCAATCTATCTCTGGATTCTTTGGATTTGATGGATTTATACAGGTCCCATTTCTCACGTTCCAGCGCTATTCTCTCCTCCTCCGTCAAGATAATGGCGTACGGGAGGTTCACTAAATCCTTCCCTTCCAACTGGAAATATGAAACCTTTTCGCCGGAAGGCAGAATGTTGCTATAAATCTTCCGGGAGAATAGATCAGCCAGTTGACGAGGCGATTTCGCCTTGTATTGAACCAAAAGGTCCACCATTTCCTGCCTCATACGCTCCATGCTCATGGCTTCCGATGGTGTATCGATCAAATCTTTCGGGATTACGGTCTCAATGACAACCTGTCGATCCTTGACCGCCGGACTGCCTGAGGGCGGCGTATCAGTTTTTGAAGGTACCGCAGCAACGGCAACTTTTTGTGCTCCAGGGAGGGGAGGCGGTGGCGGTGGCGGCGTAAGAGCTGTCCGCGATGAAGCCGGCTGATCGGCTGAAGGGGGAATCTGCGGTTTCTTTTCCTGAACTGACGGCTCAAGAGGCTGCCGTGAGGCGACCTTCTGAGATTCTGCCAAATTCCTGTCTTCCGGCAGGCCGGGGAGCAGTCCTTTGGTGATAAATCCTGCCAGCCTCTCCCCACCGGCACCTGGTTTTCTTTTCGCAACCGACTCTCGCGGCCTTCCTGAAGGAGGACTTTTGGACTCCACCGGCTTCGGAGTAACTGATACCTGTTTCCCTCCGGGAGACCCTGTCGGAATAACAGCTATCTGTGTTCCCGAAGATGGTCCTACGGCAATGTTTTCTGCCCTTTTCACTGCTTCCTGAGCAGCCTTCTGCATTTTCTCCAATTCCGCCCGGGCTATTCTTTCCCGCTCACGTTTTTCCCTCTCTTCCAATTCAGCTTTTTCAATCTGCTCCTGATGAGCCTTCTCTACCCTGGCCAGCCAGTCTTTCACCTCAAAAAAATCCGGAGAGGTTGGGGGCTCATTTCGCAGAAATTGCTCATAATAGTATTTTGCCTTTCCATAATCCTTGAGGTCAAAATCATAGGTTTTGCCTATATTGTAAAGCGCATCCGTGTATTCAGGATATATCTCCAAGGCCCTTTCATACCATTTCACCGCCTCTTCAGGCTTCCCGAGGCGATTGTATTCATTTCCCTTTTCCTTATGCCTTTGAGCCTCTTCCCTCAGAGAGGCTGCGGTACTCTCTTCCTTTGATGGTGAAGGAGCCTCGGCCACCTCCGGTAAGGCTGGTTGAACAACGGGACTGATCTCTTCCTTGACTGCGGGGGGGGGCTGGATGGCCTGAGGCGGAGGTGTAGCCGCTTTGACCGCCGATTCAGCAGAGGTGGAAGTATCTTTTCCCCTCTCCGGTGAAGGAGCCTCGGCCACCTCCGGTAAGGCCGGCTGCATGGGAGGTCTGACCGTTTTCTCAGCCACTGCCTGAGACACAGAAGGGGCATCCGTTTCCGTGACCGATTCAGCGACCCTGGCCGCTTCCTTCGGGACTTTCGCCTGCTCCGGGGCTTTTTCCCTTCCCATCATGACAGCAACCGAGGCACTTTCTTTACCCTCCGACTCCCTCATAGCTGCATATTTCTGCTCAGCATCGCTCAGCCATTCCCTTAACTGCCGGGCATCATCACTTTTGCTTTCCAACTGCAAAAACTGCTTCATATATGGAATAGCTTTCTCATAATTCTTCAGGTCCAAATAATAGGTCATGCTCACGTTATAGAGAGCATCAACGTAATTCGGAAATAGCTTGATAGCCTTTTCGTATTCTTCTGCTCCCTTTTCAAATTCACCTTTTTCGCAATACTCATTTCCCAATCTGTTGTGATTTTGGGCATCTTGTGGGATAGTTGCCGCTCCTGCCATCCCTATCCAACCCAACATGGTAAAAAAGAGCAGGAATGAAAGAGAAAGTCTCCCCCTTTTGGCCATGACCAACTCCTTTCTTAAAGGATGAATATGTACGAATTGTTTGATAAAATATTGGGTAATGTATCACAGGGAAAGCGGGAATGTCAAGAGAATCCCCGACTTGAGTTTCCCTTCTGCCCATGCTCATTATTTTTTATAAGCCCTTGTAAAGCTGAAAGAAATATAGCTACCAGGAGGAGGCTGTCATGCCGGAATTGCCGGAGGTGGAAACCATCGTCCAAAGCCTGCGGCCACATATCCTTGGCCGGGAAATTTCCGGGATCACTGTTCTTCTGCCCAAGATCATCCATGCCGCATGCGGAGCCCCTGATTACTTGATCGGCAGGACTGTGACCGATATTTTCCGTCAAGGGAAAACAATTATTATAGATCTGTCGGATGGCTGGCATCTGCGAATCCATTTAAAAATGACCGGTCAATTGTTGATAAACCTGCCTGGCGATCCCTTTCTCAAGCATACTCATGTCGTTATGTCCCTGGATGGGAATGAGTTGGAGCTTCGGTATCGGGACATTCGCCAATTCGGGTTCCTTCAGATTCTCACACCCGAAGAGTGGGGCGACTGGCTTGGCCGTAATCCCACAGGGCCGGATCCATTGGAAATATCCCTCGCCTCATTTTCCTCCAGACTTGGCCGCAAGAAGGGGAGGATTAAATCGGTATTACTCGATCAAACCTTTCTCGGGGGGTTAGGTAATATCTACATTGATGAAATTCTTCACCAGGCTCGAATTCATCCTGAGACATCACCGGTCGCACTGTCAGCGGAGGAGATTCATTTCTTATATCATAGGATGCAGGCTATTCTCAAGGCTGCCATTCAAAAAAAGGGATCTTCTGTCCGGAATTACACCGAAGCATCCGGCCAGCGAGGACAGTATCAGACTTTGCACCAGGTTTATGGAAGATACGCCCTGCCCTGCCGGCATTGCGGGACCCTCATTGCCAAGACCAAAGTGGCGGGGAGGGGAACCTGTTTCTGCCCGCAATGTCAAAAGAAACCATCCGGATGAATGAACATGGGAAGATGGCAGGTCAGAGGGGATGGCCGGGATCAATGATAAGCGATCCGGAATGATGGAAAAGGGTAAGGCGCAGGTCGGCATGTTCATGGGAAAACGGGGACTTCCGAATGATTCCGGCCCTCGAAAGTCCCCTTGGGGAAATCTTAGAACTCAACACTCAACTGAACGCCCCATTCATTGGTATCATCAGTGAGCTCATATGAGGACATTCTGAATTCAGCACCCAGGTTCGTGTGCTCATATAATTCATAATTGATACCGGCACTCAGGCGTGACTCAAGGCCCTCTAAGGTTTCCTCATTGAATTTCTCATCGACGCCTGTATCATCATCATACCCCTCGTACCGCAGGGCCACCTCAAAGGTCGGCAGAAGCTGATAGGCTCCCGCAAGGGAGAAAGCGGTTTCCTTGGCATCTGCATCTCTCTCCAGGGCGGTGATATATTCGAAATCAACGGTCAAATTCTCGACCACGACACCCAGGCTCACTCCGGCCGTATTATTTCTGTCCACACCTTGGGCGGAATCGAAATAAACGCTGAAGTTGACCAGGTCCGTTGGGGCCATGGTAACGTTTAAGATGAAGTCGCCGAGGTCATCATCTCCATTGGGATCAGAATAAACCGAAAGGGAGAATTCCAGGCCCTGCAGGGCCTCCTGGGAAAAGGCCAGGGTGAGACCGGGCGCATTGATTTCATATTTATCCTGGGTCAGGGGATCAGTTATCAGGTGACTATTGAAAACACCAAAGGGAAGGACCCTCTTTCCGGCAAGAAGCTTCATCGGCTGGTTGACGAACTGGGTCAGGGTGAGATACCCTTCATCCAAAAACAGCTCCTCTTCCTCATATTTGATCACGGCTGTGGCGTTGACATTTTCAACCACATCAGCCTCGAGGTTCAAGACTACCTCATCCAGCATAATGCCACTGGATGAACCACCATCATCTCCCCTGTCAGTAACGCCGAGGTTGACTTTAACCTCTCCCGACCATTCCAGGGTAGCGGCCTTTCCTGAGTTGGCATGACACATGAAGATAACCGAAATTACCAGGGCTATCAAGATAAACCATCTCTTTCTTTCTATCATCTTTTTCTCTCTCCTCTTTCTGTAATCACTCTTTCAATTCTGGTTACTTCTGTTGGCAGCGGAAGGCAGGATGTTGATCCATAATGCTGAAATGGGTGAGTAAAATCAAGATGTGAGAAAGAAATCTTCCTCTCTCCGGGCCCCGCACATTCCCCCCGAACCTTTTCGACTCTTTGCAGAAAATTCTTTTATCGTTTTTACTCTTCAGCCTCACCTCCTTTACCGATTTGATAAAACCTGAATCTCGATCAATCTCTTCTCGATCAATCTCTTCTCGATCTCCATGAGGCAGTCGACCTGAATAAGATATAAGTAATACAAAATTGTAGCCATAAAGTCAACCCTGTTTTCGGAATACTATATTGTTCAAATCGGAATTAAGATAAACTAAAATCGGATAATTTATCCTTTATGATGGCCCTATCTTCTTCTCTGAGGCACTTCAGGAAATTTTTCGAGGGATGAGACGTCCCAACAAAAGAGGCCAGTAATGACCAAGAACGTATC
>JBLIRT010000040.1:0-19917 GCA_049472445.1 bacterium
GTCGAATCTGTAACCTCGGAGTTAAGGCCACCCATTACCCCCGCAATCGCCACTGGCTCCTCCCCATCACAAATCAACAGCATGTCCCGGTCGAGCGTTCGACTATTATCATCCAGGGTGACAAACTCCTCCCCTTTCCGGCTTACCACCTGAACCAGGATTTTATCTTCTCCAAGGTCTGCCAGCATAAGATCCATGTTATGACAGTCATGGGGATGAACACCGACTGAGGTACAAAAACAGTACGTGCCCGGCTTCCGGCACAGTTGACCAATGAGAAGAGTGTCTTCCCTGAGGGAAATATAGGGCAGATCAATCCCATCATGTAAAAGAACCTGATCTAAAATCTTAAGGCCGGCCGCATCACACGGCTTAATTCCAAGGATAATCTTCTGGCCGTGATGGCTGTCAGGCTCAGAAAGGAGAATTTCCTTATTCTTAATCCGGAATTGAAAAAGATCCTCGGCTGCAGGAAAAAGAAATTCCTTAGGAGGCTTGGTGGTATACCTTTCCGACCAATCAATTTCCTCATAGGCCGAAATTCGTTTAAAAAAGGAAATTTTTTCTCCGCTCACCGGCGCAATTACCTGAAAGTTGGGTAAGATATTGGAGATGAGCCTTTTTAAGCTATCTCGAGTAATAAGCCTGGTTATCATTCTCATCACCACCTTTTTCCAGTTGAGCCATTTTCTGATTCAGGACAGTTAAAGGGATGCCTGCAGGACAGGCCCTTTCACATGCTCCGCAATGAGTACACCTGCCGGCCAGGTGAAATACCCTCATGATATGAAAGAAGAGATTTCCCGGCCAAAGCGGGCTTTTCTCAATCCATGGAGGATCACTTTGATCGGCTACACAGGTATCACAGTAGCACAAGGGACAGACATTTCTACAGGCATAACACCGGACGCACTTCTGGAATTGGTCCTGCCAGTATTTCCACCTCTCAAGACCACTCATCGTATCTAATTGCTCGATTATCCCTTGCGATTTACGATCAAAGTCAATTTTTCTCCAGAAGTCCTCCTCACCTGTCTTACAGGGCCCGTCAGAGAAAGCAATGAAAAGATCAAAGAGAGGAGGGATTCTCAGCTCACAGGAAGAGCATTTTTCCGCCTTTAATTGATCCTTCTCTTCCGCTAATACACCCTTACACGTCAAACCAATTATGTAGAGATTCTTCCTCTGTATCTGATTCTCCTGAATCAACACACTGATAGCTTTGGCATCACAGCCTTTGGCAATAATACCTATCTTATGGCGGTCCCTTATTTCCTTTTTCATCTCCTTCTTGATCAAATAAGCGGAAAGGTTAAAGTGGCAATGTTCATTCCAGACCAGGGAGGAGACCTCTTCCTCCCGGCTAATAATGAGAGGAGTAATTATCCTCTCCTCTGATCCATTACTTACCCTTCGCCAGGATTCACCATAACCGATAATGAAGGGGACTTCCTTGCTGATTAAGAGTTCTCTCGCTTTCCTCCGCAAAAGTTCAATCATAATCTTTCTCCCTCTTGGCGGCGACGGGTAGGAAATGGTCCGGCTTCTCTTACCTTGCTTATTACCTCATTCACTAAATTGGACCATTTGTCTCCCTCATCTTTGGAAATACAAGAGAAGTGGATTCTCCTCGGATCAAATCCGCAAAATTCAAGGAGATTCTGAAAGAGGAATAAATTTTTTCGGTATTGATAGTGATGAGAAGAATGGCAGCAATCCCCCTCATGACAACTGGCTATCAAAACGCCATCAGCTCCCTTATCAAAGGCTTTGAGGAGAAAGAGGAGATCTACCCGGCTAATGCAAGGTATCCGGATAATTGAAAGATGGCTGCTATAAGATAAGCGGTTCAGGCCAGCCTGGTCAGCCCCAAGGTAAGGACCCCTCTGGCAGATGAAGGCAATGACTTTTGGCTGCCAATCCTTTATCCCTTCATTTTTTACCTCTGTTTTCAATTCTATTTTCATCTCGCTGGGGGGCATACTCATCTTCTTCATCTCCTCTTTGACGTCATGGTTTTTAGCCGATCATGACTCCTTGAGATTGTAAATACAACCGCTCGCGTGTACCAGTTCACCTTCACCCCCCCTTCCCCCTCACCCTGCTGGGGAAGGGTGAAGGGGAAGAGAGTGAAGGGAATTTGAGTGACTACTCTAACCATAAGAACCTATGGACCTAATCTGGGCATAGATCTGCTGGTTGGTGAATCCTTCCACATCAATGCTTTTTGAACGGCAGGCAGCGGCACAGGTTCCGCATCCCTGACATTTTCCCCTATTCACGAAGGCAACTTTTTTCGTCACCTTTCCTTTCCGATCCTGAAGATCTCTTACCTCAATGGCGGAATGAGGGCAGACATCCTGACAATGAAGGCAGCCTGTGCAGGTACTTTCATTGACTCTGGCTATCAGGGGTTCACGGATAAGATCATCACCATGGAATAGTCCCAGTACTTTGCTGGCTGCAGCTCCTGCCTGGGCTACAGAATCAGAGATATCCTGAGGCGACTGACAGGCGCCGGCCAGAAAGATACCCTCCCTCTTGGTTTCCACAGGCCGAAGTTTGGGATGAATCTCAGAGAAAAAGTGGTAATCGTCACAGGTGATTCCTAACTTCCGGGCAAGCTTCTCCACTCCTTGAGCCGCAGTAAGAGCGGTGGCCAGAACCACCAGATCGGCTTTCATTTCCACGTGCCTGCCGGAAAGGGTATCCGCTCCCCGGACCGTCAGGTAATTATTTTCCATGGTTATGTCTGAGACCCGGCCCCGGATATAGGTTGCTTTACCCTTTTCTATTGCCTTGCGCACAAATTCCTCATGACTTTTACCTGAGGCCCGGATATCCAGATAGAATACATAGGCCCTGCCATCCGGATATTTATGGCCAAAGAGCAGGACATGTTTGGCTGTATACAGGCAGCATATCTTCGAGCAGTAACGTATCCCTTGTGAGATATCCCGGGAGCCGGCACATTGTATAAAAACAACAGTCTGGGGAATTTTTCCATCCGAGGGCCTTCTCAGTTCTCCCTGGGTCGGACCGCAGGGATTGATCAATCGTTCAAATTGAAGAGAGTTGATAAGATCGGGATAACGGCCGTATCCGTATTCGGTATAGGTATCTTTGGTAAGTAATCCATACCCTGTGGCTACAATTACTGCTCCGACTTCCTCAGTGATTAATTCATCCTCTTCCCGAAAGTTAATGGCTCCGGTTGGACAGACCGTCTGGCAAAGCCCGCACTCCTCCTTTTGGAATTTCAGGCAATGCTCCCGATCAATGACGGGCTTACCGGGCACTGCCTGGGGAAAGGGAGTATAGATGGCTTTGCGTATACTCAATCCCTCATCGAACTCATTGGTTACCGAGACAGGACATTGTTGCTGGCAGGCTCCGCAGGCCGTGCACTTATTCGGATCTACAGAGCACGCCTTTTTTCTGATCCCGGCTGTAAAATTCCCGACATACCCTTTCAATTCCTCAAGTTCAGAGTAGGTATAGAGCTTTATCTTCCGGTTCTGTACAACCTCTCTCATGCGCGGCCAGAGAAGACTGGAGGAACAGTCCATGGTGGGATAGGTTCCGGCCAGTTGGGCCATGTGTCCTCCAATGGAGGAATCCCTTTCTATGAGTAACACTTCATAACCGGCCGAGGTAATATCCAGCGCAGCCTGAAGGCCTGCGATTCCCCCTCCGATAATAAGGGCTCTCCGGGTAAGAGGAATCCTCATGTGAACGAGGGGAAGATTCCTTTTTGTTTTTTCCACCATCATCCGGATTGAATCCTGAGCTTTGGCTGTGGCTTCATCTCCATCCTCATGTACCCAGGCACAATGCTCTCTTAAGTTAACTACCTCCACCAGGTAAGGGTTAAATCCCTCCTGAGTTACAGCTCTGCGGAAAGTTCCTTCGAATATTTCCGGCGTGCAGGCAGCTATGACTATTCCATCAAGGTTTTGTTTCCGAATGGCCTCGGTAATTAACCTTTGACCTGCCTCAGAACATATGAAATCGTAAGTAGTTACATAACTCACTCCAGGGAGCGTGGTGGCATAGTGATCCAATTTCGGGATATCTATATTCCGGGCGATATTTGATCCACATCGACAGATAAATATGCCAATCCTTGCCATCGTTTCCACTCCTCTCTCTAAAGTTTAAGGCCTTGAAAAACTGAAATACAGATTCTCTTGAGAATAGTCGTATCTCATAACTCTTCTCCCGGTAACCACATCTCTCTTTTCCTCTAAGCAATATCTTTCATCTTTCTCTCCCAAAGGATAAAGAAATCCCAAAATCTCGATATTTCAGCTTGCTTATGAGCAGAGGTTTTGGCTAAATTCTCAGGTGGCTATCAGGGCTTGGGATGGGCGATAAGCTTTGGTTAAAGCTTTTCATGCATTCAAAGAGGGAAGGCTTGATAGGTTTAAAACTTCCTTCTTGATCTATGTGCTCTCTCCTTAAGCGGGTATTCCTTGTCAAATATTCATCCGACTTTTTAAGGCCAAGGTGGTGAGAAAGCATCAGGTTCTGACTTGATAGGCAGGTACTCTTTCTCCGGAGAAGATATGATTTCCCTCTTTCCCCTATGGGGATAAACGAATAGGGTAAAACCTGATCTCCTCTATTGATATTTTCAAAGTGATATTGGACACTTGTTATTTTTTGATAAGCTAAAACGAGGGAGAAATCCTGTATTTCATCAGGGATTAGATGTAAGCAGATTATATATTCCGGAGCATCAATGAGTAACAGGAGTAAAAATATCAGGACAACTATGAGAGACTTCAGCTTCATGAAAGCCCAACGCTGAGGAATGAGATAAATCATAGTTAAATCCTTTATTCATGTCCCCCCCCAAAAAAAGCTGCTTACCGGCATAAAGATGCACGAGCTCATAGATATGAGCCCTCACGTTCATTCTTTCCGTCATCTCGATCATGTATGAGGCCTATGAAGATTTCTCACCCTGATCCGAAATGACACTTTCAATACTGCCTGCAATACGTATAAGCGGTTGCATTTTATATACCACTATAAAAGATCATATTCATGAAATATTGACCCCAGTGATCCTCTGGCTGCATCCATAGCAGGCCAATTGGGTGACCAATCCAGGGGGCGACTCTCTTCGGCCGTTAAGATTGACATAGGTAATAGCGGAAGAACCGCTCAGCTGGAGAGTCATAAGATCTATTTAGATGGTATAAGATTTTTCCTTTATGCCTCCCTGTTTCTCATGCACCACTTTTAATTCTATACGATAATACCAAAAAAGGATCTCAACGTCGGGAAGAGGGCCCGCCATTTTAGCAGGCCCCGCTTTTTGGCAACTTTAAGAAATGCCTTCTGCCTCCTCTTTAAAAAAGAGGAGCAAAAGAGAAAAAAATTCCCGAAGTAACTGCCGGCGCAGTTGTTGTAACAGGAGGAGTAATGAAAGCAGAAGTGGGAACTGGAACAACAGGAACCGGTATGGGTAGAGGAACTATAACTTCTTTATCAAAAAACATATTTAAGCCACCAATAGATCTCTTCCTATAATAATCCTCGTAAGTATCAACCACTGGATGCGTATTTGCATTAAATCCAGTAAGTATTTTATTCTCACCATTTTTTTCCCTTACATATATTTTTTTTTAATTCTTTTAGCCAATGTCTTTTGACAATCGTATCTGAATCTAAATTACAAATAAAATTTATCTGGTCATCCTTATATAAAATATTCCATCCTTTAAGCATACTCGTATGAATCTTATTTCCATCTCTCTCTTTTATGATCACATCAACTTTAATATTATCGACGTTAAATCTTTTAATGAACCATAAGGTAATCTTACTATTACTACCATCATCTACGATAATAATCCTTCTTAGAAGACCTAAATCACTCTTCTTTAAACTTCTCAATGTCTTCCAAACATATTTGGGACGATTATAAGTTGTCATTAATAATCCGATGTCCTTGATAATGCTTTCATCCTCAGAATCTTTATTCACTTATAATGCTCTCTTTCCGGTTTTTTGTCTAAATTTGCTGAAACATTATATATAGCATTACTCATCACGTCCAACTATCACCTTTTTGTTTCTCATTCTGTCTAAGTTTGCTGAAACATTATAATGTAACGTGAAACAAGGTACAAATTTCGATATTATGTTAAAAAAATATTAAAAATTGTATATGTTAAAATCGGCTGAATCGTGTAAACATCCTGACAAAAATACTTCCTTTTTCTCTTACTGGCTTACCTGGACACAGTTCGGTATGCTCGGAGAGAAGGAAGAGCAAATCATTCATTGAAAAGGTTTGGGCCATTATCGACCGATACATACGGTGGCTAAAATCATCCGTGGACCCAGAATCTTAGAAAGCTTAAACTCATTGAATTCTGTAAGGCCAAACAGGTTATGGTAAGGAGAGGCATTATGAAAAGAGCTCTTATCACCGGAATAACCGGCCAGGACGGCTCCTACCTGGCTGAATTACTCCTTTCCAAAGGCTATGAAATCCATGGCCTCATACGCCGGGCCAGTACCTTCAATACTGGTCGGATAGAGCATATCTATCAGAATCCGCACGATATGAAGCTCAAAATGTTCCTCCATTACGGTGATTTATCCGTCTCAGGCCATCTGACAGAATTGATTTATAACATTCAACCTGATGAGATTTATCATCTGGGCGCTCAAAGCCATGTCAAGGTCAGCTTCGACATGCCTGAATACACCGGCGACATCACGGCTATCGGCACGATCAGGCTCCTGGAGGCTATCAGGAAGTCAGGGATAAAGGCCAGATTTTACCAGGCCTCTTCCAGTGAAATGTTCGGCGGCGCCCCTGCACCCCAAAATGAAACCACACCCTTTCAGCCGCGAAGCCCCTATGGCGCAGCGAAGGTATACGCCTACCGGGTGGTAAGGAATTACCGCGAAGCCTATAACCTTCCCGCCTGTAATGGCATCCTTTTCAACCATAAGTCTCCACGTCGTGGAGAGACTTTTGTTACCAGGAAAATCACCCGGGCCGTAGCCAGGATTAAATCGGGGCTGCAAAAGAAGCTTTATCTCGGCAACCTGAACTCCCGCCGGGATTGGGGATATGCGCCCGAATATGTTGAGGCCATGTGGATTATGCTCCAGCAGGATAAAGTGGACGACTTCGTTATCGGCACCGGCCAGGCACATTCAGTAAAAGAGTTCATGCAGGAGGCATTTTCACATGCCGGGCTTGCCTGGGAAGAATATGTCGAAACCGATCCCCGGTATATTCGGCCTACTGAGGTTGAGTCTTTGCTGGCCGACTCAAGCAAAGCTAAGAAAATCCTTGGTTGGGAACCAAAGGTCACTTTCAGGAAACTGGTGCATCTCATGGTCGATGCTGATCTTCGCGCCCTTGATGAAATGGAGTACCACCAGGATGTGGCAATGAGCATTATGGCTGGGCAAAAATGATAATGAACCGATCTTCCAAAATCTATATCGCCGGACATCTCGGGCTCGTCGGCTCAGCCATAGTCCGGCGACTGAATGAGGAGGGCTATCATAACCTGCTCCTTCGCAGCCGTGCCGAGCTTGACCTCACCAGACAAGCTGGGGTTGAAGCCTTTTTTCGCCAGGAGCATCCCGAATACTGCTTTCTGGCAGCAGCCAAAGTGGGCGGCATCGGCGCCAACAGCACCTTACCGGCCGACTTTATCTACCAGAACCTGGCTATTCAAACCAATATCATTCATAGTGCTTACCTCTTCGGGGTGAAAAAGATGCTCTTCCTTGGCAGCTCCTGCATCTACCCGAAGCTTGCGCCCCAGCCTCTCAGGGAAGAGTACCTCCTGGATGGCAGGCTCGAACCAACCAATGAACCCTATGCCATTGCCAAAATTGCCGGTATCAAGATGTGCCAGGCCTACAATCGACAGTATGGCACCAGCTTCATGTGTGTTATGCCCACGAATCTCTATGGACCCAATGATAATTACGATCTTGCGACCTCACACGTGCTGCCGGCCCTGATCCGAAAATTCCATGAAGCCAGGATGCAGCAAAAGCCCTTTGTTGAAATCTGGGGCACCGGAGAGCCGCGGCGGGAATTCCTTTCCGTAGATGATCTGGCCGCTGCCTGCTTATTCCTGATAGACAACTATAAAGATACAGAGATAACTAATATTGGAACGGGGGAAGATATGAGCATTCGTGAACTTGCTTCATTAATCCGGGATATTGTCGGATATAAGGGAGAAATACGGTTCAATACGGATAAACCGGACGGGGCCCCCAAAAAGCTTTTAGATGTCACCAAGCTCAGCGCAATGGGCTGGAAAGCTGAAACGCCTCTCGATAAAGGGATTGAAGCCACCTATCAGGCCTACCGTGATTCACTCCCGGCAACGAAAAGGGCTGCCTGGAAATAAATGGTTAAAATGACGATCGATTTCAAAAACTCTTTGGCCGCTCCATGAGATTCTTTCCTGGCAGTTGCAGGGCACTGAGGCGGTTGCTGATCCGATCCACCTGGGTACCGGGGGGAATATAATGCGCCGTGCCTGTGGTCAAAGGGCATAAGCCGGTATTGCGATTTCAAGGGTCCAGACTCCTATTGGGCCGAAGAGACTGAATCCTGCCAGCCTGAATCGTTCTTCCGCCGACACTATGCCAGCGCTCGCGGTGTCGTATGGGTGCGTTTGAGTACGAGGTCGCGGGATGGAAAGCCGTGTGATCTCGACAATTTCGTCCGCGGGGCGCTACCGGCGATTCGGGAATCCTTCGTTCTCATCACTACGGACGGCGATGCCTCGATACCTTCCGACATGGCAGCGGCCACTGTCGAGACACTGCTTGACTGCCCCTGGCTGGTGTCCTGGCACACTCAGAACTATGACGGCTATGTACATGCCAAGTTTTCGCCGCTGCCGATAGGAATAGATCTTCACACGCCCCGCTTCTTTTCCAGTCCGGCCCGGCTCGTCGCAGAACTACAGCGTATTCGGGCATGCCGGCTACCGCTTGACCAGGTGCCGCTTCGGGTTTTCTGTGATCTGGAAGTCAGTCTTGCCTCGGAGGAAAGGCGTCGGGCCGCCGCAGTGCTTCGGAATTACGACCATGTCGACTTTCTGAGAAAATACATATCACAGACCGCTATTAAGATAATTCCTCATTGATCAGATCCAGATAATCTGAAAGTAATCTTGTCATCAGGAAATTATGTCGCACTTTTTCTATGGCGTTTCTCCCCAGGTCTTCGGCCAGCTTCGGTTTCTTCAATATTTCAACGGCCCGGTCAGCACAGCCCTGTATGTCTTTGGGATCTACCAGGAAACCGTTTATCCCATCATCAATCTGAAGGGGAATACCTCCCACCTTTGAGGCAATAACAGGCTTTCCCTTCCATAAAGCCTCGGTTACCGTAAGTCCGAAGCCCTCTTTTAAGGATTTTTGAAATATAACACTTGAAACTCTCTGCAAGGCATTGACCAGGATATTGTTTTCAACAGTAGTAAAGAGAACATCCCCTGCTTTTATGAGGTCGTCGGCCCTGCGCTTTATCACTTCATAAATGATAATCCCTTCAGGATCATCTGAGGCCATACTGCCGCATAAGACCAGTCGGCAGTCGACCTTCTCCTTGATCAATCGAAAAGCGGCCAGCACACCCTCCGGATCTTTCCATTTATCAAACCGTGAAATCTGGGTAACAAGTGGCTTATCTGTGGGAATCCGGTATCTTTCGAGGGTCTTATCGATAACTGTTCTCGTGAGTGGAGCGTTTTTCAGAGTGCTCGGATCAATGGCCGGAGCAATAACCTTGCAATGTACAGGAATTTCCCTGAGTATATACTCTTCGCTGGAAACAATCATCCGATCATACCTCAGGATAAATTTTTTCAACAAGGCCAGGGGCTCCCCCACGCCCTTGATATCGATATGGCAGCGCCATATCCAGGGCTGTTTCTTTCGATAGAACTGTATGAGGGGGAGTGGTTGAGGATCGTGGATAATGACTAAATCATGATCGATGTGCGTGTAGACCGCAAAGTCAGCATTTGTCCTTACGTAGAGCTTCTGCTCACTCCTGCTAAATTTTGAATGTTGGCCTTGCAGTGCATTATGAAATTTTTTGGTTATGGTGAAAAAATCGGGGTTCCCCCGAAGATTTCTCCAGCCGGCCTCAACTCCCACCTCATTCATAAGGGGAACTAAAGAATTGAGAATTTCGGCAACTCCTCCGCCATGATAGGTAGAGTTGATGTGTACGATCCTTTTCCCATA
Organism: bacterium; assembly: GCA_049472445.1. GTDB lineage: Bacteria > SZUA-182 > SZUA-182 > DTGQ01 > DTGQ01 > JBLIRT01. Next base: position 10,264 of record JBLIRT010000040.1, read on the forward strand.
CAATTTCCTTGCTTTTTGATATATCGCATAAAGAGTCCCGTCAGAGACAATACCTCTATAATCTTCTAATTTAAACATCTTAGCCCTTCTTGATAGACATACATACGGGATACATCATAGACACCCCTCCCCGATCCGCCCATCCTCTGCTTAAAAACTCATAAGAGACTTCACACGTAAAGAGTTTTTCAAACCTCTTATCTCAGATCGACTATAATATCCTCTTGTATCGGCTCATAATTTTGGGGGAGCGTTCCTGGGGCGCGGAGACGATTCTTACCTTGATTCCTGGCTTGACGTTTCAGAGTCCTGATTTTCAATACCGGAGGGCTTTAAGGCCGGACCTTATCTTCTTACATAACCTTACAAACGCATGTTCCTTTTGCAGCTCAAGCAACCTGACCAATGTCTGCTTGAGTGGTTTTGTTTTCCACTCAAAAAAGCTCCTGTACAGGATATCATCCTGGGATACAGCCATAAGATATTGGGCGAGAGATTTCGGACTATCCCAGGCGGAGGCATTGATAAAACATCCTTCAGCCGGGGCGAAGTCGTTGATATTCGGAGCACCTAAATATACAGGCACAGAACCGGCCATCAACGGATCATAGAACTTTTCAGTCACATAGTCTCGCGCTATAGCATTTTCAAAGGCAAGGGTGAACTTGTACCGGGAAATGATATCCATCTTAGTTTGACGTCCGCCATCTTTTTTTATGGACCTGGTTCGAAATTTCTTTCCATAGGAATGAAGGTCGATACATTTCATCAATTCCTTGAGATATTCCATCCTGCCGCTTTTATTAAAACGGCTTGAGATAAATGCATTCACGATATTCCCGGCATCCTTATCATGGACAGGTCTCCTCATCAATTCCCTGAAACCATGGGGAACATAAGAGAGAACGATATCGGCATCAAGATGATAGGTCATAGTCAAATCAAAGCAACTCATGAATGAGGGATTGCCCAGATGAGGATAATGGGCTTCACATTCCATAGACCAGGCGACCCATATTTGACCCTTTCTTTTCCCGAGGTGGCCATGGAGGAAAAGGCGGGGAGGAAGGGCGGGAAGGTGAAATACCACGGCCGTTGCCTCCTGCATGAATCGTCGATCCGTGGTCAGCATATAAGGTTCGGGGATATCAGCCTTCGAATAGGTAAGCGGCTGATCCCACATGGTATTATAGAACAGGATCAGACTTGGCTTTTCCATGATATCTCCTCCAGGAGGGTACATACTCCATCCTTCCCATATCCATTTTGATAATCCTGTCTGCAACGTGAAAATAATGGTCATCATGAGTAATGGCGATAACTATCTTCCCTGCACGTTTCATCTCCAAGAGTAAGCTCGTATAAAAAAATTCCCGGAATTCAGGATCCTGATCTGCCGCCAGTTCATCGAATAGATATATGGGGCGATCCTCCAGATAGCATTTTAATAAGGCAAGCCGCTTTCGCTGCCCTCCGGATAATTTGATGGCCGTAAAGGCACCGTTTTTAATATCAACAAGTTTTTCAAGACGTAACAGTTTTAGGTACCTCTGGATTTCTTCTTCTCTCTGGGCAGTATCTATCGCATACAGCTTTTCGAACAGATGGAAATCACTGAAAACAACTGAAAAGTACTCCCCTAAGTGCTCACTGCTCATATTTCTTCCATCTATCTTGACCGCGCCTTCCTCAGGAATATAGAGTCCTGTTAATAACTTGGCCACGGTTGTTTTCCCGCTTCCATTTCCTCCCACGATAAATATAATTTCTCCGGCTTTGGCCTCAAAATTTATCCGTTCCAAAGCAAATCGTTCCGATTCGTGCTTGCTCTCATATCCGAACATGAGTCCTTCCACTTTAATTCCCTCTTTCAGGTTTCTTTCTTCTCCTCCCTTATGTATCATCCCAGATGCCTGGGGAGATTTGATACATTCTTTGCTTTCAGGTATTTTACTCAGTAATTGCTGAATACGCCTCCATGAGATTTTAATTCCTAGAATATTGGGAACAGAATTCAAAATGGTGGTCATGGGGCCGATGACGTAGAGAAACATCATTACAAAACTCAAAAGAGTGGCTTGTTGCATCTTTGGGAAAAGAACGGGAAAGAAAAAGCTCGCCACAGCTAATATGAATACAATCGATGCTCCTCCAAATACTCCCACATTAATGAATTTAACCAGGGCCAGATCTTTTTTCTGGCGATACAAATCGGAAATACTCTCCAGGTCACGGGCGAATTCATGCTTCTTTCTGGTGTGAAGGCTCAGTTCTTTAAAACCCATGACCAGCCCGTCCATGAGTTTCATGAACACATTCTGAGTATCTCTCGTCTGCTCCAAAAGATTTTTGGCCATTTTCGTAACAATCAGATAAAGGCAGGCTAATAGCCCCATAAGGATGGACAGGGATATGGTAGCCCATAGAGAAATGAGGAGAAGATATACAAACACTCCCAATAGTATAATGGCTGAGTTAATAATACCCACAAATAAACTGGCTGAATTGCCAATAACTTCAGTATCATTATTTAAGGTAGCATATATCTGCCCTGTATCAAGCTCTTCAAAATATTGATATTTTGTGGATAGTAGTTTGCTTACCAGGTTCATTCTCAATTCGTACACAATATCATTGGTTAGCTTTACTATCCGTGTTTTCATATACTTTTGGCTTGAAACAGAAATGAAAAAGGCGATAATGAGATAGTAGAGTAAATATGTTTTGGGTGTTTGATTATAAAAAGATTTTGTTATGATGATGATCACACAGGTATTAGCTATTCCCGATATAATACTGATTATGGCCAATTGGGGGAGAGAATTTTTGTATTTATTCTGATCCGGAAAGGCCAAAAGCAGGATAAATACTATATAGCTCATGACAAGAGTAAGGGAAAATAATATCATTGCCCTGAAGGCATAGAGAGGAGATACGTGTAATACGTCTTTCCACGAAATACCTGCCAATGCTCCTGGAATAAGATAAATCCCATAGAGAATTGAAATGCTGAAAGGCAAGCTGCAGGCCAGAGCATAGATGGTGTGCTTATGGAATGGCTCAAATCGGCGATTCCTTTTGGAAACTCCTCGCATGATTCCTGAAAGGCCTATGAGAAGGAGCACAAGAAATCCTGACAGGGCGTATGAAGTTCTTAAAAAAAGTAAATCAATGGCTTGAGGAGAGATATTCATTAAATCATTCCTCTCAGCACAGTATATTCATGAGCAGTTGCGGATTATGGAAGGTCTTCACGAAATGCAGGGCATTTTCTCCTAACCTGCTGCGAAGTGATGGGTCGGTCATAATCCGGATACAATCTTCCGCAAATTTTTCTGCGGTGTCAGAGATCAGCACCTGCTTCCCGGGCTGAACATCAATACCTTCAACACCCAGGGATGTTGATACCACCGGCTTTTTGTAGGCGAAGGCTTCAAGTGCCTTTATTCGGGTGCCTCCCCCTGCCCTTATAGGAATGAGGACACAGTGGGCATCTCTATAGTATGGGCCGATATCATCTATGAACCCTAAAAGCCTCACTTCTTTAAGATGGGCTAATTTTTTGACATCTTTCCGGGGAAGCCAGGCACCGGCAATATGAATTCTGAATTCCATCGGGCTTTTTCTCCGAAGCAAAGGCAATACCTTTTCACAGAAGTAGATAATACCTTCGCTGTTAGGGTAATACCCCAGTGCTCCGACAAAGAGAAAGGTAAAAGGGAGGCTTATCCTCTCTTCGCTTTCTCCTGCAGGGATGTTCATGACATTGGGAAGAACAGTCACCTTTTTCCAGTGATAGCTTTGACGTATCCTGTCCCTGTCCAGGGAAGAGCAGACAAAAACCCGGTCAAAACATGGCAGAATGCTTCTCTCAATCTCTTCATACTGTTGAGCTTCCCGAGCCATCTTTTCCGCCATTGCTCTCTGGCCATTTACCTTATAGAGTTCACTGAGTCTTTGCCTCTTCAGTGATTCGATGTCATCCAAATCCAGTTGATACATTCCCAAAAAATCTTTATCCCTGAATGGCTGCGCATAAGGAACCATAAAGAGCCTGAATACATGTATCACCTCAAAATCCATGTCTTGAAATATCCTGGCTGCAGATTTCATTCTCTTCCCGGTGAGAAAGAGATACTCTTTGGGTAGCAGAATACCTTTACCAGAAAAACGATAGGTAAACCTATAGGCTAATGACCGTGCCATTACCTGAAAATCTTTGAAAGGCTCAAGCGGTACATAGGCTGATTCCTGGCAGATATCCATAACTTTGCGGCTTATTGATGGATTTCCGGGCACATTGTTGATAACTAATAAAGAGACAGAGTATTTTGCTGACAGGGCCCAAAGCACCTGAAAAGCCCGCATGGCAAAGCCATTCCCGGAAGGGCAGGGGACAACGGGAGTAATATAGAGGAGCCTGGGCTTGTTTATCGATCTGGTATTATTCATCCCGGCAGGAACCTTCGTGCAATCAGATTATACGTTGTATCGACAGTCCGGATATACTCCGGCGTAAGGACTCCCTCATGAAAGTCGGAGAAATCCTTTCTCTCTTTCGACCACCAGAGGTGGCTCCATAAATGCATGCTGACTACATCCTCAGTATCCGGGTCACATCCTTTAAAAAGAGTATGAATGCCCTCCGGAGTCCACATGTGCTTGTAGAAAGTCCTTTCAGGTTCTATGTGGATGAGATCAGGGTATTGTTCACTTAATCTTTGAGGAAGGAAGGTTGAGTGGTTACTCCATGAACCATCAAATTCCTTTTCCATATGCTCGCGCCATTTCACAGCGAATTCCGAATTCCTGGCGGACATGATAAAGGCATTGCACAATGATGGGCTGAGCTGCCTTTTCCCAGGAACAGGGACATTATCCTCCCGGCCCAGAACAAATGGTTTGGTAAAGAGGTAATCCGGTATTTTATTTACGAATATGGTATCGATATCTGCGTATATACCTCCCTTTTCAATGAGCTTTTCAAGTCTGATAAAGTCGGCATGATGAGCATAACCGTATTTTTTACATGTTCTGTTCCGGAATCCATACCGGTATCGGGATACAAAAGATAGGAAATCAACCCTGACCAGGCAAAGGCGCTTCTTTATAAGCTCCCAATACTCTCCGTAAGGCTCATAATGATAGTAGAAATAAACAGTAGCCGGATGGTTGACCTGAAAGCAGGACTCAAGGCAAAGATAGAAGCATATATGAAATGGCTCAGTCTGCTCTTTCAGCCCAAAGATAAAATGGAACAGGTTGGGAATTATTCTCTCCATGCTTTACCTCACCTTACCTCTTTCGTTATTGCCTTAAGCAGCCTGTCCCTTACGGATTCCCGGCTGAAATGCTGCCGGATATGCTTTCTGAGGAGAGCCCCTTTCGCCTCAGCCTCCTCTCTGTTTTCAAAAACCTGCCTCATGAGGAATGAAGCATGCTCTAAGTCAGGTATCGCCCAATGCTGGTCTTTGGAATAGGACCTTCTTCCTACCGGGCACATAACCGGAACAAGAGAATAGTCCACCAGAAAAGCCAGATCCGGGGGCAGGTAATCCAGTTGTCCACCAAAACCGGTCATTATCACCGGCTTGCCGTATCCGGCTGCATCAAAAGCACCTAATCCCCATCCTTCTGACCTGCATAATGAAATATAGCAGTCTCCTCGAGAGTGTAACCTCAGAATATCCCGGTCACTTATTTCATCATCTATGAGCATGATCCTGGCTGGTGAGCGGTAATGGCGGACAATTTTGGAAACGGCATATTTCGTGCTCCCGAGCCATTTTCGGAGAAATCTCCTGGTAAAATCCCTCCCCCTTGTTTTAATAACCAGAAGGGTTGGATCATGTATGGTGAAAGTATCCAGATAGCATCTGACTACGTTCCATATGGCCTTTCTGTCTGTCCAGACCCCGATGGTGTAGAACACATAATCGGATGCCCGTATGCCCCAGGGGAATCCATCTTTTATCGGCTCTTTTTCCTCAAAAATATGAGGAACAACATCGATGGGAGTCTTAACGCCGCCCTGCCGGAAAACTTTCCTGTTCCAGTGGCAGGGGACAAGTAAATGATCGACCAGGTTCAAAAGTGAAGGCCAGTGGCGGGGGAGTTTATCTGTTTCCCAGACCGTATATCCGAAGATACGTTTATTGTTTGACTCCTGTTTTGTCCAAAAGGGGTAATACTCCGGGACAGTATGGATAATAACCGCATCATAGTCAATCTGCCGGTTACAAAACCGATCCAACTCAGGATCGCCTATGGCCCTCCCTTTGAATGGTTCATATCCCAAGCCCAGCGCCATCCCGGGCACCATCGGGCTCCAGGTTAACGGGATTCCCGCACGTCTTATAGCGTTTAGATAGGATCGGGCTGCATTCCCATAACCACTTGATTCATACCATGATATATACTTAAGGCCTCTGATCTTATCGAGCATCCTTTACTGACCCGGCTTAGCCCTGCATTGGTTTCGGACTTCAATGCTCAGGCGCCAGCTCTTACCTCCATCCTGACACCTGACACCTGAACACTGAAACCGGAAAAGGTGTCCAACGATCGCATTAGGGCATATTCCATTCCAAGGGGGAAAGGTTGCGCTGATGGTGCAAAATGATGCTTTCGATAGCCGACATCTGAACGGGAAAGCCATCCTCTTCCCGTATCGCTGCGGAAAATTTTTGGGCAGCCTTTTGTCTATCCGGTTCAAGAGTAAAGAGAATATCAGTGATCAATCTTTTTCGATCAAGCTTCCGAATCCTTATCACACCATGCGGCCCGATCCCGAACTCTGCCGCCTTCTTCGCCCAGAGAAACTGGTCTCCCTGAAAAGGATAGATGACCATAGGTTTTCCGGCCGAAAGGCAGGCGTGGGTTGTGCCATATCCTCCATTGTGTACTATCACTGCGCAGCGGGGAAAAAGCCAGTGGTGTGGGGCGGCATAGTCCATAATATAAATATTGGGAGGATGAGGGAAATCAGACAGATCGGAAGACTGGATAATGCAGCGCAGCCCGAGAATGGAAAAGGCTTTGATTATCTCCCCGGCCAGTTTTTTTCCCCTAGGCCCGGCCAAAAACGGCAAACTCCCAAAGCCGACATATACAGGCGCATCCTTACCTTCTAAAAATCTGATCAGAGAATCCGGCGGTTGCCAGTTTTCCATATCCTGAAAGGGGATATAGCCGGTGACCTGCATATTCGGCAGCCAGTCCTTCGGTCGCGGAAAGAATTCCGGGCTTACGGAAACAAGGTGATAGCTCTTTTGCATGAACTTTTCGTATTTTTCTTTCGTGTTTCCTGTAATGCGGCGCTGGCGAACGTTCCTGAAAAACCACATGCCAACCTGTGTTTGCCAAAAAATCCCCGGTGGAGCCAGCGAAAAACTCCTGCTCGGCTGAAAAGGCGCAGGGCAGGAAATAATTTTCGCACACCCGGGACCAAATCTATGGAGCATAGACCAGGCGGATATGCTGGCTATGGAAGCGATAATCCTTGAGTTATTCCATGCCTCAAGGTGCTCCAGGAATGCTTCTATCTTTTCGGACTGGTTTTTATGGAGCTTGCGGGCAAATATCAGGTCACTCACTCTTGGAGCTTTGCCCCACAGCCACCTCTGGGCGCTTTCAGTTCGTAAAAAAATGGAGAGTGGAATATCGCCCGGGCAAAACCACTCATCCTCAGTAATTCCGATCCTCCTGGCCGATTCTCTATATCCCTGATCGGCTAAAAAGTAAATCCTGAAGCCAGCCTGCTTCAATCCGACAGCCAGTCTTAAAAGCGGCCACACATCCCCCGCCGTCCCATTTTTCGTCAAAAAGCATATTACCTCATGACCGGACATTCGACTTCTGCCCCTCCTGTCCTCTGTCCTTTCATTTACGGTATGGCCCGGCTGTCAACAGCCTTGGGGTCGGACGGCATATTCCATTGCCAGGGGGAGAGGCCGCGTCGATGGTGCTCTATGATGCTCTCAATAGCCGAAATCTGCACGGAAAGGCCGTCTTCATTTTTTATGGCGGAAAACCTTTGGGCAGCTCTTTGTACACTCGGCTTCAGGGCAAATAAAATTCCCTTGATCAATTCCTCCCGGTCCAGCTTACAGGTTCTTACCGTATGGGCCGGTCCAATTCCAAACTCGGCAGCCTTTTTCGCCTAGAGAAACTCATCGGTTTGGAATGGGTAGATGACCATGGGCTTTCCCGCGGATAAACTCGCATGAGTTGTACCATACCCGCCGTGATGTACTATAGCTGCGCAACGAGGGAAAAGCCAGGTGTGAGGAGCGGCATAATCCATAATATACATATTGGAAGGATGAGAAAGATCAGACAAATCGGAAGATTGGATGATGCAGCGAAGGTCGAGCCAGGAGACTGCTTCGATTATTTCTGCGGCCAATTTTTTCCCGCGCTGTCCCGAAAATAATGGCAGGCTTCCAAAGCCGACGTATACAGGCTCATCTCCATTCTTTAAGAATTGAACCAGAGAGTCCGGTGGCTGCCAGTCCTCTGTCTCCTGAAATGGAATATAACCGGTAACCTGCATATTCGGCAGCCAGTCTCCCGGTCGAGGGAAGAATTCTGAACTTACAGAAACAAGATGGTAGGTTTTTCTCATAAAATTTTCATATTTCTCTCTTCCAAAACCTATCAGCCTTCGATGGCCAAGCATATGAAAGAGCCATTTTCCAATCGGAGTTTTAAAAAAAGGCCCCGAAGGGGCCAGTGAGAAAGTACTGCTTGGCTGATACGGCATAGGACAGGAGATGATTTTAGCGCATCCGGGGCCGAATTTGTAAAGAACAGACCGGGCAGACAGGCTGGCTATGGAAGCAGCAACTCCTGAGTTATTCCGGGCCTCAAGATGCTTTAAGAATGCCTCTTCCTTTTGAGCAAGGCTTTTTTGTACCTTACGGATAAACATCAGGTCACGTATTCTTGGCGGCTTGCCCCATAGATACCTCTGGGCACCCTTGGTTCGCAAAAGGGCAGGCTGAGGGATAAGGCTTGAACTGAACCACTCTTCTCCCTTGATTCCCTTTTGTCCAGCCAGATCTTTAAATCCCGGGTCAGCAAAGAAACAAATCCTGTAACCCCGTTTTTTTAAGCCGACAGCTAATCCCAAAAGTGGTCTTACATCTCCGGCGGTACCGCCTGCCGCCATGAGGCATACCAGATCTCTCAATCCCTTCCGCCCTTCCTTTCCCTTATCCATCCCTCTATTTCACGACATCCGGTTAAATATAGTATTGATCAGACCCTGTATTATTTCCCTGTTATGTTCTCTGAATCCCGGATCAAGTATATCCCAATGCTTCCCGTAAGCCCGATAGACCTTGTACTCTTTCCCGGTTGAGTTTCCCCAGCCATTACGGGAATGTTTCCGCCCATTCGCCGTGAGCAGGTGTAAATTTGCCTGGACCATGCCGGAATTATCAATACTGCTGAAATAGACCTTAAACTGTTTCGCTTTTTCCACTATTATGTGTCTGTATGGTTCAGAGGCAACTCCACGCTCCGCTATGATTTTGTTTATTGTTTCTCCAAATTTCTTAAGGGATTGTTTTGATGGTGCTTTTGTCTTTTTCTTTTTATAAGAATCAAGGAGAATGATATCTGAAACAACATGCCCCATCTTTTCAAGCT
>JBLIRT010000041.1:0-18368 GCA_049472445.1 bacterium
CCCTGGTCGTACTGGTAGCTGACCATGGTGAAAGTCTTGGCGAACACAAAGAAAACACACATGGTATCTTTATTTACGATACCACCGTCCGGGTCCCTTTAATCTTACGGTATCCCGGATTACCTCAGGGAATGGTTTCCTCACATCCGGTCAAAACTCTTGATATCTTACCAACCGTCCTGGAAATGCTGAATATTCCTCCCCCTCAAGGGCTGGAAGGCGAGAGTCTGCTCAATCACTTGGGCCGCCTTGAGCCGGATCAGAGAAAAGAAGCCGCTATTTTTCTTGAGACCAGATTTCCGGAAATCAATTTTGGCTGGAGCCGCCTTCAGGGAATTCGTAACCGGCGGTGGAAATATATCCAGGCCCCGAGACCGGAGTTATATGATCTGGAAAAAGATCCGCAGGAACGCTATAATGTGATCAACCAGTACCCGCAGCAGGTCCGATCCCTGAGAGAAATTCTCCGGTCCTTTACGGAAACGCATCCACCCGTCAGCCGGAGCCTTTATACACCCATGGACCGGACAACCCGGGAGCGCTTGCAGAGCCTGGGATATGTCTGGGCCGATAGCTCAAAGCCCTTATTAGGCCATGAGAAAGACCCGAAGGACATGATTGAGGTATTGAACCTGTTTGATGAAGGAAGCAGGCTGTACACAGAGGAGCGTTATTCTGAAGCCATTTCCTTTTTCCGCCGGGTGGTTCAGAAAAATCCTGAAAATATTTTGGCCCGCTTCCTCCTGGCCTCTGCTCAGAAAAAGGTTGGCCGGCTGGAGGAAGCAATTGAGGAGTTTCAGCAGGTAGCCGCCCTTAATCCTCGATTTATCAATGTTCACAATTGCCTGGGAAATATCTATGAAGAGATGGCAGAATATGAGAAAGCCGCTCTTGAATACCGGATGGACATGAAACTGCATCCGCAGGTCCCCCTCTCCTATAATAATTTGGGAGGTGTCTATTTAAAACAGGGCCGATATCAGGAGGCTCAAGAGCAATTTGAAAAGGTTCTTTTGCTCGAACCTGACCGCACCACCCGAATCGTTACCCACAGCAACCTGGGCATCGCCTGGGAAATGATGGGGCTCTATGACCGGGCTCAGCAGGCATACCAAAGTTCATTGGACCTGGATCCGGACTATCTCCCTGCACGTATGGGCCTGGGAAATATTTTCCTCAAGAAGAATCAGATGGATCGAGCCGTCAGAGAGTGGCAGAAGGCACTCGATATATTCCCTCAGAATGCCGAGGCACATTTCAATCTTGGCTGTACTTTTCTGGGGATGCGGCGAATGACTGAAGCTGTCGATCATCTTCAGGAAGCGATTCGTCTCCAGCCGAACCTCTTGCAAGCACGAGTATTATTGCAGAGGATTCAAACGCAGGGGCAGCTTTAAGGAGCCATGCGAGCCGGATTATATATTCATATTCCCTTTTGCCGGAAAAAGTGTAACTACTGTGACTTTTACTCTTTACCGGCTACCAGCCACATACCGGACTTCTTATCCGCTTTGAAACTGGAGATGAACTTCTATCGGGACTTTTGGCCTGAGTATGATACTCTTTATGTGGGAGGGGGTACCCCCTCTCTCCTGAAGATAAGATATCTGGCCGACCTTACCCAAAACATTCAGGGGACCTTTACCCTTTCCCCGGAGGCCGAATGGACCATTGAGATCAATCCGGATGACGTAGCTCTTTCCTATTTACAGGATCTGCGGGCACTCGGTTTTAATCGGCTTAGTTTAGGCATCCAATCGGTGGATGACCGGAACCTGGCCTGGCTGGGTCGCCGGCATACGGCTGCCCAGTCGTATCAGGCTATAGAGCAGGCCAGAAAGGCCGGTTTTGCTAATCTGAGCCTTGATCTTATCTATGGCCTCCCTCGCGGGCCAACCGGTTATGCCCATCAACTCTGGTTGCACGAACTGGAACAGATCCTTGCTTATAAGCCTGAACATCTTTCCTGCTACCAATTGTCTTTCGAGCCGCACACACCTCTTTCCCAACAGGTGCAATCAGGGCTTATCAAGCCTCTGGATGAGTCGGAGGAATTGCGTTACTTTCTTGACACTGACCAGCACCTGCATGCGGCCGGATACATGCATTATGAAGTTTCCAATTTCAGCCGGGGGGGAGAATGGATTTCGCGTCACAATCACAAATACTGGCAGCATGTCCCATATCTCGGCTTAGGACCTTCCGCTCATTCCTTTCGTTATGATCACAGGCATTGGAATCACCGATCCCTTACCCGATACAGCCAGGATATCTTCCGAGGTATAGACCCTGTAGCGGGAAAGGAGGACTTGGGGAGGAACGAGTTCAGAATGGAGACGCTTTATTTCGGCTTTCGGACCCGAGACGGTCTTGATCTGGAAAAATTTTATGGCCAATTCGGTCAGGATCTCCTGGCGGACCCACCCGGATTAGCCAATCGGCTCATCAGGGAGAAAAAGCTTGAAATCCGTAACGGGCGACTATGCCCGACTCCCCGTGGCCTGGCTTTAGCTGATGCCCTGGCTTTACTCTGGTAGATTTTTTTTCGAAAAACGAAGCATAGGGTTTGATAAGGGATTGTTTTGGATTTTGTTCTATGGTAATATAATTTAAACTGTCAAACTCTGTTATATTTTTCTCCGATCTTACGGGCATGAACCAGAGATCGTCAAAGGAATCTCTCGGGCTAGCTAATTAACCGGTGCATTTCTAAATTAAAACATCATTTTAAGAAGTTTGATGGAGGGGTATTATGGCCTTAGATCCAAGAAAACACAAGGACTGGGAAATAGCTGAAGAAGCGGAAAGCCGGATGAAAACGGTCTTTAACCTGAGTGACCAGCTCGGTCTGGAAAAAGCAGAGCTTATTCCCATGGGACATTATCTGGGGAAAATCGATTTTGCTGCTGTTTTGAATCGCTTGGGAGACAGGCGGAACGGGAAGTACGTTGATGTCACGGCGATCACACCGACTCCTCTGGGAGAGGGGAAAAGTACCACCACCATGGGCTTGGTTCAGGGGCTTGGAAGGAAAGGAAAAAAGGTTATGGGGGCTATTCGCCAGCCCTCGGGAGGGCCCACCTTCAATATCAAAGGAAGTGCAGCTGGCGGAGGATTAGCTCAGTGTATTCCACTGACTCCCTTTTCTCTCGGGTTAACCGGTGACATCGATAAGGTTACCAACGCCCATAATTTGGCCATGGTTGCCCTGACAGCTCGATTACAGCATGAATTCAATTATGCTGATGAGGCGCTGACCAAGAGAGGCTTACGGCGACTGGATATCGATCCTAAAAATGTAGAAATGCGATGGGTCATTGACTTTTGTGCTCAGGCTCTTCGAGACATCACTATTGGTCAGGGTGGCAAAATGGATGGCTTCCTGATGAAATCGGGCTTCGCTATCTCGGTAAGCTCCGAAATCATGGCTATATTGGCTGTGGCCACCAGTTTGAAGGATATGCGGGAAAGAATGGGTAAGATTGTGGTAGCCTATGATAAGCAGGGTCGGGCGGTCACCACCAGGGATCTTGAGGTAGACGGGGCCATGACTGCCTGGATGGTTCAAGCCTTGAATCCAAATCTCATGCAGTCCCTTGAGGGGCAACCCGTTCTCGTCCACGCCGGTCCTTTTGCTAACATTGCTATCGGTCAGTCCTCGATTGTAGCTGATCAGATAGGATTGAAACTCTCTGACTATCTCATTACCGAGAGTGGATTCGGTGCAGATATCGGTTTTGAAAAGTTCTGGAACCTGAAATGCCGGTTCAGTGGATTGAAGCCGCATTGTGCGGTCATCGTGGCCACCGTTCGGGCTCTGAAGATGCATGGCGGAGGCCCGACGGTCGTACCCGGTAAACCGCTTGATCCAGCCTATACTTCCGAAAACGTGGCTCTTGTCGAGAAGGGATGCGAGAATCTGGTTGCCCATATCGAAACGGTAAAGAAAGCCGGAATCAATCCTGTAGTTTGCATGAATGCTTTCCATACCGACACCAAGGATGAGATTGCCGCTATCCGGCGGATAGCCGAAAAAACAGGAGCCAGAGTGGCTCTTTCCGAACATTGGCTGAAAGGCGGGGAAGGGGCTCTTGAGCTGGCTGATGCCGTCATTGAAGCGTGTGATGATCAAAGTAACTTTCATTTTCTTTATGAGGATACCACTCCTCTCCGGGAAAGAATTAAGCTCCTGGCCAAAGAGGTGTACGGTGCCGATGATGTGAGCTATACGCCCGATGCCTTGAACAAGGCCAAGAGGATTGAGCAGGATCCGGAGCTTTCCAGACTTGGTACCTGCATGGTCAAGACGCATTTAAGCCTTTCGCATAATCCTGCTATGAAAGGCCGTCCCAAGGGATGGGTTCTTCCCATCCGGGATATTATGATCTATGGTGGCGCTGGTTTTGCAGTGCCTATAGCTGGGGATATCAAGTTGATGCCAGGTACCGCTTCCGACCCGGCTTTCAGAAGGATCGATGTGGATGTGGAAACAGGGAAGGTCAAGGGATTATTTTAAAGATTTTTCCCCTTCATTCTGAAAAAGAGAAAGGCCCATCAGAAGACAGTTCAGATGGGCCTTTTTGCTCTCTTTTGACACCCGTTTAAAATCAACTGTCCTCGGCCAGGGAGACCAACTGGCCCTCTCTCGGCTCCTGCTTTACTTGAGACAGCAACTCTTCCACTTCCGATTCTCCCAGCACTTCCTTTTCCATTAAGGCGTAGGCTAATTTATCCAGAATCTCACGATTCTGCTTGAGAATTTCCTCTGCCTGCCGGAGAGAGATCTGGAGTAAATGCTGGACCTCCTGGTCGATAATGACAGCAGTCCGCTCGCTGTAATCTTTCTCCTGAGCAATTTCTTTACCCAGGAATATATGACCCTCACCGTGCTGAAAGGCTACCGGTCCCAACCGTTCACTCATTCCCCAATTGCAGATCATCCTCCTGGCTAACTGGGTAGCCTGCTTCAGATCATTTTCAGCCCCGGAGGTTATATCCTGAAAGATAAGCTTTTCAGCAGCTCTACCTCCCAGACTGATCACGAGCCGGTGCATCAGATATGATTGAAAATAATTATGCCGATCTTCCTTGGGAAGTTGCTCGGTCACCCCGAGCGAGTGCCCACGGGGTATGATAGTCACTTTATGGATCGGGTCCGAATCAGGGAAGGCCCTGGCTACCAGGGTATGACCAGCCTCGTGATAAGCCACGATCTTTTTTTCGTTTTCAGTTAACAGATCCTCTCGTAAGCTCCCCAGGAGAATTTTATCTTTGGCTGCCTCCAGATCTTCCATATCGACCTGGCCCTTGTTTCTCTTGGCTGCATCAATAGCAGCCTCATTGACGAGATTTTCAAGGTCTGCTCCGGAAAATCCAGGAGTTCCCTGGGCCAGAGACTCCAGATCTACGTCAGGCCCAAGCTGGACCTTCCGCGTATGGACTTGGAGAATCTGCAATCTCCCTTCCTTATGGGGTTTTTCAATAACTACCTGGCGATCAAACCTGCCGGGCCTGATCAGGGCAGGATCCAGCACATCCGGGCGGTTGGTAGCTGCAATCACCACTACCGAATGATACTCACTGAAACCATCCATCTCGGCCAGGATCTGGTTCAAGGTCTGCTCCCGCTCGTCCTGCCCGCCGCCTAAGCCGGCTCCTCTGTACCTTCCCACCGAATCTATCTCGTCAATGAAGATGATGCTGGGTGCATTCTTCTTCGCTTTACCAAAGAGATCTCTCACGCGGGATGCACCGACCCCGACGAACATCTCTATAAACTGGGAGCCTGAAATGGAATAAAAGGGAACATCGGCCTCTCCGGCCACGGCCTTGGCCATCAGAGTCTTCCCTGTTCCCGGAGGCCCCATGAGTAATATACCGCGAGGAATCTTACCGCCCAATCGTTCAAACCGTTTCGGCTCTCTCAGGTAGGCGACAATATCCATTAATTCCTGTTTGGCATAGGTCAGGCCGGCCACATCATCAAAGGTAATGGTACTTTTGGTCTTATGGTACAGACGTGCCCCTGATTTATTAAACCGGCTGAACAGCGTATTCTGGCTGGTGGTTAATTTCCTGCTCGTATACCAGAAAAATCCAAGGATCAAAATCCAGGGCAGCAGAAAGATCATGAGTGTTAAAGCCCATTCGTTCTCTTTATCAGCTCTTACGGTTACCTTAGCTTTCATTAAATCCTGTATCAGATCCTGATCTCCAAATTCGGGAATTTGAGTGATGAAGTATACGTATCCCTCTTCCCCCTCATCCCCTTGCTTGCCGGGCACTGCGGATGACGGGATGGGCTGGGCTAATCTTCCCTCTATGGTTTTCTTACGAGTTGTCACTTCTTTAATGTTTCCATTGGCCAACTGGCTTTTAAATTCGCTGTAAGGGATATCTATTCGCCCTTTCGACATCTGGCTGCCATAGAAAAAAAGCTCGTAAATAATTATGGCTAAAAGGAAAACCCATAAAAGATGCTTCCATATACCATTGCCGCTCGTTTGATCGCCTGGATCTTTATTTTCATTACTGTCATCCCATTGATCGTTTTCTATTTTCATATGTATTCCTTTAATTCATCTCTTGTGTCTTGTTCCCCATGGGGCTGAAATTTTTGGTACTCCTTTATATCTCGGGTAAATTTAAAAAAAAACTGAAGTAAATAAAAAATATCATCCCCTGGCCGGACTTGCCCGGGACTTTTCAGAATCTGTCAAAAAGGCGTTCAAGATGCAAGGGGAAGAAAAATCAAGCGGCAGGGATACTTTTTGTGTCAATTCACGTGGAGATGTTTTAAGCCGGACAGCCGGAACCTTTTCTTTACTTTTTCCCGCTCCTTTCAACTACTTTCATTACATATTGAACCTGCGAAGGAGTCTGGCCGAGAGCTCTTTCACTCTTGAGGTATTGATAGGTATTGGTGACAATATTTATCCGTTCAGGATCGGAAGGATGAGATTGGAAAAAAGGAAACAGCTCAGTGATGGATTGGGCATAACTTTGATAGGCCTGTTTATACCGCTGATATTGCTGACCATGCTCCTGCTGTACAGCCTTTAAATCCTTCTGAGTCCGCTGGAGCCGATCTCGGGCTGCAGGTGAATTGGGATGTTCCTTGAAATACTGGAGTGAAGCTGCATTGGCCTGCTTGGCCTTCTCTAATTTCCGGGATGTCTGCTGGTACAGAGCATAAACCTGACGTAGTCCGCTCTCCTTTTCCTGTTTAACGTTTTGGGCCTGCCGGCTGATTCTCCTGAAAAAATCCTCAAAGCTGAGGGGATTATAACCTGCGCGATAGGTATACACTACAGCCAGAATGTCTGCCTCTCGCTCATGTCTCCGTGAATAGCCGGAGGAAATCGCTTGGTTGACCAGACCAATCACCTGATCAGCATTTCTGTTTTGTAAAGCAATACTGGTCAGCAAAGCCCCCAGAGAAGGCAGAAGCATGGAGCGCCTTTCTCTCTGCAGGTGAGCGGCGATGCCATGAGCCATTTCATGGGCTAAAATACCGGCCAATTCATCATCACTTCCAACATAATGAATCAGACCCGTATATACGTATAAGAGTTCTCCCCCTGTATTAAAAGCATTAATCTGTTTACTGTCGATTGTTTTGACCCGGAAGGGAATCTCAGGGGCGTGGGATACGGCTTTCAGGCGATCCACCATGGCTTGCAGCCGCTGATTCAAGACATGGTCCTGATTCAGTTTCTGACCTTCGGTTACCTTAGGATCTACGGATGCGGCCAGGCTCATGGCCCCTTTCCACTGGGCCGGGGTGCGGGTTAAGGCTTCCTGAAGCTCCTGCTCCGGATCAGTACCCAGAGAACTCTTGACCTGCTCAATTACTGCCTGGCAGCCGGTCAAAACAAGAAACACCCACAGAAGCAGGACGATGGCTATTTTTTTCGTTTTCAGCACATTCCACCATATGGGCCGGTGCATTCTCTTTCCTCCTGTTCGGATTTGCCTTGTTGCTCACCACAACCTCTCACCTTATCGTTATAATAGCACAAAGATTACTATTTTTAAATATAGGTCTGCCAAAAGTCCTCAAGGTAGAAAAGCCCTCAGGTGGATAAAAAAAGGGTGAGCCCCCTCGGGCTCACCCTCAGCCTCCCTCTCAAAAACAAGGGAATCCTTAAATTACCGGCACGACCAGGTCCAGATTGAATTCCCCAATATCTGATTTTGTATACAGGGCATCATGGATGGCATAATCTCCGACCATGACGGCGGAGGTGACCATGGTACAGGTCAACTCTTCGTAATACGTAATCAGCGACACCGGATCCAGAAAAGAGCCGGTAAGGGTAAAGGTAAGGCCAGTATAGGGCCCGGATACGGGAATGGGAACCGGAATCAGTTTATTCAGGAGCAGTCCAGCGGTTCCTGAGACAATTCCGGTCAGGGGATCATAGACTAAATCCATCTTGGCGATGCCGCCTTTCAGAGATATATAGCTAAGCCAGGTGCCGGTCCATGTTCCCGTGGGATTCAAGCTGCCGCCGCCACCGCCGAGAGTAGTAGTAAGAACGGCCGAGGTACGGATAGGATCCGATATCGGATCAATAGCTGATCCCAGGCCGAATCTGCCTAATCCAAAGAGACCGGACAAGCCCAGGGCAGAGCTGCCCAGACCGCCATAAATCCCGCCTAATCCGTATAAACCTCCCCCGTACAGTCCGAGTCCTCCCCCGTACAGTCCGAGTCCGCCTCCGTAGAGCCCCAGTCCGCCGTACAACCCGAGGCCGGTGCCGTACAGTCCGAGTCCTCCGTAAAGACCCGAACCCGAGAAGGAGCTGAAGCCATAGGGAACACCCCAACTGTATGAGCCATAGAGATTATTGCCAAAACCCCAGGCTGATCCGTAAAGGCCTCCTGTTCCTCCCCATATTCCTCCATAGTAAGCCTTCCCGCTCATGGGAAAACAGATGAGCATGAGCAGGAAGAGGAGAGCGGCTGTGGCTATTTTCATTGTTTGTATCTTCATTGCTTGCATTACATTCCTCCCTTCATCAGCAAATTCACCTCGCCTTAACCAGGTCTGAAAAGGTTTATTCAGCCTTATTAAAGGCTTTCAACATCACATGGTTTTTCCAATTATCACCCCCTTCGAGAATTAAATTCCCCTTTGCTTGAAGGTTCTTCCCTCTTGGAGCCTAAGGATAGACAGTACAGGAAAAAAGGAGAATGTACCAGACGCTAAAAGTTATGAAGAAATATTAATTTTATATATTATATACACAAAGGGTGCATTTTTTCAAATGTATTTTCTTTCCCAGGGTATTACCAAAGTCTTAACTGGCGGGATCGTGCACCGGGGGATGGCCTGTTTTCCCTCCTCAGATTGGCCGGGATCTCAGCCAGAAAGGCTGAAGGCCTCATGGGCATCAGTTGATTATATCGCTGGCGCTTACGTGAGGAAATGAGATAGGCCAGATCACGAGCCCGGGTCAGGGCTACATAAAAGAGACGGCGTTCCTCTTCCATCTGCGTGGTCTGCTGGAGAGAGTCCGCATCCGATATGTGCTGTCTCTGGCCGTGACTGTGGTCGTAAGGGAGAAGCCCTTCTTCCAGACCGCAGATAAAAACTACCGGAAATTCCAATCCCTTAGCTGCATGAATGGTCATTAAGGAGACAGCCTCTCCTTTGAGCCGGGTTTTTGCTCCCCGGTATTCCAGGTCGCCATCCTGAAAGAGGAGGAGATTATCCAAAAACTCCGTGACTGAAGAAAATGGCTGAGCACACCGCTGCAATCTCCTGATATCCTCATCCCTTTCCATCATCATCTCCTGGCTGGCCAAATCAGCGATCAACTGATCAGCCGTATGCTCACCGAGCCCGGGGTGATATTTCTCCCATGAGGAGAGGATTCTCCATGGCCCTTCCTTATGTTCAGGGGCAATGGTATCTGTCTGTAACAGCTGCCTGAGTGCCTGGAGGGGGGAACAGCCGTTCTGGCCGGTAAATTCCTGAAGGTTCCTGATAATCAATACATCAGGCGAAATCTCCTTCCATGAGTGGAGGAGGTTCCAAAGGTGGAAATCATTATCCGGATCTATCAGAAAACGCAGCCAGGCCAGAAGAGTACGTACCGGGGGAGCCTGCAGGAAGCCTTTTTGGCCTACTACCCGGTAAGGTATTCCCTCGTGAAGAAAACATTCCTCCAGAATATCAGCCTGTTGGCCGGTTCGAAACAAGACGGCAAAATCAGAGAAGCCTAATTCTCCTTCACCTCTCTCCCGCTCTTTAAGAGAGGCCGCTCTCCCCTGGCCGTGTGCCTTCAGCATGTCAAGTCCCCCCATCAACCGGTTAATCTCCCTGACAATAGTTATCCCTTCGGCCTGCTCATGACTGACCAGGGATACCTCGATAGAGCCTTCCTCAGGTCGCCGGGACTGTAAGGTCAGGGGGAATCGATCTGAGTTATGCGCTATGACTGAGCTGGCCGCCTGCACTATGGAAGTCCGGGAGCGATAATTCTCTTCCAGTGAGAGAAGCTGGTGATCCGGAAATTCCTTCTGTAAGCGGAAGAAGAACCGGTAGTCTGCACCACGAAAGGTATAAATGGCTTGATCCGGGTCACCGATGACAAAAAGCCCGGTGCCGTTTCCGGCTAATAAGGTAATGAAAAGGTATTGAACCTCGTTCACATCCTGAAATTCATCTACCAACAGGTGAGAAAATCGTGATCGATATCTTTGTAATATGCTGGAGTTATGACGAAAAAGCCGGACACTTTCAAGGAGCAGATCATCATAATCGTAGAGGTGGTATCTTTTCAGCCGGTCCTGGTAGGCGGTCAATACATCCCAGAAGCACTTTTCACTCCACTGCCGGCACCCTGGCCAGTCAGCCAGAATTTCCCTGATCCTCCGGGAGGTTTGCCCTTCCGGGTCGGGAAAGGTGCTCTCAAAGTGATCGATCATCCATGGTGTCGATTTTATCCTGGAGAACATCTGAAGTACCACTTGCGGCCGAAGCCGGGGGAGGGAAGGGGCTTTTTCGGCCAGAACTTCAGCCAAAAGGGAAACGGCATCCTGCTCGTCAATAAGTTTTCTTCTCTCCCTGTCCGCTGATTCATTCCGTAAGATATCCAAGCAAAGATGATGAAACGTACCGACTGAAAGTCCCTCCAGAGAGCCTCCAGAAGGAAGTATCCCCCTGATCCGGGATTTCAGCTCTAGGGCAGCCTTATTGGTAAAGGTGACGGCCAGGATTTTTTCGGGGGCGATCTTCTGAGACTGGATCAAATACGCAATTCGGCAGACCAGAGTTCGGGTTTTGCCCGTGCCCGGGCCGGCTATGATAATCACCGGTCCCGAAGGAGAAGTAACACATGCCTTTTGCTGGGCATTTAATTGAAGGAGCCAGACATCGAGATCCTGTGGAGTGTTCCGCTCCTCAGGTGATTTTCTGGCCGGATGCTCTTCCCCGATCTTATCCTTTCTATCAGCCTGGTCAGCAGAGAGCTGATATGGCGGGCTTTCCGCTGGCTTTCGACCTGCCTTCCGGTCTGAAGGCTTCCTCTCCTCTCCAGGCAGACATTTAAGGCCGAACAGGCTTATTTGGGCTCCAAATTTTTGATGATCCTCTTTTTTAAATAAGCTGATTGTTCCATATTCACCGTCAAAACCGGGGTGGATTTCCACCTCCCCCCTTCTTACCCGGCGGATACCCTCCGCCAGCAGAGCATCGGAAGCGGATCGTATCTCCTCCAGGGGAATGGTGCGTAAAATGTCCAGTTCACTGCCGAGGGTCGATAGCAATTGAAGGTAAATCCGCTGTACCTTTTTGCTTTTTTCACCCGTTTGATAGAGGTCGGCCAGGATTTTCGGCAGGGGGATAATTGATTCAAAAGGAGGAGCCGAATCAGGACGAGTACCTGGGGGTCTGTCAGCAAGTTCCGTAACGCGGTATAAAACCCCACAGGTAAGCTTCCGCCCGCATTTTGGGCATATTTCTCCTGCCGCCCTGGTTTCCTCCGGTGACCAGCAAACCTGGCAGCTGCGATGGCCATCAAAATGATATTTCCCCTCTTCAGGATAGAACTCAATGGTTCCGAGAAACTTCTGAGGGTCTTTTGTCTGCAGGGCATGCCTGATAGCTGCATAGGACCAATCGGTATTGAAACAGTTAGCTTCTCTGGCCAGGTTCTGGGGTGAGTGGGCATCAGAGTTAGAGACCAGGGTATATGTGTCCAGGGCCGATACCCGCCAATTCATGGCCGGGTCCGAAGAAAGGCCGGTCTCCAGAGCAAAAATATGCCCGGAAAGATCTTCAAAGCATTCTTCCAGACTGTCAAATCCTGACCGGGAACCAAACAGGGAGAAGTGTGGCGTCCAGATGTGGGCTGGGATGAATATTACCTCCGGACAGAAATGTAAAGCAATCTCCAGTAAATTCCGGCTGTCCAATCCTAAAATCGGACGGCCGTCAGCCTTGATATTGCCCACCCTGTCCAGGGCCGAAGCTATCTTTTCAGCGCTCTCCAGATCAGGCACTATGATCAGGCTATGGATCTTTCTGACCCGGTCCTTTTTTTTGTAAATAGAGCTGATCTCTGCAGAGAGGAGGAAACGGACGGGGCGATCGGAAGCCTGATGACTGCCTTGCAGGTGAACAGGGGAACCGCTATATTCGGCCTTGAGCCGATAAAGGCCGTTCTCGGCTGGTTCCAATTTCTCCTTTAGCTCTTTTCTCCACCCCGGATGAGTAAAATCACCTGTTCCGATGATCTGTAAGCCTTTCAGCCTGGCCCACCGGGCCAGGAGCTCCGGGCAGCATTCCTTGCTGGTAGCCATTGAGTAATGAGAATGGATATGAAAATCAGCAATAAAATTCATAATTATGCCCTCTTGAACCCTACATCACAAAATTCGAGAAATGGGCCTTCGCCTCAGATATTCCCCACATTCTATCCAACCAGGATGGGGAGGGGGTGGTCGCTGGGGAACATCCACCTTCGCCTCTCTTGACTTTCCGGATCTGGTCTATTATACCTTCTTTATCTTTCATTTGCCAGACAGGTTTTTCTGAAATCCGGATCATGAAAAATTCCCTTTCTCTCCCGGCCGAATTATGGTATTTTTGAGAGAATGATTATTCAGACTTTAGACTATTACCTTGATCCTATCCGCGTGGCCGACCATCTGGCCGACCGATCATATTTTGTCTTTTTAGACAGCAGCAGTCAGCAGAACAAATATGGGACCTGTTCCTTCATAGCTTTTGAGCCGTTCCTTACCATATCTCGCTCCAGGGGGAAGATGTACCTGTCTTCCCCGCAGCAGAACGGGGAAGATCTCACCCCCTTTTTGTCCCTCCCTGAGGACAGGCGTGAAGTTACGCACCCCTTCTCCACCCTGCGTGAATTCATGAAGAGATTTAAAGTTGAGGGATTGTCTTCCCTCCCTTTCCCTGTTGGAGGCTTGTTCGGATATATCTCATACGATCTCGGGGCCTCTCTTGAAGCCGGTATTCCTCTTCATCAGGGCTTTGAAGATTGGCCGGAGATGGAATGGGGACTGTATGACCTCCTGATTGTTTTCGATCACCCTAAGAAGGTAATGACTCTGGTCTCAACCGGGTTCCCCTGCTCAGGTTCGGAGCAGGATCAGAGGGCCGGCCATCGGCTCTCCCGCCTCCTGGCCGTGCTTGAAGAAATCCGGTCAGGAAATGGCTTATCCGTCGGAACCGAATGGCCTCCCATATCAGACCGGGATTTTCAAAGATCTGGCAAAAGGGATCGGGTCCCCTTCAGCCCGCCCGGACTTCGTTCCAATTTTACCGCCCTCACCTACCAGCAGGCTGTTCAGACGATCAAGGACTATATTACCCGGGGTGATGTTTATCAGGTGAACCTGTCCCAGCAATTTTATGGTGAATCCGGCGAAAAAGGATATGATCTTTACCGGAGGATCCGCCAGGTAAATCAAGTTCCCTATGGCGGCTATCTTCACTTTGGTCGGAAGGAGATGCTTTGCTTTTCCATGGAGCGCTTCCTGCGGATGGAAGGACGGCATGTCCAGACCCGACCGATCAAAGGAACCAGACCCAGGGGGCAGGGAGGCGAGGAGGATAAACTTCAATCCCTGGAGCTTTTCCGCAGCGAGAAGGATCGAGCTGAGCTGCTCATGGTCGTAGATATGGAAAGGAATGACCTGGGGAGGGTTTGTGAATATAATTCCATTCGGGTAGACAGGCTTTTTGAGGTAGAACAATATGCCACCGTTTTCCACCTTGTTTCTACCATCAGCGGTCTGCTGAGGCCCGATTTCGACCATCTTGACTGCTTTCTGGCCTGTTTCCCGGGAGGATCAATTACCGGCACCCCGAAAATTCGCGCCATGGAAATCATCTCTGAGCTGGAAAAGACAAATCGGGGAGTTTATTGTGGGGCCATCGGCTATTTTGGCTTTAATGAAATTTCAGATTTCAATATTCCCATCCGGACTATTCTCAAGCAAGGACCGGACTTATGGTTTAACGCCGGCGGGGGTGTAGTCATAGACTCCGATCCCCACCTGGAATATCTTGAGACCTTATACAAGGTCAGTTCCTTTTTCAATTGCCTGCCGAAACACATCAGGCTTCCTGCCTGAATGGCCTGTTCATGTATTCGCTTTCTTTTCCATTGCTTACCTTCCCTGAAGGGGAAAACGCCGTATTGATATTTTCTTGAATTTGTGGTATCTTCTTGCTGCATGAAAAGGTACATAGGCTTCCTGGATGCGTCTTTACTTGCTTTGTGGGCAACGATTTAAACCAGGAGGGGCTTTTTTGTTTTGTACTCCTGGATAGACGAGGATGAATAGCAGCAAACCATATCCCACCAAATCCGGTTATATCTCAATCATCGGCTGCCCAAATGTAGGGAAGTCTACTCTCCTTAATGTGCTGGTAGGTGAAAGGCTGGCCATTGTCACTCATAAGCCGCAGACGACAAGAGATAAAATCCTGGGTATACGTACCGAAAACCATGCTCAGATGATTTTCCTGGATACTCCGGGAATTCATGTTTTCAAAACCAAGCTCAGCCGGAAGATGACCCGGCGGGCTTTGGATACTATCAGGGAATCGGATGTGGTACTTTTTGTTATAGATGCCTCAAATCCTTTCCAGTCAGACGAGGAGGAGTACATCTATCCGCTCCTTCGAAAAATTACCTGCCCGGTTATTCTGATTATCAATAAAGTCGATCTCATTTCCAAACAGGACTTACTGCCTCTCATGGAAAAATACCATACCCTCCTGAATCCGGCCGAGATTTTCCCTGTCTCAGCTCTTCACGGAGAAAACATGGATGATCTTATCCCCAGGATTATTCAATATCTTCCGCAGGGTCCTTTCTATTACTCTGAAGATACGCTCACCGACAAACCTGTGCGCTTTATCATAGCCGAAATTATCCGGGAGAAAATCATCTGCCTTACCCAGCAGGAAATCCCCTTCTCTACAGCGGTCATGATAGAATCTTTCCAGGAGGATCCCTCTCGCGGTCTTACCAAAATCTCAGCCACCATTCTGGTGATGAGAGATTCTCAGAAGGGTATTATTATCGGCAAGCAGGGCAGTATGTTGAAGAATATTGGCCAGCAGGCCCGGCAGGACATTGAAAAATATCTGAACACCAGGGTATTCCTCCAGTTATGGGTAAAGGTCAGTAAAGACTGGCCCGATAATGAGAAGGTACTAAGAGAACTGGGGTATTGACCATATGGCGGATGGTCTTATTGACATTTCATGGTATCAGGCAGGAAAGATTTATGGCTCTTGAGAAGACTCACGGTATTATCCTGAAAAGCATAAAGTACAGCGATACAGATAGAATTCTTACCTGTTATACTGAAAAGTACGGGAAGATTCAATGCATTGCCAAGAGATCCCGGAGGAAAAAAAATCCCTTTGGCCCAAGCATCGACTTATTGACCTATGCTGAGATCGTTGTAGTCAAAAAGGGAATAAAAAACATCTACCCTTTACGTGAGGCGATTATCCTTCGCTCGTATCATCGGCTGTATGCAGACCTGCCCCGGCTGTATGCGGCCTTTTATATGGCCGAACTTATCCAGGAATTAACCTGCCTTGAGGATAAAAGACCGGAAATATTACTTCTTTTCCTCAGACATCTGGAGATGCTTCAGAAGGGAGAGGATGTGGAGAAACTGGTTCATATCTTTGAGATCCGCCTCCTGGCCCTTTTAGGCTACTGCCCTCAACTGGAAAAATGCCTTATCTGCCTTGCCCACCCGGAATCGTCCAAGGTTGGCTTTATTCCATCCATGGGCGGCATCATATGCCCGGATTGTTTCCGGAAAAAGAAGTTGCCCTTTTTCATCATTTCTATGGGAAGTTTAAATTTCCTGCGTCAGGCTGTCAAGTTCCACCTGGCTAAAACTACACGATTATACCTTTCTCCATACAGTAAAAAGGAACTGCAAAAGGTACTGTATTCCTTCATTATCTATTATCTTGAAAAGGACATCCAGTCTTACCGCTTTCTCCTGGCCAGCCTGAAGGATCATAGTTTCCGGCTCTCAGCTTCAGTTGCTCATTAACCTGAACTGCCATGTCTTACCCGGATCATCCCTGCTCTCCTTCTTGAAATGGCCGATCAGGAAAAATATTGCTTATCTTCTTTAATTATGAAACATTTTTCCTATTAAGAAGTTATTTTCATATTATCCCCATCCCTCTCACCCTTCACTGATCAGGAATCCATGAAATGACAACGGCCTGATCATAGTAACCCTTGTCCAATATCCCCGGAATGAGTATTGCATTTCTGAATAGGGAACCTCTATCAAGTCCCGGGGAATAAGAAGGAAAAATTACCGGAAGGTTAGGCGGGACAAGAGGTAAGCGGGGCGCTCTTGTGATTCCCGGCAGGATCTTTATGGCTGGACTCATCGAAAGGATTAGGGGAACATATGAATACGAAAGATCTTTCTGATAAGCTGGAAGAATGTAAGGAAAAGCTGCAGTTCCACATGGAAAAGTTCAACTTCCTGCGAGAGCAGGGGAAACCCGGGGAGGCCTTAAAAGAGCTGGGGATCGCTCTTCATCTGGCCAGTGAGACGCTGCAGTATTCAAACGCCATCCTGCATCAGATCAACCAGAAAACCGGCCGGGTGCCTCAGGAACAGAGGCAGAAGATAGTGCAAGGAGCCGGTAGTCGCCTGAAATCCAGGGAGGCTTGTCCGCAGGATCATTTCCTGAATATCCACCTGCCTGACAAAAAGGTTATTCATTGATGGGAGGCGAAACGATACGGCGGCCGGTTAACTCAGGTGAATGCCTTTCAGAAAGGAAAATGCCCCTCATGAAAGGGGCATTTTCTATATGAAAACTAGGGATAAGGAGGAGAGTATTTCCTTCTTTTTCCCATACAGACGGTGTCAAAAGAAGATTCATTACGAAAAAGTTGAAACATTCCAAATCCCGGGTACTTACCAGGAGCTCAGAGCCACTCGGAAGAGTTTCGTCATTCAACCATGATCTTGTCTCCTTTAAAACCCCGATAACAATGGTTATCTTTTAGTAATATTGAGGACTATCTCCATCCGTAAATTCAATGTAATAATATATTGAAAGATAAGATATTAAAATACCGATAAGTATCAAGCCAATATGGTGAGATCGGTTTTTAAAATCAATCTTTAAAATCTGTTTTTACAGCACCTTCTACTTATAACATCCTATATTTTTCCAGTACCATATTTTCATATTCTTAAATTACAGAAAAAAAGCTAACAGTAAGAAAGGGGGAAACAGGTAAAACCGATCAAAACATCTTCTTTTATCTTCTAACTGTAAAGGTGAAGGCCATAAAGCTCATAAGGGAGAGTAAACCATGACGACCGAAATAAGAGAACCAAACACCCATCATAAAGAAGACAAGGCGGAAAATATAAATAAGGCAGCAGAAGAAGGCAGCAGAAAACCACCTTTAGTGACGAGGCGTACTTTTTTTAAGGGAACCGGAGGGCTCACTCTCGGTGCTGCCGGATTAAGTTTCCTTGGTGGTGCTACGCCAATATTGGCCACTGAGGAGGCCAGTGCATGTATGGTCGGTCCGTTCCGTAGAGACAACCATCGATCTGAGGCCTTTCAGGTACGTTTAAAAACAGCACTCTTCCAAAAGAACCTACCGCATCTCAGACAACCTGCAAACAATGACGAAGGAAGGTATCGGAACAAAGTTGCCAGTTTCAGCAAGACTCTCCCGCACAACGATCTCGGCGAAGTGAACCTTTTCGCCTACAGGACTCTGCTGGCCGCACTCTTCAGCAGCCAATCCCGCGGTTTTGAGGAAATTCCCCTTGGCGGAGAGGTCAAGCTGGTAAATCCTCAGGAT
>JBLIRT010000042.1:0-18128 GCA_049472445.1 bacterium
GCTAAATCTTTCCTTAAATTCTTTAGTTCTGACTTATTTGGGTTAGGAGTTGATCCCTTGGTCATAATGTGTTGTCAGTTCATGTTCCGAAAATCATAGTAAATCAATACGTTGAGCTAAAAAAAATCGAAACATTAACATTAATATTGATTTCAATAACTTTGACTTTTTCATCTAAAAGGTCTATTCTCATATAAAGGAGTCGCCGCCTTCCTTGCCCCTCATGGGAGAAGGTTGGAGTACGAAGATGCCGAAAATAATCGTTCATGAAGTAAAAGACTACCTTTTGCGGAAGGAAAAAGAAGAAGCTTTGCTCAAAGAGCAAATCAGAAATCAAACCATTTCTGAGCTTAAGTCCTTGAATCATCTGTGGGAAAAATACAAATGTGATAAAGTCTATCTATACGGATCATTTCTTGATCTTACCTTCGATACACATTCTGATATTGACTTGGCCGTCGAACCTGAACTTAATTTTGCTAACCAGTTAAAACTCTACGATGAAATCAACAAAAAGATGAAACGAGAGGTTGAGATAAGATTACTCACGGAATTACCTTTTTCTGAAAAAATAAAAAGAGAAGGAATAATAATATATGAAAGAAAGGATAGCAATCCTCAAAAGTGAAGTAGACAGGGATTATAAGAGATTAACCGTACTTTTTCATAGATTTGACAAATCCTACAGCGAATTTCTTTCCTCAGATGAGTATTCAAAATTAGTTGAGTCTGCTTATTATGTAAGCCAGATCTATAGCGGTTTTGAGAGCATTTTTAAAAATATTGCCAGAACTTTCGAAAATAATATAGAGCAGGATACCTGGCATAAGTCTTTGCTTGAAAGGATAAGTCTTGATATAGAGGGTATAAGACCTGCCTTGCTCTCAGAAGAGAGTTTTCAATGTTTAAATGAATTAAGGGCTTTTCGTCATTTCTTTCGTCATGCATACGGCATTGATATTCACAAGGAAAAATTTAAGATTGTTGCCGGCAAGGTAGCAGTTATTCAGGATACCTCCAAAGGGGAAGTAGCTAAATTTATTGACTTTTTGAATCAATTATTAGTATAACCAGTTTATTCGTTCATATATTCCTTTTTGCCACCCATGAGCCAGTATGCATCAGCCATTCATAGACAATACTCAAGGCCAGAAAGAGGCGAGAGATGCGAGAAGGAGATCGTAAATGAGTCTGATCAATATGCAGCCCTTGCCCTTTAAAGTCACCATGCATCTCTTCTATCCACATCCTTACTCCATAGTCACTTAATGTGCCGCGATGAGCGGGCTGATCAGTAACAATATACCATGGGTCATCACAGGGGTGTTACATCTTGAATATGACAGCCGTAATTTCCTCACCAAAGTAAGCTATCCTTCAGGAAGATACTTAGCCTTCTCCTATAACCAGGCAGGAAAGCGCACCCGGATGGTTGATCAGGATGGCTACGAGCTTATCTATGTCTATGATCAGGCAGGGCGATTATCAGACATCACGGATGGGGAAGGCCGATCGATGGTAAGCTATGGCTATGATGAGCAGGGCAGGTTGAAGGAAAAGCAGTTGGAAAATGGAGTCTATACCACCTATGCTTATGATGTCGATGGAAGATTGACCTCTTTGGTGAACTATAGGCCCAATGGGGAGGTACTCTCCAGCTTTGATTATGTCTATGATATAAATGGCCGTCGGAGCTCCATGACCCCCCTGGATGGTACCTATCAGTATCAGTATGATGCCAATGGCCAGCTTATCGGCGTAACCTATCCTGATGGAAGGACTGCCAGTTATAGTTACGATTCATCCGGAAACAGGATCTCGGCCACCGAAGCCGGTATCCAGGAAGCCTATACCAACAACAATATGAACCAGTATACCAGGGCAGGAGATGAAACCTTTACCTATGATGAGGATGGAAACCTTATCTCAAGGACAAAAGATGGGAGGACCACGGTCTATAGATATGGTCCTGAGAATCATCTGATTGGGGTAACCTCGGATGAGGGTGATTGGCACTACACCTATGATACCTTGGGGAATCGCATTGCTTCGGAGCATAATGGAAAGACCACCCATTACCTCCTTGACCCTGGAGGCCTGGTCAATGTGGTAGCTGAGTATGATGAATTCGGGAATCGTCTCGCCGGCTATGTGCATGGGCTTGGCCTTGCGGCCAGGATTGATGGGGAGGGCAATCCTGCCTATTACACTTTTGATGGTAATGGCAATACCAGTAAACTGGTCGGCCCGGATCTTAGTGTGCTCAATAGTTACACGTATGCGCCCTTCGGGCAGGTTCTGGCCACGAGTGAATCGGTTGATAATCCCTTCGGCTACGTCGGCCAGTTCGGGGTGATGCATGAGGGCAACGGCCTTTTATTCATGCGGGCCAGGCACTATGATGCAAAGCTGGGAAGGTTTATGCATCGAGACCCGATTAGATTTGAAGGTGGGGATGTAAATAGGTACAGGATTGGTCGACAATTTTACTAACACCAATGCAGGAACTATTGCAGGAGCAGCATATACAGGTATACAAGGATTAGGAGCAGGTGTAGAATGTTATGGGAATTTCATGAGATACGATTTTAAATTTTATCGACAAACCGGTGACCATTTTGATCCTCAGTTTGAAAGAATTGACTGGAATAAATATGGAGATACTTTTAAAGAGGCATTTCGTAATCTGATGGCTGGACGTTTCAAAGATGGTACGCAAGCATACGCAGTCTCCGCTCCCGGTCGTCCCATCGATCCCAACGACAAGCTCATTTCCATCGGCTACAGTACCCTTTACCATATCCTCTCGGCCATAGATCCTGAGACCGGTCAATTCACAGAAGATGTACTGGCTGGATTCCTCCCTCCCAATGGGGATAACCATGAGGGAGAGGGCTTTGTCAAATTCAGTATCTCCCCTCGGCCTGAGCTTACGACAGGAACAAAGATAGACAATATGGCCACCATTGTCTTTGACTGGAACCCGCCCATAGATACACCGCCTGTGTTTAACACCATCGATGCCCAGGCACCTTCAAGCCAGGTACTCAGCCTTCCAGCCCAGTCGCCTCAAGCCTTTACCGTATCCTGGACGGGGCAGGACGATACTGACGGCTCAGGACTTGCCGCTTACGATATCTATGCCTCAGCAGATGGCGCACCATATATCCTCTGGCTCAAAGACACAAAGGCTACCGGGGGCCTTTTCTATGGCACAGGTGGGAAAACCTATAGCTTCTACAGTGTAGCCAGGGATTACGTGGGTAACAGAGAGCAGGCCCCGACAGTGCCTGATACAGTCACCACGGCACTCACTAATCATGCACCCTCATCACCTTCAGTTCAATTCCCGACTGACCTGAAGAAAATAGCCATACCTACGCCAACTCTTTCCATTTATAACAGCCTGGATGAGGATGAAGATCAGCTCACCTACGAATTTGAGATCTACCAGGGTCAGGATCTTACCCCACCGGCGATTACCTCCGTAAGCCAGGTTCCGGAAGGAGACACGATCACCTCCTGGTTATGTGAGACTTCTCTTTCTGTAGATACCTGGTACTCATGGCGGGCCAGGGCCTTTGACGGGATTGATTACAGTGAGTGGATGAGCGGGGCATCATTCTTCATTGGTCAGGAAATACCCTTTGATCTTCCCCTTTCTAAAGGATGGAGCATGATCTCATTACCCGTTGAGCCGATTGACCGAAGGGTAAAAGCGCTCTTTCCCGAGGCTCAGGCAGTTTTTGGATATTTGGGCCAAAATGAGGAATATACGGATCTTGATCCGAATTCAGCCTTGTTGGAAACAGGGAAGGGATACTGGATATATGTACCTGAAGAGAAGACCTATTCTCTGAGGTGACTGTCTATCGAGCGCATCGAGATCCCTGAGGCCAAAGGCGGCTGGTCCATGATCGGTACATGCACCGAATCAGCCATTCCCTCGGTGGACCAGGGCACCATACGGGCCATCTTCGGGTTTTCCAATAAGTATGAATTCATTGAGGCAGGGGCTTCATTGGAGCCGGGGAAAGGATACTGGATCAACCTTTCGGAACCGACCACCTTGCGGGTCGAAAAGGGTGAGTAGATTTAAATGGTGATCTCATGGAGGCCATAGAGAATGCTTTGCCAGATAGAGGAGGTGAAATTATGCCCACCTTAGCCGATGAATTAAGAGAACAGGGAATATACAGCAGGGAATACGGCAGGGAGCTATCCAAAATGTCAAAGAGGCGGTAATTGATAACCTTGCCGTACGATTTGAGGCTGTGCCGGAGTCAATAAGAAAGGCCATTCATGAAATCAATGAACTTGCTCTCTTGAAAATACTTCACCGAAAAGCCATTAAGGTAAAATCCCTTGAAGAATTTGTAGAGGTGATAAACCTGATGACATCCTGAAAAATGGGAGCCTGATCACTATTTGTTTGATGACTTGTCAAGGTTCCCGGTCGTTATGAATTTGATGATGTCCATAATCAGGGTTTGTGGAATGTTTTATCTTTCGATCTTTTTTGACATGCTTCATCACTGAGATTACCTTGCGAGGGATAACAAGGCCGGAGGGGTAAAGATATTTCGTAAAATCTATCCACATCTCTTTACTCTTCATATCCATACACTCCTTTCTTTTCATTGTCTAATATATCAGGCGAATAAAGACAGGGATAGTTATGGAGTTTCTACTACCTGTTCTTTCCCCTGGCCTCTTGCTCCGGGCCCTTTCCATTATTGGCAGGTGATTCCTCGACCTTCATTATGGTGTCAGAGCCCTCAAATTGACAAAGGACGCCGTTGTACCAGAATTCCCCGGTTACGGAAAAACAGGTGTCAACAGGAAGATAGGGATCGGTGATATCCATCCGATTGAATTTGATAATGGCTTTATCAGTATCAGGATCAAAGTTGATCTTCTGAGATAGCGCACCATCAGCTACGGCATACTCAATAGCCGTGGCCTCATACGGCGCAGGGAATACTGCCGAGACAGTAAATTCGCCGGGATTCACCTTCAGGGACTCGGGTTTGACGGTCACCCTGCCTTCGGTGAGTTTAAGGATAACCTCAAATTCAATCTTCTGGGTAGCGGTATTACCGTACATATCAGTTGCCGTCAAGGTTATCATATTTTGTCCGGCATGCATGAAAAGATCCAGATTGCCGGGATTTATGGCTGTTTCGGGGCTTCCTGTGCTGCTGTGAGTTAAGGTTACGGTCGGATCCGCATCTACCAGATCTTGCACGGTAATATTTACGGCGATAGTATCCGCCGTGTAATATGGTCCTTCTCCCGGATCGATTGAAAGCGTTATGGCAGGCGGAGTTGTATCTACGACGGTCACTAACTGTAAACCAAACGTACTGTTTCCCGCTGCATCACTGGCGGTCCATTGCACGACCGTAGTACCTACAGGAAATGTGGCCGGAGCATCGTTTACGAGAGAGACAACACCGACAAGATCATGGGCCGAAGCCTTACCAATCGGGACTACCGTGAGAGGGCCGGTGGCTTCGAAATACTCTATATCGGCTGGAACGGTCAACTCAGGCGGTGTGGTGTCTACCACTGATACCAGTTGTTCTGCGGAGGCACTATTACCGGCGGCATCAAAGGCTGTCCAGGTTACTATGGTATCGCCCACAGGAAAGCTTCCCGGCGCATTACTGGTTATGGAAACAACACCGACGTTATCAGTAGCTGTAGCTTGTCCGATTTCTACAGCGCTGAGCAGGCCGGTAGCTTCAAAAGCTATGATATCAGCCGGCGCAGTTACAACCGGCGGTTCAATATCGGCCACAATAACGTCCTGA
The DNA here is from genome assembly GCA_049472445.1 of bacterium. Classification (GTDB taxonomy): domain Bacteria; phylum SZUA-182; class SZUA-182; order DTGQ01; family DTGQ01; genus JBLIRT01. The sequence continues at coordinate 5,817 of JBLIRT010000042.1, forward strand.
ATCATGGTGGCACAGTTACCGCTCTTATCAGTCGCCGTAATGGTAAGCGTCGTCTCACCGGTTACGGTCAGTGATAATGTGGCTGTGCTGTCCAGGACAGTCTGCTCAGGGATTATTTCCGCTCCTGAGGCACGATAGGTGATAAAACTTACTCCGGAACCTCCGTCATGGTCGGCAGCGGTTATCCGGATGGTTTCACCGGGATCGACTCTATGATCTACAGGAATATTCGTAGCCAGGCCGGGCGGTGTCAGATCGATATATACGGACACGACCTGGGGAAGCTCTGAATTACCTGCTGCATCGGTTGCAAAAAATGAAACATTGGTTATTCCTTCGTTATGGATCAGGAGGGTGGCTGTGTCTCCTGAAACGGTTGTTGATGAGATTGTTTGTGCTCCACTTGCACTATAGGTAATGGAGGCTACTCCTGATCCTCCAACATTGTCTATAGCCTTAAGTTCAAGAGAGACGGAGCTGTTCTGCCATCCGTCCGGAGCATTCCCGGTGGTCTCTGGTGGCGCTGAATCCACGGAAGGATCAGGATGTTCTGGTCGAAGCGTTGCCGACATAGCCTGAAAACTGCCGAAAGGATCACTGAAGCTGAAGTTAAAGGTAACCTGATCAGCCTCGCCCATGAATACGATATCAGCAGTCAGCTGAACATAACTTCCCGGTCCTAAACTATCCAGATTTGATTGAAAATGGGCGGAATTAATTTTGAAAAGATAATTCAATCCGTACTGATCGACATAGCTCGCAATTTGAGCGACTGTGCCCAGTGATTGCTCTAAGAAATGAAGAGCTTCCAGAGCAATATGAAGACCTGCTCTGGCAGCTTCCTGAAGCCCGATTAAAGCGATGATCCGGGGGTCTGTATCCGGATATAACATGGCTGTTTTAGCTTCGTTATAGGCCTGGGCGGCAGCATCACGAATTGCCTTTTGGGCATTCTGCTGTAACTTTAAATCATCGATCGCCTTTTTTAAGGGTATAATAATCTGATTGAGTACCTCCTGGGCGGCCTGTACCGCCTGTTGGGCCACCCATACCGCGGCACTGGCAATGTCCCGTGAGACGACCAAGGCTGCTCTGGCTGTTTGATATCCTGCCCAGGCGCCAATTTGTTCCCACCAGGCCAGGCCATAGTACCAACTATCAAGATCCGCTATAGCCGTATTTATATTATTCAGCTCTGTCTGGGCTTTCGCCAGTTCACTTTTGGCCAGGGACAGAGCCTGGTTGGCCGCAGCTAAATCAGCCTGAGCAGCTTTGGCTGATTGATAAATAGAATCCGTTACCTGTCCGGCAAAGGCAATGAGCTGGTCATCTGCTATATAGGCATCGACCATGATATTGTCTCTTGTTAAGGTGAGGGTAACATGAGAGATGGACGTGCCAAACAGCACAAATTGGGATTGATATGTTGCCTTGACCACACCATTTCGTATGGTCAGGTTGAGTTCTGCTCCGCTTATACCGAAAAGATCCATCCTGGCCGTACCGACAAGACCGAGGCCTCCATCAACGATTTCCAGTGAGACTTCTGATAAGGTATGCCCTGCTGCTATCAGCTCACCGGTAAAAGTACCTGAAATTGCTCCTTGCGGAGAGATAAAAATATCTGTTGCCTGCAGGGTGGACCCGAGAATATTCACCGTTCCGGAACCTGTAAAACCTTGCTCTGTCAGGCTCAGGTCCAATTCAGTCGCAAGTCCGCCTAATTGTGTATTCCCGTTTCCTGTGAAAAATCCATTGCTTTCAAGGTTAAAATAATAGGAGAGCAATTGTTGCCCGGCGATGTTCAGGTTCCCTGTGATAAAACCATAAACCATTCCACTTGAGGTAAGGGTATAGGAAGCATATAAAAATCCAAGGTTAACAATACCCTCAATACCCGAATTCGTTAAGGCACCCTGGGCCAGAGTGATTCTCCCCAGAGGGCCGAGATCGAATCCGCCCCACCAGGTACCGGTGATGACAGAGCCGTTGGCATCAACCTCGAAGTATGCCTCGACCATACCGCCCATTGGTAAAACAAGAAAACCTGTACCGCTGAAGGATTCATCTTCATTCACGACACCATTGAACTCTAATACTTCAAAACCGGCTACCGTCATGCCCGATGGTGCTGGCAAAGGATTATCCCAGTGAGTGAAGGTCAGCTCGAACAGGTTCTGGGTGACGGTTCCCCCTCCTCCAATTTCCAACTCAACTCCTTCACCGATACTGGCTCCGACCGTAAGATCAACATTTACCGGGAAAGCGGTTTTCGAAAGAATGGTATTATTTTCTTCGCTATAATACGCACTATTCAAAAGGAGCAAAAGCAGACTCCCCTTGGTACTGGACTCAAGTTTTGCGCCTCCACCCAGTTTCAGGACTCCTTCCGCCCCAAGCTCTGCATTGGCACCAAAACCGGCGGCACAGGCAAGGGTGATTGAATTCAATAATTTCACAAAGACCTGGCTGGCATGATCTCCGAGTCCGTTGATGGCGTTTTCTACCGCAGTTCTCAGAGGATTGATGGAGCCGGTAATACCTCCCTGGATCACACCATCTAAGATAGGAACAACATAATCATGATGTTGTTCCAGCATCTCCAGAATACTGAGGAGTGAGACATCTGAAAGGCCTACCTGGACCAGGGTTATCGGACTCATGGAAAGGAGAGAGAATTCGACTCCATCTACCATACCCAGAGAAAGATTGCTCCACTCAATATCTTCCTCAGGAGCATAGCCGACAAACATGAGTGTTGAGCCGGCCTCAATGAAACGTGTAATTACGTTTGGATCATTTTGTAAGGTATCGGAAAGCTCTCCAACCGGTATTTTCAGTTTGTATGCAAGTACCGGTATATTCGATTCCCTCTTGCCTGTTCCCGGATCGTTTTTCCCTAATAGTGAAGCCTCAAAACCTAGCTCCATTTCAATACTGGTCGTCAGAGTAAGCAAATCCGACACTAAGGGTGTTACCCAGACCTATAGAGGCGGTTTCGATCTCGTCTCGAATCAGGTTAAGATCATCAAACGGTTTTCTTTCCAAAAGCCCTGAAGGAAGTTTCTGGGATGCATAAGCCAGGGAGACACCCTGATCCAGCAAATTTTCCAGAGAAGAGCTTGGAAGTTGGACCAGGGCCTCAAGCGGGACAGCTATGGTAACTCCGCCGCCGGCTGTAATGTTCATAAAATTTCTGGTGAGGGTGCAAGGAGCGGATATAACAGGACCTTGGCGATATTTGAGGAGCTTCATGTAACCGGAGGCACGGCCAGCAAGATGGGAGAAAGCAGGAAAACGAGGTCCCTATGTACCAAACTTTTTACCGGGATTGGATAACCGTAAATCTGATTCATTATAGGTAATTTTACCCTCAAAAAAATTTTTAGGATTATAAAAGCCTTCAGGAGGATATAACTTCTTCCAGGAATCATCGGAAGGAACGTTTGTATTCGATTCAGTAAGCCCTACGGCCGTATATTTTTTTCTCGGCGCAAGCCCTGCCTGCTTCCTTACATGGTTTTCACTATAGGTATAACCCAGCGCCCTTCCAAAACCACACACAAATTCCTCCTCTAAAGAGGTAACCTCATCCCAGTTCTTTTTGGCTGAGCCTACCCGTGATGCATCCAGCTCTTGATCTTTTTTATCTAATGCTCCGATTAATTTCGTAATACCTGCCTGTTTTAAATGGGCATGGCACATCTCATGAAAAAGCACCAGATAATGAGGGAATGTTTCTCCTGAAAGAAAATCAGGATGATCTTTCACACCATCTTTGGTCAGTTTTCCCCGTGATACACCGTCAACTGATTCTCCTAGTGAGACTTCTGAGCCGATTTGTCCCGAAAATAGTTTTTGAAATGGATACGGATAAATAATTCTGGGGATTACATCAGCTTCATCTGCATCAGGAGTATAGGCTTTAACCGTTCCTGAGTCTGTCAGCCCTTTCAAACTGTCTGTATAAATGGCCGGTGCCCTGGCTGTTAATCCCCAAAAGTCCCCCTTTCCGTTTAACCTGACCCAGACATTAGGCGAAATTATCAACGTTATTCCCTTGAAGTGGGCTTGGCTATCCGGATCGGAAATTTGTATAAATTGGCTGTTGTTTTTTGGATTAAACTCGCTGATAAGATTTTTCCCGATATCTTTTTTCTGTATTTCATCCCTTAAGGCCGTGAAAAACTCTACCAGCTCTTTTCGTCGTGATCTGAAACTACCTGATACATATAAACCAATTCCTGTGGCCAATACATATGTCTCATATTGTGGCACTACCTTTATGACACCCATCCTGATGCGAACGGGCTCATATTCCATTTTCTCAGGATCATTCGCCTTATTGATATGAATATCTATTTCCTTTTCCCATGAATATGATGGCATGGTGGACCAGTTATTTGGCGAAACATAACCACTGTCATTTTTTATTCCGGTACCGGTATCATACAATCGATGCTCCGTATCAAGCTTCACCTTCCCCTTTACATAACCATCAGTATACGGGGTAGTATCGATACCGCTGATTTCAAAATATACCTCACCTGCTTTATTTGGTTTTGAACGCCCCTCTTTGTCTCCAACTTTCAGAAAAACCTCTATTTCATCAGGAAGAATCGTTTCCTGTTCCCATAAAGCAGATTTGAATTTTATATTCACCAGTGCTCTACCATTGTCCGGACACGTTGACTTTGTAGAATCCTGGACCCAATCTTTCCGGCCGGGATTTCCAGTTATTATCATTCATGGCATCCTTTCATTTCCTGATATAAGCGATCTAATTCATCGAGACGGTCCCGCGCATTGGCCCATTTTTCAAGGACCGGCCTGGCCCATAATGATTCCGGAGTATTCCCGAACTCTAATCCATAGATCCCTATGTATTTCATAAAGCGCTTCAGGCTCACTTCACTGGTAATTTCGAATTGTTTGGCCCTTTCACAGGCTGCCCGGGAAAGCTGATTAAGGTCGTCTACAGACATGTTTCGATAATCAGGAGCATACTCAACAATAATCTGTTCAAGCTGTTTATAAAACGCATCCTGATGTGATTGACGAAATGCATGTAATTGCTTTTTCCGAATGATAAGCATGTATAAATCCTTATTGGATTGGGACAGGATGTTCCCTTATTGTCTGTTCGGAGGTAGAAAAATTTTGATAATATACATTATTATAGTACCGCTTACCACCTATGAGCAAATTATTTCTTTGATTGGGTGATCTTTGCAAGGCCCTTCTTCATTCATTTTCATGCAGGCTCACCGGCAGAGCACCTTCACCAGACGTTGAAAAGGAAAGATTATTTGTATTTTTCTAAATTTTGTGCTATTCTCTTTGATAGTCAAACGCAATTTCTTATCCCTTATTCTATTCTATAGCCAAAAGCGCAATTTCTTATCACCTGAGCATGTTATCACGCTAACGAGGAGGTGATGCTCGCTGCATCATGAACACTTACTTTTTTTCGTAATTTTTTTTTAAAGAGGAGGGGAGTTAATGATGAAGAAGGTATTGTGGGCTTTTATTTTCAGTTTTCTTTTCATAGGGATAAACACACCTGCATGTGCATCCCAGATATACCCTCAAGGTACGTATTCCTTCAATGGGATGAGCCTCGGCTCGGGATTCTCCGGGCGATTTCTTTCTAACCAGCAAGCCTATCCCGGCACTTGGCAGGCCCGCTATGGCGATTCCACAGCAGCCTACCGCTATGGATCCTGGAATGGTCCATTTTCAAGTTACCAGGTGAATACGTTCCCTTCATTTCAAGCTCAACGAAACAACTATGCTTTTCAAAGCCCTGCCTATCAATCGCTTGGTGACTGGTTTAGCCCTGCCGGCCGGATGTCGAATACTTTCCCGTCAACTTTCATGGGGGCGGCGCAATCATATGGAAACGGCTACGATGCTCTTGGCCGCTACAATTTTGGCGCTACACAGTCTTCGTACTACCTGGGCGGTAATTCTGTTCCGTATTACAGCCCCTTTTCCACCGCCTCTTCGCTGTTCGGTTCATACGGGTTTGGCAGCTCGCCCATGCTTCTGCCGGGGTTTTTTGGTTATTCCGGCCCCCGTGTGTCCTCATCGTCAGGGAGTACAGGCACCGGATCATCGTCAGGGAGTACAGGCACCGGATCAGTGGCAGTTATCCTGGCGGACGGCCCGACCGATGAATATGACCATATTTATATGTGGGTGACCGAGGTTTCGCTCATACCTGTTTCGGGGAGTTCATCACCGGTGACCATTTTCAAAACAAACAGATACGAAGACGGGCATAGAGGACTCAAGGTTGATCTCCTGGAGTTTCGTGACGAAGACTATGTGATGACCGTCAAGAGGGGCGTTCCCGCGGGCAAATACGCCAAGATCAGGCTCGAAATTTCCACCATCGAAACAGAAGGCGGACCCTGCGATGACATCTGGATCAAGCTCCCGAGCGGAAAGATCGAGCTCAAACCCCGTGAGTCATTCTCACTGATTCGGGGCGGCACTCTTTCGATTCGACTCGATATTGATGCCGACAAGTCCGTCAATCTCCATGAGGCCGGCAACTCAGGTAAATGCATCTTCAGGCCCGTTGTCTTTGTGGATATCGAGGAAGGTGCACCCGTTGGATGCTGCCCCAGGATCGTAGACGGCAGGATTATTGAGCTTATCAAGGATGAAAGCGGGACCTGGACGGAGGGCTTCATCCTTGCTCTGGACCGTGATCGCGGCCAACTCAGGGTAGGACTCACAGAGCAGACGGTGATCTTCGACGAGGACGGGAACTTCAGCGATGCAAGCGCCCTCTATGTGGGACAGGAGGTCAAGGTCCGTGGAAAACTTGATGACCAGGGAGTGCTTGTGGCTTCACTGGTCGTCATCGGGGACCTGCTGGACCTCTCCGGTGAGGTTGAAAGCCCGGTTGATCCGCAGACCAATGTCTTCCTGTTCGAACCCTCCCCGGGGCAGGAGTTCACGGATGACCAGATCAATGTTAAGGTGCAGTCTCAGACCCTGATTCTCTTAGACTGCGATAATCCGGGCACCACCGAGATGATCATGCCCGGCATGAAGGCCCGGGTGTTCGGGAAGTATGGAAATAATGCCCTCAATGCCGTAACAATCATCCTCAAGGAGCGAAGGGTAAAGGGCATCATCACCAACCTGGAAGAGCAGGACGGCTGCATACTGGCAGCCATAGAAGAGTTCGGTAACGGCCCGGTGCAGGTGCTCATCCCGCCTGACACACCCGTTTATCTTGGCAGGTGCAGGCAGATTTCCATGAGCGATCTCTGCACGGGTCAGGAGGTACGGGTGGTCCTGGAACCTGGCAAGCCGATCCCTTGATTGCCAAGCAGATCTTTGTAGAACCGGAGAGACAGGCGGGCACGGTTGCGGACATTGATACGAACCAGCGCACCTTAGTTGTAGACGAGGACGGTGACCCGGCAACGACCTATGACCGGCAGATCGTCGATGTGCCTCTCGGCGCAAAGATTCTGGAATGCGAGGAGGATGACGGAGATAAAAATACGTTTCTGTCGTTCAGCGATATCGAGGTCAATGACTCCATCGTCTGCTTTGGCCTTCCGGTATGCCAGGACAGTTCCAGGTTCAACGCCTTCGTTGTCATTGTGGTCCAATGAGTATGATGACGATGCCGATTATGATGGCGACTGTGATGACGACGATTACCTGCCGAGATTTGTCCTGGAAAACGGCGTCAAGGTTTACCTTCGTGCAGGCTGTCTTCATCAGCCACTGACCGTGAGGGGAAATAGCTTCCACCTGACCGGGGGGGCAGGATCAGTGAGCTGCGGTCAAGGCCATCGGACGGTTATCAGAGGTAATGTTGAGGTTTACGGTAACAAGGCAGTATTCACCAATATAACCTTTCCCGGCACCGTCAGGGTGCCGGGAAACGAAGCCGACTTCATCAATTGCTGCTTTGATGGCGGAGGCCCCATGTACTCAGAGTAACCGGCTGATCAGCAGCGGGATTTAAAGAAAGAGGCAGGGCACTCGGTTTGACCCTGCCTCTTCCATTATCAGAAACAAGGGCGGCGACAGGGGCAAGTCGCCCCGGAACGGATGTCAGGAAGAGAAGCCGCCTAGAGGCGTTGCCTTCAATGGATCACGTATGAAAAAACGAAATCAATAAAACAGCTTCCCCCTCCACCGTCATTTTCAGGAGCAGCTACGGCTTGAGCCGCCTGCAGGCCGGTAAAATGATAGAGCTTAAGAGAAATGGTTGGAGGTTCGGCCTCAGCATCATCCTGGCGTGATTCCGGCACGATCCAGCCTTCCCCTCCAGGTTGTATTCCTTGAGAATCATAGGCCGGTACCCATTCCAATCCATTAAACAGGTAAAGGCTCAGGGCACTCACATCTGCTACGCCCGGAAAGGGGATAACGACCTTGACCGGTGTTGAGAAAACAGTAGGCGGCTGCAAATTTAAAGGCACGCCTACCCCTTCCATATCATTCACAGCCAAAGGCGGGATCTCCTCATAGGGGCCAAAAGTCGGTTCCACCACATCGGTATTGCTGTTGAATACTATCTTGGAACCTTCCAACGGGCCGGAGGTTATCTTAACACCATTATCATAGGTGTGTTCATCATCTTCAAGGTCAGCCTCGAGCGGATCTAACGGAGCGCTTCCCGGTTTGTTCTGTTCGGCGTTCATATGCTCTTCACAGGTTTCGATGACAAAACCAAACCCTCCCCAATTCATGTTCACTTCTTCCGTATCCGTGGTCTCTATAGTCATTTTCACATTGGCCTCAAATTCGTATTCCGGAGATACGCCTTCGTCCTCAGCTTCAGCCGACCTGTGATATACCACCCAGAAATCCGTTGCTTCAGAATCAGGGTCGTCCGTAAGCCTGGTTACCCTCACGGTATCGTGACCGAGATTCCGTGAATAGGCCTCATTGTCGTCATTATAGCGCTCATCGTCTATGGTAAAGATAACACTCTGCGGATTGGTAAGATTCACTCCTGCTGCCGCTTGAATGCGCACGGCAAAGGATGTATTGTTTGGAACACGGGTATTATCTTCCCCATAGCCTGCACCGGAATGGGGAATCGATTCCAGGATGCGCAGGGTAGGATCATGGTGAACCGTGATGCCTCTGGCTTTAAGTATCTCGATGTGCGCCCACGTATCTGAATCGGGTGATAAGTCCAGATTATTGCGAAATACCCAGATTTCATCTCCCGGACCAAGCCCGCTGTTCCGGACAAGAGGCGCCAGGTCACCGATCCGGTTGCTGCTCAGGCGAAGGGTGGAAAGACTCAACAAACCGGAAAGTGCCGCGATGTCTTCAATCTGGTTGGATTGAAGCCGCAAAACAGAAAGATTCGTGAGATCAGATAAAGGAGAAAGATCCTCTATCTGATTATGGGCCATCGAAAGAGACGTAAGGCCTGAAAGCTCAGCCAGGGGCTCGACGCCGGTAATCTCGTTGTAGTCAAGGGCGAGGCTGGTGAGTCCTGTACAGAACTCAATCCCTCTGAGGTCTGCAATACCCCTGTTGCCTGCAGATAATTGGGAAATCCCCTGCAGCTCCCATTCGGCAATCTCCTCATCTTCTTCCTTGGCCAGATACTCACGGATCGCGGCCTCTAAATGTTGATCAAAAAAGAAAAAGATCCTGTCATAACGCACTTCGATGCCTCTTTCCTCCAGGTGACGTATGTAACTGACCGTGTCTGAACCTGCCCAGAGGTCTAAAGGGTTGCCGCGGATTGACACCAGGTCTTCTCCGTCAAGCCCCTGGTTGGGCAGCAAAGGACCTATATTCGTCAGGTGATTATTATCGAGATTGAGCTCAAACAAATCGGTGAGGCCCGTGATGGGAATTACGTTTTCGATCTGGTTGTCGGCCAGGGTAAGGCTTTTCAGGTTGATCAGGTTAATCACCGGCCCAAGGCTGGTTATCTGATTTCGGTCCAGGTGAAGACCCAGCAGATTGATGAGCCCCTCCAGGGGGGTAAGGTCCGTTATTTCATTACCCTGCAACCAGAGATGTTTAAGCCCGGTACAGTACTCAAGGCCCGTGATGTCGTCGATGAAACGATTGCTGGCAGTCAGCAGTTCGAGTTCACTTAGTTTGTCAAGATAGTAAGCATCCGCAAAGCGTGCCGGCACAAAGCCCATTGCATCCCTAAGGATTTCTTCCATGGCCGACCAGAGCGCGTCTTCCAGCTGGGAGCTGGGAAAGTGCATATTGTCTGTTGAAACAAGGACGTTCTTTTTGTAAAGGGTGAATATATAGCGAACCGTATCCGATCCCACGGTAAGATCAAGGGGATTGCCCTCAAGAAACACCTGATCATTATTCGAAGCGTTATCATCGTCATCCCCCAGGCCTGAAGCAACCGTCAGTCGGGCCATATCGCTGATGTTATTGTTCCTGAGAGAAAGGAGGCTGAGATGGGGGAGATTGGTGAGCGGGTTGATATTGCTGATCATATTATTGTCCAAGATCACCGACGATAGGTTTTCAAGTCCGGCCAGGGCGGAGATGTCCTCAATCTCACAGGCATTAAGATCGATCTCGGTCAAATGTATGAGATCCGAAAGCAGGGAAATATCACTGATGCGGTTTGTGTAAAGGTCAAGCACGGTTACATGCTCACCATATTGAATACCGTCAAGGTACTCAATATTTCGATTACTTGCGTCCAGGTGGGTGAAGAGGGGATTGCTGAGATGGGCAGAGGTGATCTGGCCCGGAAGGATCGAGATGCCAAGAACACTGGTGAGGGTTTCGGCCACAGCCTCTTCCAGTATCCGGTCCCGGAAAAATCTGGCTATCGGGTCATGCAGGACGGTAACACCACGTGACTCCAGGAACCTTATGTTCTGTACGTCAATTGATGCTTCCCACAAATCGAGCATATTCCCCTGAAGGTTTACGGTGTCCCCGTCCCCCAGACCGATATAGTCGTTCAAAGGCGCAAGGTCGGCGATCAGGTTATCATGCAAGTCAAGACAGGCAAGCTTCATGAGGTCCAGGCCGGGAGGAAGGTCAACGATCCGGTTTGATGAGAGAATCAGCTCTCTAAGGTCGGTAAGCTGCATAAGAGGAGAGATGTCAGCAAGGAAATTCTGATGCAGGTTGAGAGAGGTCAGATCGGAGAGATGAACCAGCAAAGAGACATCACTGATCTGATTTCCCCGCAAATCAAGGGAAGTCAGACTCCCGCATATCTCAAGGCCGGTAAGGTCCTGAATCCCCCTATTGGCCGCCTGCCCGCCAAGGTTCGAACGCTGCATGAGATCATTCAGGTCCTGGAGCACGATCGCCTCATCCGGCTGCTTGCCCAGGGCGGCCCGCATGGCTGCATCCAGATTGGGATCTGCAAAGGCGATATCATTATAGTGCAGATTCACGCCGCTGTTGCTGAGACTCCACATTTGGGACACTGCAGGCGAGCCTATGGTAAGGTCAAGATTGTTATCACTGACCCAGACGACATCACCCGCACTCAGGCCAAGGTTCGTTACCAGGGCGCTCAGATCCGTAACCTCGTTTGAGGAAAGGGCCAGATTTTTCAGGTTTTCAAGCCCTGCCAGGGGGCTGATGTCAACAATATGGTTGGTTGAAAGGTACACACTCTCCAGGTTGGGAAGAGAAGATAAAGCGGTAATATCAACGATTTCATTGTCCATAAGATTCAGGTGCCGAAGTTCCGTGAGGCCGGCCAGGGGAGTAAGATCTATAATTTCGTTATATTGCAGATAGATCGTTGTTAAATCTCCACAGAATTGCATTCCTGTAAGGTTCGTAATGCCTTTATTCGAGGCATCCAATTCAGTCAGCCCGTTAAGATCCGATGGCAGCATAATATCGCCGGGCTGCAGGCCCAAAGCTTCTCTGACCGCAGCATCAAGGGCCTCATCAGCAAAAAGATGTTCAACAGGATCGTGAGTTACGCTCACCCCGCGGTCCTGCAAGGTCCTGATGTTTTGCACATCGTCTGACATCGGCCACATATCGAGGTTGTTGTTTTCAAGCCATATCCGGTCTCCTTCTCCAAGGCCGTTATTTGAAACCACCCAGGCAAGGTCATGCACGGCATTTCCGTGAAGGTCAAGATTTTTCAGGTGTGAAAGAAACCCGATCACGTTGACGTCGCTGATCAGGTTTTCTCCCAGGTATAGATCGGTGAGATTGTTCAGATGAATTAGCTGCGCTATGTCGATCACCTGATTTTTCCCCAGGTTGAGGTAAACCAGAGAGACAAGCTGAGATAAAGGTGAAACATCGGTGATATCATTGTCATAAAGATTCAGATAAGAGAGCGTG
>JBLIRT010000043.1:0-17857 GCA_049472445.1 bacterium
ACCAGAGAAGCCGTCTGAAAAATGCCCTGTTTTCCGGAACAGGGATCAGCCGTTCAATGGTGGAGACGTGCAATTTAAAGGGCGAAGTCCTGCGTATCATCCAAAAAGATCGCTCCCTGGCCATGAAAAAATTTCGGACCCCGGCCATCATGCAAAAGGTCGATCTTTGGCCGAATCCGCCCAGAATAAGGCCGGCCAGCAGAGAAATCCAAACCGGTGCGTGCATAGCCGCCGGGCCACTGGTGCCTGAAAGAATAAAGGCCGGCTGCAGGAAAAGGAAGATAAGTAAAATAAGCCCAAAAATTGGCACTACCAGGCCATTAGCCGCTCCCAATCTCATCTCTTTCTCAAAAACAAATCCCTTCCGCAAGTATTGCAAGCCGATCCACACCCCGGTCACGAATCCCAGGACGGCAAAAATGGCCGTTAAATCACCAACTGCCAGCCGAAGCACTGATTTGACTGGACAGCCGATGAATATGGAAGCTCCCACCATGATGTAAAAGCCCATGAAGAAACGAATGATGGGTGAAGAACCACCTCGTACCCTGAATCTCCTTCCCGCCAGGGAGATCAGGAATGATCCGATCAAAAGACCGATAATTTCAGGACGAAGATAACTCATATTACTATGGGGATGCAGATGGAGGGCACCGGCTATATTCTCCAAAAAGCATGAGATGCATAATCCCGAATTATTAGGATTTCCGAGGATATCGAGCCAGATACCAAAAAGCCCCAGGAAGATCCCGGTAATAACAGCGCTATTCCAGAAAACCTTTCTCATCGTGATCCATCCTTATCCGCAGCCCCTCAATAACTTGGCCTGCAAATAGTAAAGGTCCTTCTTCAATTCTTCCAACTTCTGGTCACCAGGTCTCAATTTCCTTTCCCTTTCCACTTTTGGAAGACCTTTTTTAACCAAATCGCCAATCCATTCATTGATTGGTGCCAATTCCAGGATAGCAGGCAGGCTCTCAATGCTCTCTCGAAATAAGGGAATTCCTTTTTCCAGATTACCCTGTCCGATATAAATCTGGGCTATACAGGCCTGTGATTCCCCTCTCTTCTGAGGATACTCTCCCATGATACCTTCCAATCTTTCCAACGCATCCTCATAGCGTCCCACCTTAATGAGGGCCTCCACCTCTCCATAAATCTTCTGGTCAATCCGGGTTGCTTTCCGCTCCAGCCTGGCCCGGCTGTTTTCTCCGGCTCTTCCTGAAATCCGATCATGTCTGGACTTTTCGAAGACCATACCCACTGTCAGGATGCTGAGAGCCATGATCAGGACTATGGTCAGTCTATCCAGCCAATCCATCTTTATTCCTGTCAAACCTTCCCTCCTCCCAGACAATTTCCTGATATGGTGAGGTACACCTCTTTGAGTCATGTTCCTTATCCATTCCCTTTATCTTTTGCTTCTTAATATTCCTCATACGGCGACATATTGCACCGCCTGAGCATATCCCTGAGTGAGTCATACTCGCTATCTTCAACCGCTGCAAATCGCTCGATCCAAGCGCTTTGCAATATCTTCAGAACCTCCCCATCCACCAGTACGCTTTCTTCCTGCGTGATACCGATTAAAATATCCTTGACCTGCTGGACCATGGCCGGATCAACATGGGCCATAGCGGCCGTGGTACAGTATGGAATTGGCTCATTTTCAGCTATGATATGAAAATCATCCATGCGTATCTTCCCTTCCGCAACCATGTGGTCAAGGTCAATCCGCGGCGCCGCACCAATATCATATGCCCCGAAGAGAACACCATAGACCACCTTTTCGTGTTTGAATGCTCCCCAGGGAATTCTATAGAAAGCCAATTCCTCCTCAGGGTCGAAACCATTTCTCAACATCAGGTCATATTGTGAGAGATATCCCAGGGGAGCGAGGGCCGGCCCGAATATCATGGTTTTGCCTTTCATATCCTGAATGGTTTTAATTCCACTCTCCTTGAGGGAGATTATGGTCCCGGCATCCTTATAACCGTACCGCCCTCTCACCTCTCCGGCAATAAGTGTGGCCCCATATTTTTCTTTGAATATTATGTAGAGAATCGAATTCGTGTGAGTGAAGTCAACCTCTTTCTTACGAACCGCATCTTCCACATCTGCCGTATTAATGTAGATAGATTCGATCGGCCGTCTCAGTTTTTCCTGTAAATAGGCGGTAATGGGCTCAAAACGGGTCCGGCTTTCGTTCAAACTGTTGCAAATCATGTAACCGATTCTCAGCGGTGCCTGTGAAGTAATCGATTTCTGCTTACAACTGAAGCACAATCCACACAAGATCAGCCCAATAAAGAGGATGATGTTTCTTTTCAATGACCTGTCCTCCATGATACGTACCTTCCTTATTCCTTCCTGATTCTCAATTAGGGATTAACCATCGGATCAAATTTTCTGATTCCAAAAAGGCTCTGGCCTCTGATTTCAGATTATTGCTCTTTTGAAGTTTCTCTATGGTGTCATGAGGGACTCTATCCCTTAACTTATTAATCAATCTGGGAAGAACGGGAAATCTGTTCAACACCTGACGACGGGCCACACAAACTGCCTGGTTGGGAATACCTTTGATTTCTTCAGGAACTTCCGGCTCCAACATGGGAAGGGTATATCCGAAGGGTTTTAACCAGATCAGGGAAAATTTTTGATCGAATACATGCTTGACGAAAGAATAGGCCCGATCAGGATTTTCCAGGTGCTTTTTTTCATGATTAAGGACATAGAACAGACCGGAGCCGACATAATCGAAATAAAGGTCCAACTCTTCCTTTTGGACTGCCTCCCGGCATTCGTCCAGGGTCTGAAATGTTACAATATTCACCTGTGTTCCCGTACATTCACTAATCAGGATAGAGAGAACCTCGGCCATAACCTTTTGGTCCTCACTGGCCGTAATTCCAAGGAACAGAAGCCGGCCGACACATGGATAGACCTTTGGTGATAAAAATAAAACATTGAGAAATAATACCATGAAAATAATTGAAAAGACTTTCTTGATCATTTTTCTCCTTTCCCCTTTCTTCCACCTTCCTCCATATACCACCAAAAGCCGCGTTCAAAACAATCTCAGGCCATAGAGACGACAGCTACTTTTTCCAAAAATTATTCCAGATGCCTGATCATCGTAACCATCCCATCCATCCGAAAAACCGCAGCATTCCGCGGGAAATCCCTCCACTTACATAGGTGAGAACGGATACAGGAATAGGCTTCTGAAACGTTGCAGCACCGCTGAACCGGACTCCAAAATCTTCGGTTATCTGGTTCATGGACGCCGTCCAGTCCTCATGACTATCATGAGGTCCGGCTACCGTGAGCAGGCTGTTGCCTTCGATACAAAAAAGACCAATATCCTGAATCTCTTGATTTGAAAAGGATCGAGTGCCCACCTGACCCGGGAAAATCCATAATTGTCCATACTGCTGCAAAATTGATAGAGTTATCAGCGGTAAAGCTCTGCGATCGAAGATATCCACCTCATATTTCCCCGTTTCTGCCAGGACTGATAATAATTCTTGAAAAAAAGAATTATCCAGACCCTGATCTTCATAGGTATTGTAAATCAATATACGATTATTGTTTGGTGGACTTGGTGTCTCTTTCAGCCAATTGGCAACGTTTTTGGCATATCTCCTATTCCCGGTTTCAGACAGGGATTTGTTCTGAAAGCGGTTTAAACAGGCATCGAAAACAATTCGATTTCCATTCTCTTCGTCTTCGTAATAAGCGACTATTGGCCTCCCTTCCGGCGCAACAGCCGTTCGAATAACATTATTGGATTTTGAAATAACCGCTGATTTTCCTCCTTCAAGAGCACTCACGTTGGACAAGAGCGGGCAACTCACATCCACATGAGGGACAAACAACCAGTTCCCCATGGTATAGGCAAAGAAAAGCGTACCAAGAATACTGATAGACATATACAGCACAAATACCCTTTTCTTGAACATGCTCCACAGCAGAATCATGGCTGGAATGGCAGTCACCGGCCCCCCAATTAAAAAGGCCAGGGCTGCTCTGCTGTCCATAATGCCCGGTAAGGAAATTTTAATGTGGTAAAGAATGCTGGAGGCACTGATCTGGTGTAAAAAGATAGGTATACTTCCTAAGGTCACCCAGACAGCACTTAACGCTCCTCCTTCACCAAACAGTTTATAAATATAGCTGTGAGGAACATATCTTTCTATAATGCAGCCGACAGCAATACCCACCACGACATACTTTCCGATCAGCCAGGACATCTCGGTGGATTTAGCCAGGAAGATTATGAATTTGTTCTTTGTTTTCCTGGCTATTTTGTTACTAAATTTCTCATTACAGGTACAACGCAATCTCTCGTCCGGATAATCTGGATCATGGAAATCCCCCGCCGGAACTCCTCCCTCCCAAAATAAACCTGAGGATTCGAACCCCTTTTTACTGAGAAGGTGAGTGATTACACCAGCTAACACTCCCATGAGAAAGGCCACGAGGACCCTTACCATGGTCCATTGTAAACCCAAGTCATTAAGCGTTAAGAAAAAGGCGGTTGGGCTCATCAGGGGAGAAGAAATCAGTAAAGCCATGGCTGGGGCCAGGGGAAGGCCTGCAGCCAGGAGAGCAACTACCGTGGTTAGAATACCACATGAGCATAAGGGACTGAAGACACCGATAAAGGCAGCCAGGAAAATACTGATAAATCCATACTTGATCAAAACCTTTCGAAGCCGGATATGAAGCTTATAGGTTCGAATATATCCTGCGATCAAAATACCCACCAGGAAGTAGATGAACACCTCCTTAAGTTCCATGATAATTCCGGTCCTTCCCATGAGGAGTGCCCAAAGCTCCTGGCCGAGAGAGGGAAGAAACGACTGACGGTTATGGATCCAGACATGCAAAAATATCAAACCTAAGCCAAACAGGATCAGCGAAATAAGTGTTCGATTTACGGTCTTCCTGGATTTGCTGTGAAGCTGACAGTCTTTTCTCTTAGCCATCTTTTCACCCTACCCTGTTGCCTCGTAAGAGCTTATCCGAAAATCTCCGGCCACAGGGAAAACCGCTGCGCCAAAGGAAGATCTTTGGATAGGTACAAAGTATGAAACAAGTTGAAATTCATAGCTGATTTTCATCTTGAATATCCCCCTGACCTCATAAAGAATTCCTCCTTACCTGAAAACCTTCACTTAAGCTTTCATCAAGAAATAATGATTAAATTTTCAATTTTTAAAACATGGAGCGAGGTGGGACGGAAAGGTGAAACTCTCTATACATATATTTCCTCTCCCCTAGACCTAAACTCTGCTTGCCTCTCTTATTTAATATGAAAAGATATGCAAAATCCGTACCTATAAAGGATACCCCTGTTTCCGCCAAGCCTTACCTTAAGTTACTCTTCCACCATGAGGAATAACTATATTCTCTTATAAAAAGCTTTTTACTTTTTAAAGATAATCATTTCTCCGGAATAGGGAAGAATCCTGGTAAAGCCATGTACCGTATACCTGAGATGCATAAGGTTTTGTTATGGAAAAGAGGCTTTCATAAGGTATATGAAGGACCATCCACTGGTGTAAGAAAATATGCACACTGGATATCTCATTCGGTTGTCATCCCTAAAATAGGTGTCAGGTGTCAGGTTTCAAGTGTCAGCACTGAGAAGGATAATACCTGAAACCTGAACATGAAGGATGTCAAAAGGACTTTTGGAAATCTCGTTGTCATACAAAGGAGATGCAAGATTACCTTTCAAAACCATCCGCACCAAAGAGTTATGGAAAGGAAAGAGAGAGACCATTATCCAAACAAAGCTCTTTACAAAAAATAACCCAAAGTATATAATGCTTCTCGTTTAAACGTCCCCATCGTCTAGCCCGGTCAAGGACATCGCCCTTTCACGGCGGTAACGGGGGTTCGAATCCCCCTGGGGACGCTTTCCATACCCTGGCCATTCCGGGCAGGTGCCTTCCTTCTGAAAATTATTTTGATCATACGAAATATCTTTCCGCACCCTCCTCACCTGCCACCATGGTGCTCCGATTTTATAACTTGTTATCAATTTTTCCAAGCCTAAAAGTCATCATAGGCTCTGCCTTCAAGTCATGGAAGGTCATGTAAATTTTGAAATCAATAAAACAAGGTATTTCATCTCACTGTTACCTGAACCATACAGACTGTTACAGAATCTTTACACAAGGCATATATTTTATCTATTTGTAAAATTTTTTTTCAATTCCGAAGGCGGTGTGGGTACAGATAAAAATAACTTAAATCCAAGAGAAAAATATGGTATATATAATCACTATACCTGTTCAGATGATTGAGATAACCTTCCTACTTGCTATGGAGATATGAAAGGTAAAAGATTTATCAGAAAGATCCTCATTTTTTCCCTGTTTTTCCTTTTTAGTAGTCAAGGTTATGGTGCAGATTTCTTTGTACCCGATGATTTCCCAACTATCCAGGAGGCTATTGAGGTAGCTGAGTTTGGAGACACCGTGCGAGTGAGACCGGGTGTCTATTATGAACGAATCATTATAAAAGAGGGCTTATCGTTAGTCAGTGACGGCGGCCCTGATGGTGAAAGGCTGGTAAAAGGGCCTGGAGAAAAGCAGGTATTTCTCAGAGCGATGGAGACCATCATTGATGGATCAAGACTCAATCCACCGGATTATTTGATAAGCTTCCAAAAGGAAAGCAGGGCTCCTATGAGGCTCAACGGTTTTACCGTTCGGCACCTTCCTCCCAGCGCTATTGATAAGCTATTCCTTATAGAGGTGAGGGGATGCTCGCCCGTAATAGAAAACAACATCATATGCCTGAACCATTCGAAAGGGAAAGGAGGGGGGATATTATTAACAGGCTTAGGTCCTTCCATGGGCCCTCCACTCGAAACCACAGCCAGACCTGTCGTAAAAAACAACGTTATCTATAATAACCACGGTCCCGGTATCTCGAATGGTTCAAACTCCTTTTCGATCATTGAGGATAATGAAATTTTCAACAATCACTTCCCTCGGGCTAAAGATACCGAACAGGACGCTCCAGGCATTGGCATGAGAGAATACGCCAGACCACAGATCCGTCACAATCTCTGCTATCAAAACGGAAGCGGAATCGGCGGGCTTGCCCTCATTAACCATGACCAGCCTATCATGATACAGGGCAACATTCTCCGTCATAATCAACACGCAGGAATAGGTATGCGTACCCTTGACAAGCAGCAGGAAAACGTTTCCATCTTCATTGAAGATAATGAAATATACGGTAATCTCAGATCTGGTCTCTGGCTTGCTTATGTTACAGAATCTACTATTAAGAATAACCGAATTTATCACAACCTGCGCGCCGGTATAGCCCTCCAGGATGTTCAAAAAACCTCAATAATCCAAAATACCATCTTTGGTAATCTCGCGGTCGGATTAATCATAGATGCCAGGGAGGCGCTCATAGCCCAGAACCAAATCTACCATAACCTTGATACCGGTATCAATATCCTGCCTTATCGGGAGAGCGAAAGATCGGAAGGAAAATCTGAAACTGAACCATGAGATTCATTGAACAAAAGTTCTTCTTGTCTCTGATATCCGTTATCTTCCTCCTGCCATTCATGTCGTGCAGAATCGCCCCTAGAATACAGAATACCTTCTTTGTACCAGACGAAATCCCCTCCTTGGAAAAAGCAATTGAATATGCAGCTTCTGGGGATACTATTTTAGTCTTTCCAGGCAGATACCAGATCTCCACAGCAGGGCTGCATATTTCTCAGCAACATTTAACGATCATAAGTGCTCAAGGAGCAGAGAAAACCATCCTCATCGGAGAAGGACAAAATTCGACTATCTCTTTTGGTCAAGGCAGCCAAGCCACCTTACGCGGCTTCACTATCACCACAGCCCATGCCCATCCAACCCGAACCCGTCCTCTTCGAGGTGGAGGAATTTATTGTGCACCTTCGTCCGCTCCAATAATTACCGGCAACATCATTAGAGGCAATTGCGCTCAATTCGGAGGTGGTATCTATTGCTCAATTTTATCCTCCCCCAGCATTGCCCGGAATATAATCTGTTCCAACCATTCCTGGATCTCCGGCGGCGGCATCTTTTCCTTTCGTGCCTCTCCAAGGATACTGAACAACCGAATTATCCAAAATAGCTCTGGCATCTCCGGAGGGGGGCTATTCTGCAATGCAGACCAGGCTGTCATTCAAAATAACATCTTGGCCGAAAATCAGGCCTCACATTCCGGGGGAGGGTGCAGTTTCATTGATTCTACCGCCATCTCGACCAATAATACCTTATCCCTTAATATGGCCCGCTTTGGAGGGGGTATTTTCGGCCTATCCGGAAAGTTCCAAATGAGCAATACTATTCTCTGGAAAAACCGGGATGATCTTTGTTTCATCGACATCGACATGACTTCTCGACCCAGATTTTCCAATATCGAGGACGGAGACTATCTGGGAATCAATGGCAACATTTCACAGGATCCTCTCTTTACAGATCCCAACCATCGGGATTATCACCTGCGCCCCGAATCTCCCTGCCGTAATGCTGGAGACCCTCAGGAAACCTTCAATAATCCTGATGGCTCTCAAAATACCATGGGAGCTTATGGAGGGCCTCATGCTTTCCCACGGGAAGCAGTTTCAAGACTACCATAAACTTCCTGTTAAATTCGGTTGATGAATACATTAATTTATGTTATATATCATATGTGAGTGGTCGATTTTCATCATTGGTTATTTTATGAGGTACTTTCGGTTAAAGTACTTCCCGCAAAATAATACATCATGCAGGTAGCTTATGAATTCAAAATATGTAACACCCGGGGGAACGGATTTAAGATTTAATCACTACAAAAGTCCTTTATTATGGGATGATATTGGTGTATCCCCTATAAAGCACAGCATCGAATGAAGAATTCTCTAGACATCCCGTGGTGGGATAAAATAAAAAATAAGCTGCTCATATCCCTCATTCTAACCTTCACGATACTTCTCACCATTTTCAGCTTCATCTGCTTATCGTATTTCAAAAAATGCGCTATCCAGGACACAGGCGCCCATAATCTACGTGTATTAACCGATATCAAAGAAAAAACCGAGTCTTTCATCTCGTCCATTATGAACGACTTATTCTCCTTAGCCAGCAATTTAGAAAAATCAGAAAATTGGGAATACCAGCAAGGAGAATTATTCAGTAACTATCTAAAAAAAATGTCCGATGTCTATCGTCTCACCCTTTTCGATAATTCAGGGAAAGAGCTTTTGATCCTTTCAAAAGAGGTCCAAAAACCAACCAGTGATTGGCTTTCGAGAATAGGCCCTCATGGAGATAAAACCACTTTCCAGGAGAATTTATCGGTCAGTCCGGTATATTTATCCGATCAGGTCATGTCCATGATTGATGTCTCCATCCCCATCAGGTCTTTTCAAGACAGGAGAATCAATGGGGCTATCAAGGCGGGAGTATCACTTCATGGACTTTGGGAAAAAATTTCAGTTGCCAAACGGGAACGGGATACTACCGTCTACTTCATTGATAAGGAGGGCAAGCTCATTGCACATTCTGATATCGGGCTGATTCCCACCGGTATTGACTTCGGCCATATTCAGAAGGTAAGGCAGTTTATCTTTGCCGCTCCCGGCCATGACCTTGATAAGCCATCTATCTACTATAACAATAAAAACGTTAAGGTTATTGGGGTACTTGTCCCCATTGAAAAAACCAATTGGGGAGTTATTGTCGAACGCTCAGTTGAATCAGCCCTTTCTTCTTATCATCGTTTAAGGAAAATAACCTTCTTTATCCTGGCCGGACTTATCCTTCTCGCGAGCCTTATTACTTATTTTTTTGTAGCCCGGTTTACCCGCTCTATAGACAGCATAACTCAACAAGCCAGAGAGCTCAATGAAGAGGAAATCCCCCGGACGATCGAGGTAAACTCAAAAGATGAAATCGCTTATTTAGCTGAAATTTTTAATTATATGAAGAAGCAGATCAGCAGGAAGGATGAAAACCTTAAGCGCAGGTATAAAGAACTGGAAGAGATCAATGGTGAATTCCAGGAATCTTATGATGAATTTGAGCAAGTCAGTGAAAAGCTTGAAGAATCTCAGCATGAATTAGACAAACAGAAAGAATTCGAAAAGCAGCTCATTGAGACAGCCAACGTTTTGATTGTGGTCTTAGGCCCCAAAGGAGAGATCATTCTCTTTAATAAAAAATGTGAGGAATTAACCGGTTATGGGAAAGATGAAGTGCTCGGGAAAGACTGGTACCAACTCATGGTCCCCTCTGAAGAGAGAGAAAAATACCCTGAGTATTTTCAACCTGCCCTAAAAGGAGATCCTCCTTCCTCCTCATTTGAGTGTCCGATCTTAACAAAGAGAGGAGCCTTGAGGACTATTTCCTGGCACAGAGCCTTCATATCAAATGAGGAACAAGCTGTTGTCAGTATCAATATTGGTGAAGACATTACTGAAAAAAGGGATCTTCAGCAAGAATTAGAGCAAAAGAACAGAGCTTTGGAGGAAAAGAATGAAGAGCTCCAACATTTTGTTTCTATTGTCTCACATGATTTGAAATCTCCTCTTTATGTTCTTCAGGACTTTACTTCCATTCTCTTACATGATCATAAGCATGAATTTGGTGAGGATGTCGTTTATTACCTTGAACGAATCAAGAAAAATGCCGAAAATATGGAAAAATTAATTATAGATATTTTAGAGTTCTCTAAGATAGGGGCTGCTGAAGATGATTATCAAAACTATCCAATCATCCAAATTATTCAAAGAGCTATAGAAGAATTAAACTCCAAGATCGAAGAGGGAGATATTCACCTTGCTGTTTCCCAAAACTTTCCTACCGTCTATTGTGATCCTAACAGAATATTGCAGGTATTTATAAACCTTATCTCAAACGCTGTCAAATTCATGAGCCCTGGCAGGAAGGGCATCATCGAAATTGGCTATACTGACTTGGGAACAGAATACCGATTTTTCATCAAGGACAATGGGATTGGGATCGAGAAGGAATACCATGAAAAAATCTTCCAGATATTCCAGAGGATAAAGGATTCAAAAGAAATTGAAGGCAATGGAGTTGGTCTGGCCATTGTCAAAAAAATTGTTGAAAACCATGGAGGAAAAATTTGGGTTGAGTCACAGAAAGGAAAGGGATCAGCCTTTTACTTCACTCTTCCAACTCCAAAAAAGGCTAAACCCAAAGATAATCAACCTCTCTCTTCAATTCTCGTCTAAACCAACGTCACTCTTCTCTATACAACAAATAGCCCTCTCCCCTCTCGATGAGAAAATTTTGGCCACTGTGCTGCCTGAAAAAGGTATAGGTAGCTTCCCGTTTTCCAGAAAGGGCATTCAGCCTTTGTATCCCTGCCAATCTCTTTCCATCAAGTTGATTTTCAAGGTTTTGGAAGGTATTGAAGGAGAAAAGGTTCTCCTCTCTCACAGGAAAGGAAATCCAATGGACGGCCTTTTCTTCCAGATCAAGAATAATCCTGGAGAGAACCAATTCTTCAGTCAGATAGCCATCCGCCCTCAGGTTTATTGAGCATTCCCCCTCTTTCTGCACATACAGCAGGTAGCCATGGTTATTCTCAATCGTAAAGAGGTCACCTGCAACACCCTCCGCCTGCCAGTAAGATATCATCACAGGCTCCCTGTTTATGAGAGATTGAACCTTACCGCCAGCAGAATTGATGGCCTCTAAAAAATGAGAGGACTGCCTGTATTCATAAGGAATCTTTCCCGGATATCCAAAGAGATTCAAACCCGCCTTTAAGGTAATGCTCCTGTGCCCTTCAATCTGTATGGCTTTCCTTTTCCGAATCTTTTCTTCTCCGTAATTATTCAGAAAGATTAAATCATAAAACCCGATAGGCAACCCGCTGGGAACGCGAAACCAAAGAGCATTCGGGTCTCGATCCGGGTTGCCGGGATCTAAAACCTGATTTGTATCATCAGGATTCAAAACAGGGAGATTCCTCGGAGCTGTATATATATGAATCATATCACATTGTTCAGCGATATAAATCTGTTCTTGCGTGGCGAAGACTGCCCGGGCTCCTCGAGGAATAGCCACACTGTCTATAAGAACCGGATTGGAATATGCAGATATATCCAATATCCAGAGGCCATGGGAAATTCCGGCCACATAGAGGAAATTGTCATAAAGGAAGCATTTTTCTAAATAATCGCCTTCAAGATTTATCCGCTTGATCTTTATCGGGTCTTGCTTGACAGATAGATCAACTATGGTTATCCCGTAGTTCCCATTGAGCAAATAGGCATAATCTTCCTTTACCCTGACATCAAAGACCGGTAATTTATTGAAGGCATTGGCATCATGCCAAACTATCCCAGGATATGATGGATTGGATACATTAATTATCCACAATCCCTGAGATCCGCTGGCAACATAGGCAAGGCCATTCTCTATCGAGAGATCCTGATTCGTCATTGATGAGCCCAGGGAAAGGTTACTGCAAGAAGATGGGATCAAGGAGGAATCAAGTCGAAAAATCTTAAGACCCTCCATAAGCTTGAGCATATAGAGGTAATCACCTTTGATAACTATTGACTGAATAACGTCAAACTCCCGAATGGTCCGCAGCAGAGATGGCCTATCTTGACTCTTGCTAAAGGCGCATAAGGAAGACCCGTTGACCAGATACAAACCATTCCTGTACAGGCAGCAATCCAAGATATTTACATTGGTCGGATTGGTCGGGCTGATCCTAAGATCTTCTGCTCCCAAGGAATAGATAAAATGAGGGTCCCATGAATCCGACACATCAGCAACTCTCAGCCCTGAGCTGCCAGCAGATACATACGCCTTCCCGCCGGAAACCACAAGATCCCAGATGTTTCCCTTTACAGGCAAATGCCCACCAAGAGGAATTGAAGATGTGAGGGCCTGAATGTCGACTAAAACAAAGCCATGATACCCATTAGCAATATAGAGGTATTTTCCCTCCTCAGCCTCAACTGCAACGCAGCTGGCAGTCCCTTCCGTGGAAATATGGTGTAAAAAAGCCGGCCTCGCCGACAATGAGATATCCACGAGATCCAGGCCGTATTCCCCGGCGGTGATCATCGCCAGGTCATTCCAGATCTCAATCGATACCCTCCCGCTGGCCAGAGGTAATCGGGAGGCCATCCTGGGTTGGTCCGGCATTTTAATATCAACGACATAGAGGCCGTATTGGCTGTCGACAACATAGAGATATTCACCCTTCACCTTCACATCCGTAATAAAAGAATAATAAGGGGGATAATTGGGGTCCTGAAGAAAGCTCTCATCAAGGGAGCATACAAACTGCCCTGATGAACTTTGACCTACTTCCTTGATAACCTTGACTGAAATACCATCAACTATGTAGACATACCGCTCCTGGGTAGGCACGTGAACCTTCAGAGCTAAATTTGTCGGATTTGAAAGGTTTTGCGAAACCGTAAAGCGCAGGGTAAAGGTACTGTTTCCCCTCGGCCATTGGTAAACTCTTAAGCCATATTGCCAAGTGGTAAGATAAATGGTGAAAAGATTGCTCCCCTCTGGAGGAGGGATCACATAAACGCTATCCACGGAAGAGACGGGAATCCGGGTGATATATCGAGGTGCACCTGGTGTGGAAATATTTAATATCCACAGCCCATTATAGGGAGAATCAGTAATAAAAAGATAATTATCGAGAACACAAAGATCGATTAAGGAGACAGCCTGAACACCTGGAAATTTTGTAAATTCTTCTTCTTTATATCTTCCTTCCACCTTCGGGCAGTTAGGATCACTGATATTGATAATCGAAATTTCGGAATAATCGGTTATGGCAAATATATAATCATCCCAAAGGGCAAGATCCGTCACCCCCCCTATCTGTCCCATATCCTTCTGCAGCTCACTTCTCACAAAGGGAAGCGATTGAGTTAAAACGACTCGGGAAATCTGATCGAGATTACCTCCCCGGGCTTCTATGATAGATTCATCCATGCTTACCAGTCGATCGGGATGGAAAGAATCAATGGTAACGGTCAAATCCTGGGCTTGTGCCCCGAGATTCAAAAGACACCCAGAGGAGAAAAGAAAAAGCAGGATAACCCCGGTGGTGAGAAAAATCAAGTGAAAGGAAGTAGAGAAGCCCCAGTATTCTCTAATTCGACTTGAGACATCTTCATATGACAACGCACTAACCAGCACTTCCATATTTGAATAGAGGCAAGCATACACTACCTAAAGCAGAATTATCATGTGTAAATTAAGAAAGTTGTTCAATATTAAAAAACATGCAATAAAAATGCCTACTTTTGAAATCAAAGCCTGAAATTCTCATACCAAGGCAAAAAATCCCTTTTCCCAGGATCTCATTCCCCAGAGAGAAAATGGAGAGGCAGAAACTCTTAAGCCGGGCACGGCCAAGAACAAGAGGCAACTGTGAACTTTATTTCTTATATATGCAATAAAATACATAGAAACCGGATTCAGATCACAACTCTGCACTCATCAACATACCTTTCGAAAATTTCTTTGAACTCCAGCATCTGATCCTTTTTATAGGGAGATACCTTTCTCAAATCAGAATCAAGAGGATTTTGGGGATTATAACTCTGTAAGACAAAAAGTTTGCTTCCTTCTAATTGCCGGGCCAGATCCTGGATGTCTCTCTTCTTGATCAGGGCCGGGCACACCGTCATTCTCAATTCATAGGCAACCGTGGAATGGACTATGGCCGATAAGCTCTTCTGAATATCCGAGATCTGTACAGGTATCCCTGTGCACCGGCTGTATCGGGTGCTATCCAGGGGCGCTTTCACATCCATAGCCACATAATCTACAAGCCCACTATCCAGAAGGAAGACAAGCATGTCCGGTTTTGTGCCATTGGTATCTAATTTCACTTTGAGGGACAATTCTCGAAAACCTTGTATCATTTCGGGAAGTCTGGCATACAGGCATGGCTCTCCTCCGGAAATGACCACCCCATCAATCCAGCCGATGAACTCCTGTAAACGCCCTGTTACCCATTGGAAGGGTATGGCCTGAAAAGAGTCTGATTCCAGGACAAGTTCATGATTGTGGCAATACGGACAGCGAAGGTTACATCCTGATAAGAAAATAACTGATGAAATCTTCCCGTGCCAATCAACAAGAGAAGTCTCATAAAACCCCTTGATCCGGCCACTCTGAAGCGACTCAGTTACTCTCATATCACATCTTCTTACTGTGTATTACAGCACCTTTCGCCTCCTCTACCGTCGGAATATTACCTCTCCACTCAGCAACCGGATTCTCCTGCCCATCGGTTAAAATAATAGTCGGTGTAGATAAAACACCGTAAAAAGCCGCCTCAGCCAATCCATCTGCAGTTTCCAGGTCATGTTCCATGGTCGAATACCCATCAACCCGCAATTGATAAATGACATTCTTAGCGGCAGGACATTTAGGACAATCTGACTTCCAAAAAAGTCTAAACATGTTCATGGCTGATACCCTCTCTCTCAAAATATCCATGATTCCGATATCGATCTTTCAATTCGCCTCTTTTCCCTTTGTTCCAACTGGAAATCTTGGTGAAGTAGCCTGTTATCCTCGTAATTCCGTCAACTTTCGCTGATCCGCAGAAGGGGCAGGATTCTTTCAATCCTCTCGTTATCTGGTAACAGGCATTACACGTAGTAAATTCAGGAGAAAAGGCAATTTGATCATTTAAGGTTTTTTGAAACGTTTTCACGACAAAGTTGGCTAACGATTCCTTAAAGGGTTTAGCTTCCCCCAGCCACACATGAGTTAAGGCTCCCGCCTCGATCAAGGGATGAAATAAACCCTCCTGGCGAACCCTTTCAATAGGATTAACAGGGGCACTCACATTCAGGTAGCTGGAATTGGAATAATAGACCTCTCCCTTGTCCAGATCCCCTTGAACAAAATATTGGGCCTGTAAAGGATAGTGCTTAAGATCCAGCTTGGCAAACCGGTAACTGGTACTTTCAGCAGGAGTCTGCTCAAGGACAAAGTGCAGATTATGTTTCTTGGATAATCGGTCGGCGAGAAGCTTGAGATGAGCAATGATCTTCAATCCTAATTGAAAAGCCTCTTTAGACTCATGCATCTCCTCACCATGCTGAATCTTAACCAGTTCGTTTAATCCTACCATGCCTATCAAATGAGAAGCCCGATCAAGCCTCAAATAGGGCTGCCCATCCTGATTCATGGTAAGGAGAGACAGGGGGCCGCCCTCCCCCAAAGCCAGCAGCTTTTCAATGAATACCCGCTTCTGCATATGGGCTTCAGCAACGAGCTCGGTAATCTCGGTCAGATGTTCAAAGAGGCGGGCCTCATCCCCTTGTACCTCATAGCCGATTCGAGGAAGATTCAAGGTAATATTCTGAAGGGCACAATATCTCATTTTCCATGGTTCCCTGGCATCCTCAAGATCCTCAGCTTTCAATTTAAAACTCAATCGGCAGCACTCGGAAATCTTGGCTGTATCCCCACGATCAAAAACAAAATAAGTATTGCCCTTATCTGCAGCCACTTCACAAATGTGATGGAGAAATCTCTCATGTCCTTCCGTCTTAAAAAATCTCTCGGTAATGTGTACTAATGGCTTTGGAAAGAAAAAGGGCCTTCCTGCGCCATCACCTTCGCTGTAAACGTCGAAGAGAGCCCAGGCAAATCTCTGTGCCTCTTCCAGGTATTCTCCATAAGTCTTCCCGGTATACACGCCGCCAGGTCCAAGAGCCGGAACTTTTTCGAAATGCTTGGGGACTTCCCAATAAATATTAATATCACTGAATATAGCCTGTCCTCCTCTGGCTACGGCCTGCTGGGAAAATTCAAATATCATAATCTGGGCTAACTGACGGACTTCCCGATCAGACATACCTGTTAGATAGGGAGCAAAAAAAACATTGACCGCATCCCAGCCAATAGCCCCGGCGAAATGCCCCTGTAAGGCTGCAGCAAACTTTACCATATGAGCCAGCAACACTTCCGGGTGTTTAGCGGGTTTAGCCATAGACAAGGCATTGGGGAGGTTTAATCCGAACTTTTTCACGTATTCCAGAGACTGCCCGGAACAATAGGGACGGTCACAAAAGCCCAGATCATGAATATGAATATTCCCCCTCATATGCGCATCGGCTACTTCCTGAGAGAAAAGAGCCAGTAAGGCATATTCTTTCTTGATATTCTCGGCCAGGGTCAGATTGGTAGCCTCCGGACCGTGTGGTACATTGGCATTCTCCTTGTTCGGATGCAGGATCATCTGATTAACATCATAAAGTGGCATACCCAGTCTGGTATGCATCCATCGAGCCTTCTCCAGGCCATGTTCAATAAGTTTGGCATCGACCAGTTCACGGATCAGAGGGGCTGTAATAACCTTAAGTCTTGAGGAGATAATCTGATTTTCCACTTCTTTGCTTATGCGAATGGCTGTATCTTCGTCAATATACGTCTCACGCCTGAGAGCATCTATAATTTTCTGCCGATCCCAGTTACATAAATCCTCTGATGAAGTTCGAACAAAAAGGGCCATATCGGTTGTTTCTAAATAGCTCATCTTCTTATATCTCCCTAACCTGCTCGTTATTGATCTGATAAGCACTCCATGAGGTGTAGCTTATATTGTATATCGTCCAATGTATAATACAATATGTAGTATTATGTCAAGTAAAAACCTTCTTTATGGCATTCTAAATCTTCAACAGTGTTTTCCCCCGGCAAATTCCCCTTGCAGGCATCCGGAAAAGATCTCCGATGTGAACAGTCTCATGCTTTGTGGATAACTCGTCTTTTTTCTTTCAGCCTTTCCCGGACACTGCCTGTCCATAACCATTTAT
>JBLIRT010000044.1:0-17531 GCA_049472445.1 bacterium
AGGATGGCCAGGAGTGGTACCAGTACCGGATGCCCCTGGACGTGGTGGAAGGTCCCTGGGGCGGCACGGATCTGGGAGGTGTGCCCTTATCAGAGATCGATCTCTCCCAGGCAAAGATCGGTATTTCCTTTGCCAGCTATTCATTTTTGTCTACGAACCTCTGGTGCGAGGGACTGGTCGATAATATAGGCTTCGATCCTTCTCTGTTCACCAATGAGCCCACGCCTGTCACCATAACAGTCAGCCCGGCTACTCTCAATCTCGGATCATCCGGTCAATGGATCACTGTTCATGCGGATATTTCTGCAGATAAGGTGGGCAGCAGTTCTTTGACCCTTAACGGTGTTCCTGCAGCCTCGAGTTTTTCTGATGCCCAGGGTAACCTGGTAGCTAAATTTTCTCGAGATGAAATCCAGCGTATTGTCTCCGTGCCCGAGGCCGTATTGACCCTTGAGGGTTGCACCGTTGATGAAGGGAAAATCATCGGATCGGAGACGATTCCGGTGGTTGCCAAAGGAGGCAGGAAGAAATAATTTGCTTCTTTAATCAAAAGCCTCAGCATGAGCTGCTGTTGCCCTTAAAACCGACTGAAAGGCGGGTCAATAGACCCGCCTCTTTTTTTATCCGGCTTTTTCATACTCATAAAGGTGTCCATCATTGGCGTACGGGAGCCACATATTCGTAGGCACCCATGTCGTACGTTGCTGTGCCGTCACCGTCGCCATCCTGGGGCCTTGGCGTACCATCCTTATCTTCGGCAGGTACATCAGTATTCAGACCTGTATCAATGCAGGGAGAGCCGGCCTTCAGGTGATAATCTCCCGCGGCGGAATCAACGAAACGAGGATCGGCATGTATATTGCCCAGACCGGCATATCCATCCTGAATATCTGAATAGGTAACTGCCGGAGTGCCGCTTTGCACATAAATCTCCGCCGGGGAATTTGCCCAGAGAATACAGTTGGTAACTGAGGGTGTGGATTCGTGGCTATAGAGTCCGCCGCCTGAAGAGTTGGCCGAGTTTTCGGATATGGTGCAGTTTATGGCCACGGGGGCCGAATTTTCTGTACAACTGATGGCCCCGCCTTTATCAGCCGAATTCCGGTTCATGAGGCAATTGATGATAACCGGAGAGGAATCTGACTCACAACCGATTCCTCCACCACCCCGCTGAGCAGAATTATCCGATATCGTGCATCTGGATATGGTTGGCGAGGATTCCTTACATAAGATTCCGCCACCACACCTTTCAG
Source organism: bacterium (assembly GCA_049472445.1). Lineage (GTDB taxonomy): Bacteria > SZUA-182 > SZUA-182 > DTGQ01 > DTGQ01 > JBLIRT01. The sequence continues at coordinate 1,254 of JBLIRT010000044.1, forward strand.
CTTTATTATTGTGGATCAGACAATCAGTAATAGCCGGCTGGGCCTCTTTACAGAGTATTCCACCGCCGCAGTGGCCTGCTGAATTTTCAAAGATAAGGCAGCCGGTTATGGAGATGGATGATTCCTTGCAGCAGATACCACCACCGCCGTGACCAGCCGCATTTTTCTCAACAACACAGTGTGTTATAACGGCTGATGATTCCATGCAGCAGATCCCCCCACCGCCGTGACCAGCCGCATTTTCCTTAATGATGCAGTTTATTATGGACGGCGATGATTCCTTACAGAGTACTCCGCCTCCTCCATGCTCCGCTTGGCCATTTTGTACGGTAATTCCGGCCAGAACCGAGTTGACTCCCTCCTCCTGGTCGAAAGTAATCACACTTCCGGACCGGCTTCCATCAATGATGGTAGCAGCTATGATATCAGGATTTTCAGGATCAGTACTTCTCACGGTTATGGCTTTTCCCATAAAGGTAATGTTTTCATGGTAGGTTCCCTGGTGGACAATAATGAGATCGAGATCAGCGGCAGCGTCAATGGCTGCCTGAATGCTCTGTCCGGGATTTACCTGCACTTCAGCCGCTTCGATTTGCGGCCCAGAGCAGGTGGTTAAGGTTTCCAAAGCTATCATAAGCCCAACCACGAAACTTGAAGCAAAGGCTATCTTCTTTGACATACATGTTTCTCCTTATGCAGGCAAGAGTCAACTCCCTCTTCATCAGGGGAACTCAACTCAAGCAGATTATCAAGATGTTTATCTCCTCTTCAATATGAATCGTTTTCCTATGGTCCCATTCCTGCTTATAGAGTCGGCATTCCGCATGAAAGTCGTTCAATCTCCTGTTTTTCATGGTGGCCATCTTTAATCACCTGCCAAATATTGTCTGATAGGCATAACTCATTCATAAACATTTAGTTTGTCTAAAGGGGGAGCCGAACTATGCCTGAATCTCGTCACTTGGGAAGGCTATGGAGGAAATCCCCCTTGAGAACCTCATCTGCTCTAACTATAAGTAAATAATGACCTTCTTTTAAATTCAATTTTTAACATTCCGTGGCACTAAATTTGTCATTAAGAAAAGCGATGACTGGTCAGGAAGGTTCATAAAAATTGGATGGTCCCTGGTAACGTAAGATTGTTTGACTATCTTTATTTCTTTACCTTTTTGAGAGAGGAGGTTATATGTTTACAAGGAGAAGGCTGAAGTATATAACGATAACAGCCGCGGTTATAGCAGTTTTGGGGTTACTTTCACTGAAACCGGCTTTAGCCGGTGAGGCAGAAGGGTATGCCAGCATTTCCGGTATTGATACCCTTTGGGTCCGTATTGCCGCATTCATGGTCTTTCTGATGCAGGCAGGGTTCGGGATGCTGGAGGCCGGATTGATCAGAACAAAGAATACATGCAATGTATTAATGAACAATTTTATGGACTTCTGCATGGCCTCCACTGCTTTCTTCCTTTTCGGATATGCCTTCATGTTCGGGAAAGGGAATGGTTTCATAGGCCTTAACGGATGGGCTCTCGTCAATGCTACCCATCAGGGGACCATTCCCCTTGAGGCTGCCTGGCTGTTCCATGCGGTCTTTTGTGGGGCGGCGGCAACCATCGTGGCCGGCGGTATAGCTGAAAGAATGAAGTTCAAATCCTATCTTTCTTATTCCTTTCTCATTTCAGCTACGGTGTATCCTATCATAGGCCACTGGTCTTGGGGTGGAGGCTGGCTGTCAAGCCTGGGCTTTGCTGATTTTGCAGGTTCCTCCATTGTTCATGCAGTGGGCGGGACAGCAGCTTTCGTTGGAACGGTTATTGTCGGCCCGAGGATAGGAAAGTATAATGCTGACGGCTCCGCCAATGCTATTGAGGGCCATTCCATGACTCTGGCTTCTCTCGGTACCCTGATGCTCTGGTTTTCCTGGTTCGGTTTCAATCCCGGTTCGACCTTGAGTGTAGGTGACGGCAGCTTCATGTCCAAAGTGGCAGTTAACACGAACCTGGCGGCCGTGGCCGGTGCTCTGACAGCCATGTTCTTTGCCTGGTTCCTGTTCGGAAAACCGGATCTGACCATGACCATGAACGGCGCTCTGGCAGGGCTGGTAGCCATAACAGCTCCATGTGCCTATGTTCTGCCTTATGAGAGCCTGATCATCGGTGTTATCGGGGGTATTATCGTTGTCCTGGGCACCATTTTCCTGGATAAGATCCATGTTGATGATCCGGTGGGTGCAGTACCGGTCCATTGTATGAACGGCGTCTGGGGAACCATAGCTGTCGGGATCTTCGGGCACGAAGGCCTGGGTGGTTTAGCCAGGGGTGGTCTGCTCCATGGCGGTGGCTTTACGCAACTCGGTGTGCAGATTTTAGGGGCGCTGGCTACCGTGGCCTTTGTAGTAGTGGCCATGACTATCATTTTTAAACTTATCGATAAGGTTTTCGGCCTCAGGGTTTCACGGGATGAGGAACTCAAAGGGCTTGATATAAGTCAGCATGGTATGGAATCTTATGCAGGATTTCAGATATTTACCACACGGTAAGAGGGAGGGGATTGAAAATGAAATTAATAATTGCCATGATACAACCTCACAAACTTCCCGACGTAAAGAAAGCCCTGTTCGAGGCAGATGTCTGTAAGATGACTGTTACCAATACACTCGGCTGCGGACAACAGAAGGGTTATACTGAGACATACCGGGGCGTTATCCACGAGATAAATCTCCTGAAGAAAATTCGGCTGGAGATCGCGGTCAATGAGGATTTCGTTAAGCCTACCATAGAGGCCATTATCAAAGGAGCCAGAACCGGTGCCATTGGTGACGGTAAGATATTCGTTCTGGATCTTCCGGAATGTATCAGAATCCGCACGGGGGAAAGGGGACCGGCGGCTATCGGCTAGGACGGGATATATCTTTCGGCCTGGAAGGAATCATAAGAGAACTATCATTCAGGTGTTCATGAGGGCGACAGGGTAATGAGGTAAGGGTACATAATCTGCCTCATTACCCTGGCTCGTTTATCCGAATATGTTTTTCCCATCCCGGTTTCCCGGCCTTGCGGATTTTGCTCTTTCCTCTTAGCCGGGTTTTTTCATGGAGAGGGATATTCGATTCCTTTCGATATCCACTCCCTTCACCGTGACCGTTACCTTTTGATGTAACCTGACAACCGTAGACGGATCCTTTACAAAGTGGTCAGCCAGTTCGCTGATATGAACCAGCCCGTCCTGATGAACCCCGATATCCACAAAAGCGCCAAAGGCAGTAATATTGGTGACAATACCGGGGAGCTTCATGCCTTCCCTGACATCTTTTATGTTCTCTATTCCTTCGGCAAAGGCGAATTCCTGCAGATCTTCCCGTGGATCGAGCCCCGGCCGGGCCAGCTCAGCGAGAATATCCCGGAGGGTGGGCAGGCCGATGTTACCGGTGACATATTTTGAAATATCAATCCGATCTCTCATATCCGGATTTTTCATGAGATCGGATACCCTGCAGCCAAGGTCATGAGCCATGGCCTCCACGAGGTGATAGCTTTCCGGATGCACGGCACTGGCATCCAGAGGATTCTCTCCATCCTTTATTCGTAAAAAACCCGCTGATTGCTCAAATGCCTTTGGACCCACATAGGGGACCTTTTTCAGTTCATTTCTATTATGAAAAGGGCCATGTTCGCTTCGATAGGCCACCATACTTCTGGCAATCCTGGGTCCAAGGCCTGATACATAGCTGAGTATTTGGACACTGGCCCTGTTTATGTCTACGCCTACGCTGTTGACGCAGCTTATGACCACATCATCCAATGACTGCTTTAAGGCCGCCTGATTGACATCGTGCTGATACTGACCGACTCCGATGGATTTGGGATCTATTTTGACCAGTTCTGATAAGGGGTCCATCAACCGCCTGCCGATGGATATGGCCCCACGGACCGTAAGGTCGTATTCGGGGAACTCCTCTCGGGCTGCCTCAGATGCAGAATAGATTGAGGCTCCGCTCTCATCGACCATAAAGACTCGAGGTTTTTTCGGCAGAGATATCCCCCTTATAAATGCTTCTGTCTGTCTGCCTGCTGTACCATTACCGATGGCTATAGCTTCAACCTGAAACTGCTGGCACATATGCTCAACCTTTGCTCGCGCTCCGGAAGCTCCTTCTGTGGAGTGCGGATAGATCGTATCATGATGAAGGAGATTGCCCTGCCGGTCAAGGCAGGCAACCTTACACCCGGTCTTATAGCCCGGATCAATTCCCATCACCCTTTTCGAACCCAGGGGAGGAGCCAGGAGGAGCTGGTGGAGATTGGCAGCAAATACTTTGATAGCCTCGGCATCAGCCTTTTTTTTGATTGAAGCTCGCCTTTCATTCTCCATTGACCGGGAAAGGAGCCGCTGATAGCAGTCATGGATGGCCATCCTGACCTGGTTCGAGTCTTCCTGTTTGCCTTTTACGAAAAGACCTTGAAGGATACGAAGGGCATCTTCCTCAGGAGGGAGAATGCTCAGGTTCAGTATTCCTTCCCTCTCCCCTCGCTGCATGGCCAGGATCCTGTGAGAGGGGATGCCTGCAGCCGGCTCTTCCCAATGGAAATAATCCCTGTATTTAGCGCCTTCGCTTTCTTTCCCTCGGACAACAGATGATGTGCATATTCCCTTCTCGAGAAAGAGCTGGCGCACATGAGCCCGGCCCTTCGAATCCTCATTTACCATTTCCGCTATGATATCCCTGGCCCCGGCCAAAGCCTCATCTATGGAATGTACTCCCTTCTCTTTATCAAGAAAACCTTCCGCCTCTCTGAAGGGATTGATTCCCCGCTGCTCCATAATAAGAAGAGCCAGGGGCTCAAGCCCTTTTTCTCTGGCCATGGTCGCCCTGGTCCTTCGTTTTGGCTTATAAGGGAGATAGATATCCTCCAGAACGGAAAGCGTCCCAGCAGCCAGAATTTTTTTCTTCAGATCATCGGTCAGGTGACCGTGCTGCTCAAGGGATTTCAGGATGGATTCCCTGCGGTCATCAAGCTCGCTGAGCTGAGCCAGTCGATCCCGTATCCTGGCCACCGCAACTTCGTCAAGAGAGCCCGTGGCCTCCTTTCTGTATCGCGCGATAAAGGGAATGGTTGCTCCCCCACCAAGAAGACTGGCCACAGCTTGTACCTGTGATTCCTTCAGCTTCTGTTCTCCGGCTGTTTGTACGATCCATCCTGAGTTCATCATCTTTATACGTTTCCCGGATGGAGGAGATGTAACATCTCCTGGTGAATGGAGCCATTGGTGGCCAGTAGTTCCGGAGAGGCCGGTTCATGCGGTGATCCGGAAAAGTCGGTAGCCATGCCGCCCGCCTCTCTCAATATCAGGACACCTGCCGCTGTATCCCAGGGTTTTAAATGCTGCTCCCAGAATCCCTCAAACCGGCCGCAGGCTACATAGCAAAGGTCGAGTGCAGCCGATCCGAACCGTCGTATTCCCTGGGCAGCCGCCATACACCGTTGAAAACGCCTTATCAGCAGGTCCATGGCAGGATGCAGCTCATAAGGAAATCCTGTGACCAGAAGACTTTCAGGAATTGAGACAGTCGAGGAGACACGAATGCTCTTATTGTTCATGAAGGCGCCCTCACCTGAGGCTGCCCAAAAGCGCTCGGGCCACATGGGATTTTCCACAAGGCCGAACACGAGCCGTCCCCTTACGGCCAGGGCAATTGAGATGCAGAAGTGAGGAATATGGTGGGCAAAGTTGGTCGTTCCGTCCAGGGGATCAATGATCCATTGATATGGGGAACCGGTGTCGATAAGGCTTCCCTCTTCAGCCACCATGTCATGGGTTGGAAAAGCATGATGGATGGTGTCCACAATAATGTGTTCGGATTGTTCATCTGCTTCAGTAACAAGGTCTATAGCCCTTTTCTTCCTCACGGTATGCGGCTGGCCGAAGCGTTGACGAAGTACCCGGGCAGCTTTATCCGTGGCCTGGAAAGCTACTTCCCGTACCTTTATCCTGTCGAATGTCTCTTCCATGAATAACGTAAGCTCCCTGCACCTTAAAGGCATCCGCCAAAGCCATTCCCTCCGCTGTCGGAGAGAGAATATCGCCCGGCTTTAAGAAAAAGATTCTATACTATTCGGCTTTATTGTCAAGACCATTGTTTATGGCCATCCGGCCTGAAGAATGGTTTTTTCATGGCTTAGCCTGACTTTTTTTCATCAACAGCCAAGGTATGAAAACGTGTTGCCTCCATTTTGACTCAGAAAAGGCGTGTTTGTGATCCTTTCTCAAGAAGCAGGAGGGATTTATTACCAGTCACAAATATCACTATTCAGTAATAGAATTAATTTATGGACATAATAATGTAGTAATTTTATCATACAATGTTCGACACAGAGAAGGTAAAGATTACGTCATAAAATTTTTAAGGGAAGGAGGTGAAGGATTCAGCATACCTTTCAGGAAGTCGTCATTGAACTACATGTAAACCATCAAATCGTCAATACCAATCTTTAAGGAGGTCATGATGAAGGCATTACGGAATATCACAACACTTTGGGCCTTAATAGGCGTATGTATTGTCTCTCTTGTCTCAGGCACGGCCATAAGGGGAAATGCCGCCGAAAACAGGGTACTTTATCAACCGGTTACCCCATGGGGTTCACCTGTCTCTTATAATTACCGGAGACCTGGAAATGATACCATGGCTGATAGTTATGACCGCCAGTGGTTTCCGTCTAAACCTGACCTCAGGGGTTTTTTCAAATCCTTATTAAAGATTGAGAAATGGGTCTCCGTGGATGGTGGACTAACCTTTGAAGAGGCCGACGAGCCGCCCGGTCCTTCTGTACCAATGGGATATCCTGTCTATTTCAAGCTGGTGATAAAGAATAAATCGCTCTTCAGGCTGGTTAATATTACCCTTGATGATCAAGTTGATCTCCTCGGCGACTGCAATATACCGCACACCCTAAGACCCGGCCAATCCTTTGAGTACGAAATCGGTCCCGTTTATCCTGATGGCCAAGGTCAGTATGAAAACACCGTCACGGTCACAGGAAAGTGCTTTAAAAAAGGATTCATTACCTTCAAAGATTGCGCCACCGCCTATTATTATGTTTCTGCCCCTCCTGAACCCTCCTACGTTTTTAAGAAATATATTAAAGACCCGGATGTATATCCACCACAATACGTGGATGCTGATTCAGAGGACGAGGCTGTTGTTGTCGATCCGAACGATATCCTTACCTTCAGGTATGTGGTTTCGAACTTCGGTAATGTTCCCATCAAATGGGAAAGTTTACAAGACGACTCCATACCGATTCCGTGCCAGCTTCCCATGATTATTGATCCGAATCGGATCGGGTTTTGTGAAATTACCCGGGAAGCCGAGGCTTCCCCTGGAGGGACAAAGAATATCGGGAAGGCTTTTGTGAAGGATTTAGGCGAACAGACGGACCCGGCCTGGTACAAAACCCGGGGGGAAGCAGGTTATTGCACGTACACCCAGGGTGGATGGGGTTCAAAACCGGCCGGCCAGAATCCGGGCAGGATCCTGGCTAACTGCTTCGATACTGTTTACGATCCTAATATTCCAGAATTTGTAGAAGTCGGTGATCCCAATAATTATTCAATGGTATTTACATCGGCGGAGGCTATTAGAGCTTATCTTCCTGCTGGTGGAGACCCTAACTCCCTTGACAAGGATTACACCAATCCAACGGCCAACAACAGTTCCGGGGTATTCGGCGGCCAGGTACTGGCCCTTCAGCTCAATGTAGACTTTAAGAGCAGGGGCACCGACTGTATGGAAGGTAATGATCTGGGCGACTTATACCTCTGTAATTATGACACCGACTTGGATGGTATGACCGTGGCTGAGATACTTGCTATGGCCAATGACGCCCTTGGTGGCGGTGGACTTCCTGAAGAGTTCAGCAGTTTTAGTCAGTTGAATGATCTTGTTGACGAATTGAACAAATCATACGATAACTGCGTAAAAAGCACTTGGGCCATGAACCACCTTTTTTCTGAACCTTGCGAAGAGTAACGGAAGGCAGATAAACCTTTTTCGTTGACAGCGTATCAGAAAAATAGATAGGATATCAGGTATGAGTACATGGAAGGGGGGAGAAGTATACATGATATGAGGGATGCTACCCCATGATTGAACAGCAGGAGACGAATCATCATACGGACAGGGGCCGGCCGGACAGCCGGTCCCTGTCTGAACAACTGGTAAGAACCGGCTCTCAGGTAGATCATTACCGCCTCTGTTACGGCCTTATCAAGGCACCGGATATTGATGCTGACAGACTGGCCTGGATTTTTACCTATATAAGATTATTTTCCATAAAAGACGTCAAGCTGGGTATGAGGCATAACTACCAGACCAAAGATATTTCTCATATTCAGAGTGAGTTAACCATGGCCTTGGCCGGGGTATATGCAGGCAGCCTCTCCCCGGATCATACCGAAGGCGGACCATTGGGCCGGGTCTTTATCAGGAATATGGTGAACTTTATCCCCCGCGGAGGCGGGAACGGGGATGAGCTTCGATTATTTATCCTGGATGTCATGAGGCGCCATGGTATCAGAGAAGGACATCGGCCGGGCATTGATGATCCCTTCCTTGAGGAATGGCATCAAAAGCTGCATAGCAACTGTACTCCTGAAGATATTACCATTTGCGAGGCTTATATTGCCTTTCAAAAAACAAATTCTCACGATCTCTTTTATAAGACCCTGTGGGAACGGGGCGGCATATCAAGAGATTTTTTAAGGAATATGGCCCGTCCGCTGACCCACAGCCCGCGATATATGCCCCAGCTTATTCCTGATCTGGAGCACCTTCTGTGGATACTGAAGCAGATTCACGGCGGCTCTCACAATTTTCATTATCTCGTGGGAGTGTCCGGATGGCAATTTGATCAGGAATTAGGCTCAAGGCTGGAAGAGGTGAAAAATCACTTTGGGGCCTGGTGGATTCCCGGGAAGATCGTTGACTGCCGGAAGAGACTGAAAGCTTACTTAAGGAGCGGCTGTCCCCGCGATCCGCTCATGATCGATGTCGCCCTTGACAATATTTACAAGACAGCCATAGAACAGATCGATCTTCGCCAACTGTCCGGTGACGATCTGATCGCCTTACTTTCTTTAACCTTACAGAACCTTCAATTATCCTACGACCATGAAACGACAGGTTTCTGCCTCGATTTGTGGGAGCGGATGAAAGCTGCTCCGGACAGGTGGTCTCATGAGTGGGGATTACAGGCCTTGGCTGGCCTGACCTATATCCAGGCCGTGGTCCACTCCTTTACGGATGAGCTCTATGAGTCTCTTCAGCCCAAGGCGATGATACTCGGACGTTCGTGTGAAATCAACCAGTCATATATCACAAACTTTGCGGAGGAAGTCATCCGAAGTCAGAGCACCTTCTCATGCTCCAAGCTGATTGACGCCTTGTTCCCTATCCTGCGCCAGGCGGCCGGGATCGGCTGCTGGAAAGTGATAAGTAATGGGCGGGGTGAGGCGACCGGAACCATAAAGATGGTTGATTCAATGCTCTCCGTCCAGGGAAGCAGGCTGGAGGAACCTCACATTCTGCTGGTGAATAAGATAGATGGGCTTGAAGATATCCCCACCTGGGCTTCGGCCATATTGACCAGAAGTGATGTGGATATCCTGGCCCACATCTCTATCCGCTGCCGGAACTTGAAAGTTATCCTGGCCACCTGCCATGATCAGGACGAATTTGAAAAGATCAGGCTCCATGAGGGCGAGCAGGGAACGATTGTGATCAGACATGGCCAGGTCTCCTATCGTGGTGAAGTCTCCTGTCATGCTGAAGCCTCCTCTGAGGAACATGATATTGAGCCGATTGAGCCTGTCACTCCCACAAGAGCCAGTAGAGGCGGCAGCAGCCGTAGAGGCAGCGGCTCCAAGTCAGGCAATCTCCTGAACCTGAAGGGAAAACTCTCTGAATTCATCAACCTGCCATGCTCGATAACCGTGCCCTTCGAGGCTTTCGAGCGGACACTTCAGCATAATCAAGAGTCTTTCCTGTTATTCGACACATTAGCTACTGAGCTTTCCTCGTACCAGCAGGATTACTCATCCAGGCTGTCAAGGATAAGAGAACTCATCGCTAACCTGACCATACCGGCCGAGGTGATGCAATCTATTCATGAAGACATGCTCAAGTCAAAAGGATTGATGAATAAATCCTGGTCGGCCTCATTAGAAGAGGCAATTACCGTCTCCATCAAGAGAGTGTGGGGCTCGGTGTGGAATGAGAGGGCTTATCTCAGCCGTCTTTCACGCCGCATATCAGGTGATCGGATTCGGATGGGAGTCCTTATCCAGAAGGTCATTCCGGCCGATTATGCGTTCATTATCCATACCTGCCACCCTGTCTCTCATAAGAGGAATGAAATGCTGTCCGAAATCGTGGTTGGATTGGGGGAAACCCTGGCCGGCAATTCACCGGGGTCGCCTCTTTCCGTTATCTCAAAAAAGGGAGGAGAGCCTTCCCACGCCATAATATCTTATCCCTCCAAGAGGATAGCCTGTTTTGATTCGAATCAGGATGGATCATACATTATTCGGTCTGATTCAAATGATGAAGATTTGCCTGATTTTTCAGGAGCAGGATTATACGATAGTTACTTTACCAGTCAGCCGGTCAGGACCCTCATTCCTTATGACCGGGAGAGGTTATTCTGGGATAAGGATTTTCAGCACGTTTTGCTTGATTCGCTGGTGAGCATAGCGGAGGAGATAGAAGGGGTCATGGCATGTCCTCAGGATATTGAGGGTGTATATGCTGCCGGCTCCTTTTATGTAGTCCAGACACGCCATCAAATCATCTCATAGAGACGTTGTGTTCCCCGGCTGTGGCTTTCTTTTCAAAATCTTCAAAAAGAGATCTGAGGCGGGTCCTCTGCTGTTCCACGACAGGAGGGATAGAAGCCAGATTCTCCCCCTCATAGGGAGGTTTCCGGGCTATAGCCAGGCAAAGATCCATACCCGTCTCAAGGTTACGTTTATATTCCTGAAGAGCTTTTATTTCCTTGGCTGAACAGGTACAACGAGCCACCAGCCCCTCAAAATAGTTTACATATAACACCACTTCCTGAGCAAACATGTGGGGCCGATCAGATGGAACCAGAGCGGATCCCCTCCCGTAAATATGATCAACCATCTCTTTCAGGGTGTATGACCCTTTAAACCAGATGATATTGGGTCCGGGACATATGGCCTGCGGTGCATGCTGCTCATCGACCAGGCCAAGAGCAATAAGTGCTCCATTGCCAAGGTGGTGACAGATACAGGTTTTCTCGACAACTTGAGCCCGAAGGTTCTTTTTTTCCCTCTCGAGGATATCCGTCCGGCCATCAATTTCCTTCAGCTTTCTTCTCTGATATTGAGCTGCGGCAAGGCAAATGGGCTGCCTGGTAAACTCGGTGTTGGATACTAAAAAGCCCTTGGGACAGGAAGTGCCGGGAATACCCTGTTCTATTCTTTGCCGGGTCCACCTTTCTGATCCGGTTTTCCGCAGATTATGAAAGGGAACCCCCAGAGGGGAGACATCACTCAGGTAAAGATCGCTCTTTTCAGCCTGTCTTAAAAGTTCCCGTGTGGGCTCATCCACACAGGTGGCTTCAGGAACCAGCAGGAAAGGACTTCCCCAGCCGGTCAGGTCCATGCCGAAATCATCCGTGAGCCTGTGCCTTTCTCCACAGGTGCCGATTCCTCCCTGCACACTCAAGATGGGTCGGCTCTGGACGACTGCCTCAGGATATTCCCAGTTATTATCCCTATAATACCGCTGTACCAGGGCTTGTAGTTCTGAAGCCAGTTGTTCCCGCTTTTCCTTGAATTCCTGGAGAATAGGAGGGAGTAGGTGTCCGTCGGTGGGGAAAGTATGGCCGCCGCAATTAAGTCCTGATTCAATGCGGAATTCATGGACCTCCAGGCCTTTTTTGGCCAGAAACTTGCCCTGAATGAGAGCAGAGCGGAAATCACTTACTTTCAGGACGATCTTTTTTTTGATTTCACCCATCGAATCGCGATAAAAATCGCGGAATCTGGTCATATAATTGAATAATTTCTGATTTATTCCGGCTGAAAAGATAATGCAGGATCGCAGGCTGCTTTGGGCATAACCTCTCAAGGCTGCTTTGGCATCAGTAAACTCATCACTCAGGGGGGTATCGTGACCGTTAAAATTGACTCGATCCAGTTTAACCATGATGTTCACATCAATTGAACCGGGACGTATTTCCATGGTCATGCGCCTGGCCAGTTCATCTCTTTCAGGCCCCTCCTTCATGGCCAGTAATCTCTGGTAATCTCTTTTTATAAGGCTTTGGCCGGGCAGCATCTCAAAATATTTACTCTTATCGTTACTCTCAAAGAAAGGCAGATTTTTGATGGCCTCTGTTTTCAGGCGAACGATTTCTTTTACTGCCTCCAGATAGGCTGTGATTCTTCTGGCTCGGCCGTCCTCTTCACTCCTCGGGATGTTCAGGTAGGGTAATCCGTACTTTTCACTATAATACCGGCGGATTTTTTCAAGGAGAAGATCATCTACCAGCGAAATGGCTGAAGAAATGCCGAAAGGGGCTACACGCAGAGGGGTATCGACTGAGTGACCGATACCCATGACAGGAATTTGAAAGGAATGGAGGTTATGGTTATTCGTCATGCTGTCTCTTTATAGTAATTCCTTTCGTGATTGGCTGTGAGAGACTATTTCGTGATGCTCCCCTGGTCTTGAGGTCCAATTTTTTGCCTTTATTATATCTGAGTTCAGTCATAAAGTGAACGAAAAAGCATCCGTGAAATGAAATTAATGAAACATAGGGAGGCAGAAAGTTCCTTACCTGAGGCATATCAAAAGGTTTTCAGAGGGCATGGAAGACAGGAATCACGGAAGAAGGAGGTATTGAAGATGTGTGGATGAATAAAGGCAAGAAGAAGCGACAGGCCTATACCTGCCGCTTCTTCTCGGGAAATTGAATGAATAGCACTTAGCGTGCCTGTACATTCACTGCCTGTGGGCCTTTGGCACCCTGCTGGATATCAAATTCCACACTTTGCCCCTCTTGGAGACTTTTGAAACCTGATCCCAAGATCGCTGTGTAGTGAACGAAGATATCTCTTTCTTCACCTGAAACACTGATGAAGCCAAAGCCTTTCTGGTCATTGAACCATTTCACTCGTCCTTGAGCCATGCGAAACATCCCTCCCTTCATAATAAGATTTCTTAAGTTGGGACGTTTCTGTAAAGCTCAGGGAATGCTATAGGCTTCCAAAGTTTCAGAAAACCTATCCACAACTTAATGCTTCCCAAGAAGAGAAAGGCTCCCTCTTCTTGAGTATTTCTTTAAAGCAATGGGAATACGCTCCCACTTTTCCATGCTTCCTGATAATCAGAAGCAACAAAGCAAGCTTACCTTATAAATAAAAAGTTGTCAAGAAATCTTTTTATTTTCTTGTGCCTTTTTTTCAATATTTGCTACATAATCACCTCTTTCCTTCCGCTTTTCCCTGGATTATCCTGCGTTTTTTCAGGTAGTTTCCGGATAAATGGGTAACCTTGGCCAGAGTTACTCCTTGACTTGACTGAGGAAATGTTACTCCTTCGTTTGGAGGATGGAAGGTTCCTCCCGTCTGTTGTAATAGAGAAGATATCTGGCAAACTCATGCATGGCCGTGGCCAATCTTGACATGCGCTCCGCTCTTTCAGGATACCTTTCTTTCAGATCCTCCACCCGGTTGGAGTCAAGTCTATACAAGGCATAGGTTCCGTCCGGTTCGACATTGACGTAAAACTGATCCTCAATAAGACCTATTCGGGGTGGATATTTAAAAGGGGTAAAGGTAAAGGCACACCTGGATGAAGCGGAATCAGGATCGAAGATATCACGCCCCAGGGTCTGGTTCAGGTGGGGTTGGTTCATCAGACTGGCCAGGGTCGGCATGATGTCCAATTCGCTGGCAACCAGATCAATCCTCTTTCCTTCCTTGATAAACTGTGGAGCATAGATAAGAAGCGGAACATGAAAGGGCCCTAATGATAAATTGCCGTAGCGCCTGTCCAGGGAGCCTCCGCCTGTTCCATGATCGCCGAATATGACAAAAACCGTGTTTTGAAAGTAGGCTTCCTTACGTGCCATCTCAAAATAATATCCCAGACAGTGGTCAAGAAAGCGGAAGCCGTTGAACTCCTCAAGAGAATAAAAACCGTGCCTGGTAAGAAGATCTCTGGTTATTTTCCGGGGCTGGAATCCCCTGTTTCGAGCAGGAATTTTGAAAGGTCGGTGATTGCCTGCAGTCTGAATGATGGCCAGAAAAGGTTCTGATGTTTTCGTACGTAAAACCTCATTGGCTTCCATGAAAAGGTCTGCATCAGAGATTCCCCATACGTCGTGGGGAGGCGATTTGTAAGAACCCTCGTCGTAAATTACCAGATCCCTGATATTGTGAGAAAGCATCCCCCTTATGTTTCCCCAGTTGGCACTGCCACCGAGGAAGTAGAGCTTTTTATGGCTGCTGAATGAATTGAGTATGGTATGCTGATTAACCACCAGGGGATTTCGAGATGAAGAATGGGTTGTGCTCACATCGGGAATACCGAAAAAGGCGGCAAACAGAGACCGTGAGGTATTTTCCATGGGAACATAGAAACGCGTAAAGAGGAGCCCTTCCTGAGCCAGGGCATCAAAGTGAGGGGTCTGATGTAAGGAATTATCCCCCAGGATTCCGGTCTTGAAAGCGGCAAAGGTTTCAAGCAGGATGATAACGACATTCGGCTCTCCCGTAACCAGGGGATGAGGATTCCCTGACCGGCGGAGCGTGAGGGTTTCAGGATCAGGTTTCTCTACACGGAAATGTTCCGCCAGCAATGGATAATACTCTTTCACCCTTTCATAGTTGAAATTAAGGGGTTTTTCCTTGCAGGTATCAAAGAAGAACAGGATAGGATTTAAAGCCAGTTGGCAGAGGAAACTCTCATTGGTGAAAAAGGCATCACTCCACCGGAGGGGGTATCGCGAGAATTTTCCATAACCTGAGGCCGCAAGGAGCAGTATAAAGAAAATATGGCCGGCAACAGGTATCCAGAGAGATCTTACGAAGGGAGCGCGAACGGAAAGACTGGCCAGGACCGCCCCCTGTATTCCCCTGGCGTATAAGAAGAGAAAAAGTAATATCAAGAGCGATAATTTTACAACAGGGTAACTTTGCCATATCATTTTCCACCAGATCCCCTCTCCGTCCTGCAGGAGAAGAAGACTTGCGTTGATTCTGGTTTGCGAATAGCTATAGGTAGCAAAATCAACAAAATAAATCAACAGGATGAGAGTAAAGGTGATATGAAAGTATCCCTGAAGGAGGATTCTTCCCCATCCCCCTCCATCGAGCCTCAGACCGGGAAACCAGGAAAGCATCAAAACAGGCAGGCTTACAAGAGCCATAAGACGTGCATCAAACTTCAATCCCAGGTAAAGAGAACGCAGCAGGGCGGGAGAGAGCCACCTTGTTTCTGCCGGTTTAAAATAGGCAAAAAAGATCAGTCTGAGGCAGGTAAGGAGGATGAGGTTAAGGATGAAAGCCAGAAAAAGAAAGATGAGATTTTTCGGGATCATGTGAGAGTAACCATAGGCAATTATGTTAGTTTATCAATGAGTTTGCTGTTTTCGTTGTAGACGGGCCGGTAATATTCTTTCCACCGCCTGTGTAACCAGAACCAATGCTCCGGGTTCTGCCTGATAACCCTTTCGGTTATTGAGGCCTGTGCCTGCGTGGCTCTTGAGATATCCTCCTCGATATCTCGGCTCCTTTTTACCTGAATGGGCTCATAAAAATAAATATCAAAATGGGAAAATGATGGGTCAGGAAAAGAGAAAGCCGGGATGATGAGGGCATTGAACCGCCTGGCCAGGTGTGAAGCAACAGGAGTATGGCTTGCCTTCTTCCCGAAAAAAGATACCTCTATACCATCGCCGCCCACGTTTTGGTCCACCATGATGGCTATGTGTTTACCCTTGCGCATGGCTTTGACCAGATGCCGTACCGCACCTCTTTTTTCAACGATGTTTACCCCAAATCGCTCTCTGCTCCTGGTCACAAAGTCATCAATCTTTTTGTCCTTTAAAGACTTACTGACGGCTGTAAAGGGACACAGGCTGACCGCAATGGCCGGCAGCATCACTTCCCAGTTACCGAAGTGAGCACTGATGAATACAATGTTTCTTTTCTGCCTTATGGCCTCCCGCACTACCCTTTCGTTAT
>JBLIRT010000045.1:0-17120 GCA_049472445.1 bacterium
GGGAGCGGCAAAGGGAACAAAGACAACCTGGCCGTCGATATGGCCCAGTCCATCCCCCCCATACACCAGATGCTCAATCTTTACCTCTTTTATATCTCCTATATTCATAACTTGTATTGTTCCGGCTGTTCCTCTCAATTTCAATAAGAAGTTACATGCTTACGCTCTATCATAATATAAAAGCGGAATTTCGGCAACCCCATTCAACCTGTAATCCAATCTGTCCGTTGGCATTGAATATAATTCATGAATGTTATATAATAAAGCGTTGAATAGAATCAGCTGATCCAATCCTATCGTCTGAAAAGGGCTGAGGATGGAGCAGTTTTCCAGGTAACGTAAGAGAAGGCTTCATAGTGTACCGAAGGGAACAAGAGGATTGTCTTGAAGTTGTTAATCCTCTGGGAGAGGTTATCGGTTTGGCCCCGCGATCAAAATGCCATGGTGATCCTTCTCTCATACATCGAGTAAGTCACATCTTAGTCTTCAATTCACAGGGTCTTATTCTTTTGCAAAAGAGAGCCATGAATAAGGATATTCAGCCTGGTAAATGGGATACTTCGGTAGGAGGGCATTTAGATATCGGGGAAGGGTTTGAAGAGGCAGCTTACCGAGAAATGAGAGAGGAACTGGGTATTATACAGGTGCCAATCTCCTATCTCTATCAGTATATCTGGAAGACGGATATTGAAACAGAAATGGTAAGAACGTACCATTGTATATTTGACGGTACGGTTAGCCATAATAGAGCTGAAATAGAACAAATCCGATTCTGGACCATAGGTGATGTACTCGACCGGGCCAATGATCATTTCCTTACTCCAAATCTGAAAACTGAGATACACAGGTACCTGTATTGGACAAAAATGCACAGGCAGACCGAAGAGCGTGAGCGAACGTAACTGTCATAAGAAGGTATAAATTCTGGAAAAAGGGACGGGCATATGCTATTTCACACATTCTTACACATCCCGGGTGTTGGGGAACGGCTGGAGCGGATGCTATGGCAGCATGATATCTTTACCTGGGATGATTTTTTGGAATCGCCGCAAAGCAAACAATTGCTTGGACGTAAATACCGTACTATGGTACGGTATATCGAAAAATCAAAAAATAACCTGCACAATGCTCAATTCTTCAAAAAGTTACTTCCGGCAAAGGAGCTGTGGAGACTTTTTGATCACTTTCGTGAGAAGACCGTCTACCTGGATATTGAATCCGTCTATCAGAAGTCTTTCCATGAAATAACGGTCATCGGGCTTTACGGCAATGGGCATATGAAAAGCTTTGTCCAGGGTATTAACCTTGAGGATTTCAGGGAAACTATTTCCCTCTACGATCTGATCGTTACCTATAATGGAATATGTTTTGATTTGCCCGTCTTAAGACAGCAGTTGAAAATGGGCTTTCCTCATGCTCACATTGATCTGCGCTTCTTTTTAAAGAGGCTTGGCTTTACGGGAGGATTGAAAGGCATTGAGAAGCAGTTCGGTATTTCCCGATCGGATGGGATAGACGGTCTGAATGGATATGATGCCGTCTTATTATGGAAAAAATACTTAAAAGGTGATCAACAGGCCTTAACCACCCTCATAGAATACAATACCTGCGATACCAGAAATCTCAATCATCTTATGGACGAGGCTTACAAATTAATGTTTGAAAAGATGTTCCCGGCCAATGGCCATGCTGAGATTTCAGCAGAGAGCCTATCCGAAGAAATATCCTCCTGACAGGCTCTCCGCCTTTATGAACCTTGAAGAAGGAGGAGCGGTTCCTCTTTCAGAAAGCCCTTATTCAAAATCATATTCAATCACTGTACCGGCCGTAACAGTCACCTGAGCAGGTTCCCCGAAACTTATCTGGTCATCCAGGAAAGGATCATCCCCAGGATCATCCTCTGAGGCCCGACAGGTTAAAGCTATGGTATAATCACCAGCATTGAGGAAGGCAGCCAGGTAGGAATACTCTTCGGTCTCTTCATTGTACGTAACCTCAGCCACGGTAATGGGCTCAGGATCCACACCATCAATATCATCAGGTATTACATCTATCCCCTCAAAAATATAGACGGTGCAGGGAGGCTCATTGAGATTAGTGATAAGAGCAGGACTTATCACTCCCCCTATACTGCCCACCTCGGTGTTGTCAACAATCCGCAAGGTCGGCCTGAGAAAGTAATCCTCATTACCGTCCGAAGGAGCATGTACGGATTTTCGTAAATCAAAATCAATCGTAAAGTCGGCCATACCGCCGGCAGGGACATAAAAACCCCGAACCAGCTTCAGCCCGGTCTCACTCCCACTGGGGATATATAAGGAGTATACGGAATTGCTATCCGCAAATTCAAGATAAGAGTCAAGCACGCCGGGCTCAGCCTTAACCTTAAGCCGTATCCAGGTATAGTGGCCCGCCGGCAAGAGCTGGCTCTCCAGGAGAAGTTCCCTGCCACCGCCGTTAAGGGCCAGAAGATCAATTTGCTGAGATTCTTCAAAATCATAGGTAAGTCGCTCGCCTGAAGCCGGCTGAATTTCAATACCTGTAAATTGAACCATGACCCTGCTGGCACCATCGAGGGGAGCATCTGTCAGGCCGAGGCTCAGAAGGCCTGTACTATCCTCTTCACCACCGCAACCGGTTAAAGCTACCAGCAGGAAAGCTGTAAATATGATCATACCCAGACGTTTAAGCCATCCCATGAAAAACCTCCTTTTCTTAGCGGGTAAGTATTTCGGCCACATGGTTAACATATGTTTGCCTTACGGGGAGCGCATAAATTGTGCCGATTTCTGTCCCAAATCAAAGTACGAGAGAGTATCTATCTTCATCCCTTTTTTCATAAACTTATATTCATGCCCGATCATCAGGGTGTCCATGGAGCCATATCCTGCTTACAAAATTGTTTCAGGCTCATGGCCAATTTTGTGATTTCTCTTAACAAAAAGGTAATAATATACCAGATGGCCGGAAGATAGATCCTTCCGCCTGAAAATCATTTCATGGTAGTGAGAAATGAAGCATGGTGACGAATGTTACACGCTGACCTTGATCAACAATAATCTGAAACAGCCCATCAAGGTAATGGAATGACAGGTTGATCGTAGCGATCCAGGGAGCTTTTGAATATCTGACGGGATAATGACCCATAGCCCCAATATGGATGAAATGGGATTATATTATAAGGATATATACAAGAATGGAATTGATGTCTTCAGCAAGTCAATCTTTCGGCCTGACTGAGGTGTTACAACTGAGCCATTTTGATTATGTATACACCAGGGCCGATGGAAATTACCTTTTTACCCATGATGGAAAAAGGATTCTCGATTTTGCACAGGGAGCCGGCACAGGAATATTAGGGCATAATCACCCGGAAATTATTGATACCCTGGTGAGCGCTCTCCAGGCCGGAGTACCGCAAAATGCCCAGTTTTCTTTCAAGCCAACCATCAAGCGATTAGTCGAAAAGATCAATATGGCCGTCTCCGGAAAGGCCGACTCTTTTATCGGGATTCCAGCCAATAGCGGAACTGAGGCCATGGAAATTGCCCTGAAACATGCATCTCTGAGCTATCACCACCGACTGGCATGCCTCCTGGAGGAATGCAGACAGTCCTTCAGAGAACAAAAAAAATTACTGAAGGAGGGCAAACGCCTTGAGATTCCCCCGAACATATTCGAAAAAACACCCCTCTCCGAAGCAGGTCCCCCTGCTGGCCATTTAGACATGCTCATTGAACGGCTGGAAACCTATCATAGCTCTTTGCTTGTTACTCCCTCTCAATTTTTGGCCCTTCAGCGGAGTTTTCACGGTAAGACACTTGGCTCCCTGAGAATAACGCATAATCATCGCTACCGCCATCCATTTCTCAAGGGAGATGAGCATGTATATTTTATCTCTCCCGATGACCCTGCCAGCCTGGAAGCAATACTATCATCCCGCATCTTTCATCTATACAGTCTGTCTTTAGATAAAAGCCTGCGGCTGCATCTCAAGGCAATACCGATGTCAAGCTTTGAAGCATTTATCTATGAACCTGTCCAGGGAGAAGGCGGCATTTTCCCTCTCGATAAGGATTTTCTCCTGACCGCCCAGGATATGTGCCATAAGGCAGGAATTCAGGTCATAGCAGACGAGATTCAAACCTTTGGCCGATTGGGGCATATATGCGCTACAACGGCTATGGAGCTTGACCCGGACTACATAACCCTGGCTAAAGGATTGGGTGGTGGCCTCTGTAAGGCTGCTATGGCTCTCATTCGAAGAGAGATCTACCAGAAGCAGTTTGACCTTATTCATTCATCAACCTTTGCCGGGGATGAACTTTCTTCCCTGGCAGCTATGAAAACAATTGACATGTTAACCAGGGAAAACAGCCGCCTTCTTCGTCAGGGCTATGAAATGGGACAATACCTCATGGCCCGCCTTCTTCAGGTAAAAGCTCGCTATCCCCAAGTCATATATGACATACGGGGAGCCGGCCTTATGATCGGCATTGAATTTTTCCCTCTGGAAAAATCCGTTTCCTGGACAATTCGACAAGCAAGCCGATTCTTCGGTTCCTCTTCTCTTCCTATTGCCTCTTATCTTCTGAACCAGAGGGGAATAAGGGTCCTGCCTGTTCTGTCGAATCCTCATACCATCCGCCTCGAGCCTTCGCTCTCTATAGAAAAAGGAGATATAGAACAGTGTGTGGAATCAATCTCCAGGCTTTGTGAAGTTCTGGAACGTGGGAATGGCTATGGTTTTATTCAGCATCACCTCCAGCAAATCGAGGCAGATGAGCCAGAGCGAGGTACGTGTGTTTATCCGGCGGTGATACCACCGTCTCAACATCGGCAGGACCTTAACCAGGCGGCCTTCCTCTGCCACCCATTCGATGCCGGTGATCTTCTGGACTATGATCCCTCGTTAAGGAACCTCGGGCTGGAAGGTGCCGAAAAGTTCCTTCGTTGTAACGAACAATATTTTGAGCCTGAGTTGATCACACGATCTACGATCAGATCATCAACGGGTTCGGAAATACAGATTTCCTTCATCGGCATTGGCTTTACCTCTCAGCGCCTGGCAGAACTCATGGCCGCCCGCAAGGTAAAACTTCCCCGGGAGAAAATCAGGAGAGCTCTTGAAATAGCTTATCAGATGGGATGTTCTGTTTGCGGACTTGGACAATATACCTCTATCGTCACCCGAAACGGCCTTCTTTTTGATTATGACCATATAAACCTTACCACAGGCAATGCTCTGACCGCCGGTATGGCTTTAGAAGCTTTGATATCAAAAGCCGGCGAAAGAGGATTGAGCCTGGCGCAGGTATCTACAGCCGTAGTCGGGGCAGGAGGAAATATCGGCCAGATCATCTCTGAACTCCTTTCTGATTCCTGTCCCTCTCTCCTTTTGATAGGAAGTGGGAGAAGCGGATCAAGAGAACGTCTGGTAAAAGTTGGGTACCAGATAGCCAATCGGGCCTATAAGCGGGTATTCGAAGAGGGGCTCCCCCCTCAGGGATTTACACGAAATGATGCTGTTCTCGAAATCATGAAAAGAGCCCGGTCAGTTGACAGCCATCAGAGGGGCAAATTCATTTATGAGGAAATAGTATCTCATCCGGGTGAATCAATGCCCCTTCGAATCCAGAATCAGATAGAGGATCTCAGGAATTACCAGGTAATAGTTACGGCAACCAATGCGTCCTCTCCAATCCTGTATCCAGAGCACATTAGCCGGCAGGTTACAGTTATCTGTGACATCGGAACACCTCCCAACGTACATGAATCCGTGCGAAATATGCACCCGCAGGTAGAGATAATCAAAGGGGGAATCGTTGCCCTGCCCCATGAGGAGAAAATTGACCTGCCCGGTTATCATCTGTCCCCCGGCAGGGTATTTGCCTGTATCGCTGAGACTATTTTACTGGCCATGGAGGGATTCAAAGGACATTACTCCTATGGACGGCTCAATTCGGAACAGGTAACCAACATACTTCATATTGCTGCCAGACATGGATTTAAACTTGATATACCGAAATATCAGAGGGTATCTTCAGATGAATAAATATTTGCCGAAAAAGCCATCAATTGTCTTATTGGGAGCCACCGGTTGTGTTGGCAGGATACTGGTCAACCTTCTCGATAGGCGTCATGATATCAATCTCACCCTGGCCGGCCGGAATATGGATCAACTCAATAACCTGTCTTTGGCCTGCAAGCATCCGGGAGCCATCGTGCAGGTCGACCTGGATAAGCCGGGCAGCCTGTCTGAAGCAGTTCAGGATACGGCTGATACTATCATCAACTGTACGGGCCGATATCGGGAGAACGGCCTGCACGTCGCTCAAACGGCAGCGGAACATGGCCTTAACCTTATTGATATAGCAGATGAGCCGGTCTATTTACAAGAGGTTGTTTCACTTGATGCCTTGGCCAAGGCACATACATGCAGTCTGATCATCGGAAGCGGGACGGCGCCCCAGACAACAGGAGCTTTGATAAAATCCTCTCTGGAAATCATGGGACACGGTGTGGACGTGAAGCTCGGAATCTGCTTTGGAATCAATAAAGTAGGGCTTAATGCGATCCGTACAGCCACTGAGGCTGTTGGTGGTCTGATTGCCTTAAAATCGATGAACAACATATGGCAGAAGGGAGCCCTCATCGACTTTCAGAAGCCTTTCTCCAGGTTATGGGTTCGTCACTACCCGTTACCCGAGACAGTGTACTTACCGGCCATGGAGGGTGTTGATACCTGGTTGGCCGGTGTCTGCTTAAGCTCTCCCTTTTTGAATACGGTAGTTGCCATGTTGAGGCATACGGGCCTGGCTCAGAAACTGGCCTCTTCCCGACTGCCGCTTCGCCTTTTCTGTTCCATAAACTCACTCATAGAAACCGGTCTGTCATCCTCAAGGAGAGGAAATTTGGGGATCGCTCTGCATGTTGAAGTAAGGCAAGGAGGCAAAGCACGTATATCCTATCTCTATCACTATGATATGGCCGAGTTGACTGCGCAGGCGGCAGCCATAACTCTGGACCATCTCCTCCGGACAGGCTCTGGAAAGGGAGGTGTTTACCTGGCCCACAATTTCATGGATTCAAACCTGTTCCTGAAGCACTTGGAAGCATCAGGAATTGTTTGGTCTCTTATGGAGGTCCCATGATTTTTGCTCATCGTGAAGCTGTTGCCAAACTCTATGATTTCCTCCTGGCTCATGTCTATGATCTCTTTATGACTATCTTTGCTCATGGTTATCGGGAGACTATTGAGCACTTCTACCGAACATATTTGAGCCGTCTCCAGGGAACCTCCACTGTATTAGAGGTTGGTCCCGGAACCGGCTACGTCACCCAGGTGATCATGAGGGAACTGCCCGAGGCTGAACTGACCTGTGTCGATCTTTCAACCACGATGCTGGCCAAGCTCAAAAAAAATATGGCCGAACGGAATGCTCCGACCATCCCCCGTCTGATGCAGGGTGATATCACCCAAAGGTTACCGGTAGAAGACAATACCTTTGACCTTATTATTATCCAGGGCGTGATCGAACATCTGGAACAGGTATCAGACGGCATTGAAGAAATGAATCGATTATTGAAACCGGGTGGTAGAGCGATCATCGGCGATGTCAGGAACAACTTCTGGGGCCGGTTATTCTCTTCGGTATTCCGGGTTCAGCATTTTGACGAGAAAGAAATGTACCATGTCATGGAACAGGCAGGTTTTAAGGATATTCGCCCGATGCCTTATCAAACCAGATATTTTTATCTGAAGAATACGCTCCTTTTCATGGCAGGCAGAGCTTAAGATGATTGGACAGAAAAGATGAAAAGGTTACCCTTTGTTTTGCTCATGCTCATCGGCTGCCATATTCTTTTTCAGGGACCGGCAGCCTGGGCTCAAGAGGCCAGAAAAATTGTTGAAACAGCATGGAATTACTATCAAGGGCAATCCTCTTTCACTTTGGTTGACATGGTTATTCATCGGGCCAACTGGAGCCGTCAATTAACGATCAAAGTATGGACTGAAGGGAGGAAGGATTGCATTTTCAAAATTATGTCTCCACCAAAGGATGAGGGTATCGGAACCTTAAAGAAAGGACGTGAAATGTGGACCTATACTCCCAAAATAAACAGAACGATTAAGATTCCACCCTCTCTCATGTCCCAGCCATGGATGGGCTCGGATTTTTCCAATCATGAGCTTTCCAAGGCGGACAGCATTGTTGAGGATTATGTCCATGAGATAATTGGCAGAGAAAAACAGGGCGATCACGCGGTTTACATCATTAAGGCCATCCCGAAGGATAATGCGCCTGTGGTCTGGGGAGAGCAGATGCTGAAGATTCGCCACGACCACGTCCTCTTAAAGCAGAGCTTCTACGATGAGGATGGTAAGTTGGTAAAGGAGATGACAGGAAGCCACATAAAAAAGTTTGGGGACAGATTCGTGGCCAGTGTGTGGCATATGAGAAAAGCGGAAAATCCGGATGAATTTACCAAATTGGTCTATCGGAACGTAGAGTATGATATATCGATTCCCAGCCACTATTTCTCTCTTTCAAGCTTAAAGGACCATAGATTATGATGAACTGATTCTTCAGCCGGTGAGGCCCACTCATGAGGCAACGGTTCACCTGCATCACCTCATTACCGGGAGAATTATACCCTTTATGATACTCATCAAATTGGCCTGGAGAAATATCTGGCGTAATCCTCGACGGACTCTTATCTCCATAGCGGCCATTGTTTTCGGCACATCCATTCTGATCTTTGCCGTTTCTCTTCAGCTAGGCGCTTATGAGGAAATGATTAACAGGGCATTGGGGATCCATACGGGTCATGTGCAGGTTCAGGCCGTGGGCTACCAGGCAAAGAAGGACATAAGACAGGTCATCAGAGAGCCGGACAGGGTAACCGAAGGTCTCTCCCATATCCCGGAAATAGAGGCTTTCTCATACCGGGCCAATGCCTTTTCTCTGGTATCCTCGACCAGGCAAACTTACAGTAGCTTGATCATTGGCATCGATCCGATACGGGAGAGGCGGGTAAGTACGATGGCCAGGGTAATGAGACGGGGCCGGTACCTGTCGGAAGAGGATACAGATAAAGCGCTGATCGGCGAGCTCCTGGCCGGGTCTTTAGAGGTGGACATCGGCGATGAATTGACCGTTCTCGGCCATGGATTCGATGGTTCGATTGCCGCCGGTCTGGTAAGCATAAAAGGAATTTTCCGTTCGGGAGACGCAGAGTTTGACCGGGCCTCTATGATTATACCTCTCAGAGCTTTTCAGAATATGTACGGCCTGGGCAGCTCTGTTCACGAAGTGGTAATCAAAAGCAGGCGACTGGTCAGGCTTTCAAATCTCATCAAGGTTTTGACCCGGCGGTTAGCCCGGAGTACACCCGCGCAACCCCTGGCCGTCTTATCCTGGCCGCAGCTCATGCCTGGCCTTGAACAGGCCATAAAGATCGATATGGTGAATGGATGGATTTTTTATACCATATTAGTGGTTATCGTCTGCCTCAGCATTATGAACACTCTCTTCATGTCCATTATGGAGAGAACAAAGGAGTTCGGGATGCTTTTGGCAGTAGGTATGTCACACAGGCGCATAGTCGGACTCGTGCTTCTGGAGTCGGTATTCATGACAGCAGCGGGAGTGGTCCTGGGAGTTCTTTCCGGCAGCCTGTTTACGTATTACTTTCAGATACACGGCCTGGAACTATCCGGTTATGGCGAACTTTTTGCTCAATGGGGCATGTCATCCATATTAACACCTCGACTATCGCTCATTTCCACCCTCCTGGTACCCTCTCTGATTTTTCTCATTACCCTGCTGATGTTATGCTTCCCGCTTCTTAAATTACATAGACTTACACCCACAAGGGCGATGAGGGCCATATGAGCGGAACGTCCGGCCTATAGCATGACAGTCGAGAGGAGAGAGATGATTTCTCATTTAGCCTGGCGAAATGTATGGCGTGTTCCGCGGCGTACTCTTATCATCCTGCTCGCCGTCACCCTGGGCATCTGGAATATGATTCTCATGGCTTCCATTATGAGGGGCTCCATGGAACAGATGGTGCACAACAGCATCAATACCCTGACCGGCCATATCCAGATTCATAAGAAGGGTTACTTTGAAAATCCGGTTCTTGAAAACACGATCATGGAACCGGGCGAAATCATAAGGAAAGTTGAAGGGCTCCCACCCACTATACGCTGGACCGGGCGGATGAGAGCCCAGGGTATTATCAGCAATGCCAGAAACTTTGCCAATATCACGGTCGTGGGAATTACGCCGGAGTCTGAAGCCTCCGTTTCTTTTCTACAACCTTCGATCATTCAGGGCCGATACCTCCGGAGCGATGATCATTACGGCCTGCTCATCGGGCAAAGGTTAGCTGAGGAGTTTGGGACCGGCCCCGGTAAAAAATTGGTCCTGATGACCCAGGACAGCCAGAATAATGCCATATCAACAGGCTTTCGCATTGTCGGGATATTTAAGGCCGAAATGGAGACGACCGAAAAGAGTTTGGCCTTTATTACCCTCCCGAGCAGCCAAAAGATATTGAAATTAGACGGCGGACTTTCAGAAATCTGCCTGGTTGCTCCCCACCGGGGTATGGTTCAATCACTTTACACTTCTCTTTCTTCCCAATTGGATGACAGGTATGAGGTTATGACCTGGAAGAAATTATTACCCCTGACCACGGCTTATGTAACCTTATGGGAGGAGGTTACCTATCTGTGGTTTATCGTGGTCTTTATGGCCATGGCTTTCGGATTAATCAATACCATGCTCATGGCTGTTTTTGAACGTGTGCAGGAGTTCGGCATGCTTAAGGCTGTCGGTATGAAACCCCGCCAGATCATCATGCTCATTCTGGCGGAATCTATCTATGTCCTGACCCTTGGAGTTATTCTTGGTGATGTGCTTATCTGGCTGACCATAGCCTGGCTGTCCAGGACAGGCATCAATTTACAATCCTTTGCCCAGGGCCTTGAACAATGGGGGTTGTCACGTATTATTTTTCCAGTTATCGGAACCCGGGATTTCCTCTTATCCAATAGCATTATCCTCATACTCGGACTGGCCGTAAGTTTGTATCCGGCCTTAAAGGCAAGCTATATTACTCCCAAAGAAGCCATGACCTACAGGTAAAAGGAAGGAGGCGACAGGTGCCGATTATTGATTGCCGGGAAGTATCAAAGACGTATCAACAGGGGAAGATACAGATTCACGCTCTTTGCAGGGTGAATCTGAGGATTGAGAAAGGTGAATTCACAGCCCTGGCCGGCCCGTCCGGCTCCGGTAAAACTACCCTGTTGAACCTTATCGGAGGACTTGATCTGATCACCGAGGGTACCATTTTTATTGATGGCCGGGACATAACCAGAATGCCCCAGGCGGAGCTGGCTGCACTGCGATTACACAAGATCGGATTTGTCTTTCAATCCTATAATCTGATCCCGGTATTCTCCGCTCTCGAAAATGTAGAGTTTATCATGATGCTACAGGGTCTGAATCGCGCTGACCGTCTGGAGAGATCAAAAAACATTCTCAGCGATGTCGGTCTGGAGCAGCAGATGCATCGCCGGCCGGCCGAAATGTCCGGAGGACAGCAGCAGCGGGTAGCCGTAGCCCGCGCTGTCGTTTCCAATCCCTCCATCATTCTTGCCGACGAGCCTACAGCCAATCTGGATTCCAGAACAGGAGAGAGCCTGATGGACCTTATGAGAGAGCTGAATGAAAAAAAGCATATCACCTTTATCTTCTCCACCCACGACCAAATGGTCATAAAACAGGCCCAGCGGGTTATCCATCTAAAAGACGGAGCGATTCTTGATGAGACGATCCCCTCATAACCGGCCCCCGGCCTGGATGCTCTCCTGCCTGCTCTTTCTGGTTGTGTTTCTCTCCCCCCTGTTCCCTGCCTCTTCTGAGGCTGAAGGAATTGAAAAAGCCTATGAATTGGGCGGCCATTTCAAAAGCAGCCTGGCTGCCTTTTGGCCTCACTCGGAAAGCATATTGAATCAGGGAGAAAGAGAGGTTTTATGGAATTATCGATCCGAGCTGCGGATGAAAGGCTGCTATATCTTAAACGATTGGAGTGAATTTGAAGTCCACAGTGAAAGCATTTACCTTTCCAGTGAAACTCGTCGCAGGATATTACAGCTACAAAAAGATGGGCCTGGATGGTCACCTCAATACCTGGGCTTTCCGGAAGAGGCAGATGATACATCCCGGCTGATGGATCTGACCCTGACCACAGAAAAGGGTAACCATCAAGTAATCATAAACCGACTTGACCGTCTTTCCCTTATCTTATCACCCCGGTGGGGTATGATAACCATAGGCCGGCAAGCCATAAGCTGGGGCCACGGCTTTCTCTTTCATCCCATGGATATATTCGCTCCCTTTCCACCTGCTGCTCTGGATCGTGATTATAAGAGGGGTGAAGATGCTCTCCTGGGGCAGATTCATGTTACCAGGCCAAACAGCGAAATGCAGTTTCTCTATATACCCCGCCGGGATATTGAAGGGCGGAACATACGCTGGGCCGACTCCTCCCTGGCGGGCAGGTATCATTTCTTTCTGCCCGGTACGGAAGCTGAAATGACCCTTTTGGCGGGTGTACACTATGAGGATACCATCATGGGAATTGGTAATGTAGGGTACCTTGGGAAGGCGGCATGGCGATTTGATCTGACCCTCACCAACCTCCATGAAAAAGGTGATACCTTTATCAGTTCCGTAATAAACCTTGACTCTGCCTGGGATTGGTGGGGAGTTCATTGCTATGGCTGGATTGAGTATTACTATAACGGCCTTGGCAGAGCGGCCCGAGACTATGCCCGGGCTATGACCCAGGAGGCTCTCAGAGAGCGCCTCGATCGTCAGGAACTCTTTGTCTGCGGCCGTCATTATCTGGATACGCAGATCAAGGTTGAATTCCACCCTCTGGTACATTTCTTCTTTCATACCGTAACCAATATAGCTGATCCAAGCGGTTATGTGCAACCATGGCTCGTCTGGGATATGACCGCGAATACGAAAGTGAACCTGGCCTCAACACATTCCTGGGGAGAGACCGGTACGGAATTCGGTGGAGTAAGAGTTGATTGGACTCCTTTTACCAGCCGCCGGCCGGATGAGGTTTCCCTGTGGATAACCCTTTTCTTCTAGGCAGGGCAGTACGTGCTGTTCAGGCAGGCAAGTTCAACACCTTGTGCCCATTCTTCCTATTTCCTCACATGAACATTCCGAATGAGCGTGCATCTTGCCGAAGGCAGATAAAACATGCTAGGATGGGTGAGGAATGAGGAAAAATGAAAATCAGGAAAAAATTTCACCCATGAAATCATGATTCATATCATTGATACCATCTTCATCGATGAGAAGGAAATAGAAGAGGAGTTTGTCCGTTCCTCAGGTCCGGGCGGACAGAATGTCAATAAGGTGGCAACGGCCGTGCAGCTTCGCTTTGATGCAGCCAGATCTCCCTCTCTTCCCGAAGAGGTCCGGCAGCGCCTGATCCGCCTGGCCGGCAGCCGGATGACGACCGACGGTATCCTGGTCATTGATGCCCGCCGCTTTCGCACACAGGAGAGAAACCGTCAGGATGCCATGAACCGGCTGATTGAATTGATCCGCCAGGCTACCCATAAGCCCAAGATCCGCCGAAAGACAAGGCCCAGCCTCAAATCCAGGGAACGTCGGCTGGAAGATAAGCGAAGGCGCGGTCAGGCCAAGCGAATGCGAAAACCCCCTCCCCTTCCCGAAGATTAACCGCTGCCAAATCCTATTACCGAATCGTCTGATAAGTTATCTGGTAAGTTCTTTAAATGTTTGACTGAGCATATTTCATATTATGGCCATTACTGAAATCAATAACTATACAGGCAAAGCTTGATTGAGCCCTTCCGTTTGAAAAGAAAAGGCTCAAGTCGATGAGAATCTGCCGGAAAAATTCGGAAAGGAGGCAATCTTATGCCTGCAAAGAGAATTGTTACTAATCCTAAAATATTAGGGGGCAAACCTATCATCAAAGGCACAAGGCTCAGCGTAGAGTTTATCCTTGAGTTACTTGCCTCTGGAATGACTATTGAAGAGATTTTGGAGGATTACTCCCATATCACCAGCGAAGATATCTATGCAGTTTTAGAATATGCTGCCCATGCCCTGAAAAATGATATTCATATACCTCTTGAGGAAGTTTCATGAATCTGGATAAGATAAGATTCCTGGCCGATGAGAATATTTCTCCCAAGGTAGTGGCTTACCTTTATCAAACCTTGAATCATAGGTTTTTATAAAAAATGTACCGCTCTATCGGAGGAAGGCTGACCTGTCCTTCGAAGACAAACCTGAACATGTTATTTCGGTTGAAAAGAACATGATGAAGAAAGCCATCGTTATTGGAGCAACCTCGGGGATTGGCCTGGAACTGGCCAAGATCCTTTCACACCATGAATACGTGGTTGGACTGGCGGGAAGAAGGATTCACCTCCTGGAACAGATTAAGCGGGAACTTCCCAATCACTCTTACACCAGATATATTGATGTATCCCGGTTCGATGAGGCTATGGATCAGCTCAAGGGACTTATGGCTGAAATGGAAGGAGTGGATCTTGTGGTGATCAGTTCAGGTATAGGCTTCATCAATCCTGATCTTCAATGGCTCCAGGAGAAAGAGACCATTGAGGTGAATGTCTCCGGTTTTGCGGCTATGGCCAATGTGGCTATACATCACTTCCTGCTCAGAGGTTCCGGCCATCTGGTTGGAATATCATCGATAGCAGCCCTGAGGGGTCATGGAGACAATCCCGCCTATAACGCCTCGAAGGCCTTCATTTCAAACTATCTGGAGGGTCTTGGCCATAAAATGGCCAAAACAGGCCTTCCGATCTTCGTAACTGATATTCAACCGGGTTTTGTAGACACCGCCATGGCCAAGGGCGAGGGGCTGTTCTGGGTCGCACCGCCCCGGAAAGCAGCCCGGCAGATATATGAGGCCATCAGAAAGAGAAGAAACCATGCCTATATTACCAGGCGGTGGAGACTTATCGCCTGGCTCCTGAAAGCCATGCCTGATTTCATCTATCACCGGCTGTAATGGGAAAGCACCAATAAAGAGGACTCGCCGGTCAGATCACCTCCCCAAAACGCCTGCCTTCATTTCACGTCCCCTTTCATGACCCGAAAGGTTCTTGATGCTCTCAGCCGCAGACGGATATATATTCCAGGCTTCCATAGTGAATCTTTGTTGAATCAAATCAAAAAAAGAAACCTGCCGAACGTGATACATGAATTTTTTATTACTCATCAAAAAGAAAAGGAGATGATTCATGATCTGTAATTTTCCTGGAAAGCAATGGAAGGTGATTGGCGCCTTCTTCCTCCTTCTGGTGTTTATAGCAGTTGGACATATTATGGGTATAGGGAATATGGCTCCAAGCCAAATCCTGGCCGGCGAAAGGGTATCTCAGAAGGGAGCAGGCCAGGAACGAATGATTGATGAGGGCAGGCAAATCTTCCGCTTTGACACCTTCGGCAGTGAAGAGTTCTGGGGCGGGAAACTCAGGCTTCACGAGGCAATAGCCCAGGTAAGCCCAAAAACAGCTCTGGCTGTAGGTTTGAAGGTTGATGTTGATGCTGTTCCCCGTAACATTCTCAACTTACTAAAGCAGGGCAAGGTTGATCTTGATGATCCGGCCAATACCTTTTTACTACTCAAAATAAATTCAGTGGTGGGAGTTACCGGCTTTTTCAATGAGCAGGGGAACTTAAGCTCAATCGGCATTCAGTGCTGCCTTTGCCATTCTACCGTTGATGATTCATTTGCTCCTGGTATCGGACACAGGCTGGACGGCTGGCCAAACCAGGACCTCAATATCGGAGCCATAGTTGCCCTGTCGCCTGATCTGAGCCCTGTAGCCGAGCTTCTTCAGGTTGATGAGGAATCTGTGCGTGCGGTCCTTCATTCCTGGGGACCTGGAATGTATGACGCCCAGTATAATATGGATAGTAAATTCTTCCGCCCTGACGAAAAATCCGCAGCTACCAGGATTCCTGCAGCTTATGGTCTGGCCGGTGTAAATTTACATACCTGGACCGGATGGGGATCGGTCCCTTACTGGAATGCGTATGTGGCCAATACTCAGATGTATGGGAAGGGGACTTTTGTTGATATCCGGCTGAACGATCCGGCCAAATATCCCACGGCTGCCCGCACCGGCCTATGGGATGTCCGCCATGATCCTGATCTGATTACCTCGAAGCTTCCGGCCTTACATCTTTATCAGATATCTTTAAGTCCACCGGCTCCATCTGAGGGAAGCTTTGATAAGGAGGCAGCAGCACGGGGCGAGGATGTTTTCGCCGGTAAGGGTAATTGTGTTGAATGCCATGTCCCTCCACTTTTCACCGAGCCGGGCTTTCATATACGAACTCCTGAAGAGATAGGGATTGATGACTTCCAGTCCGGCCGCTCTCCCCAGGAGGGTTACCGGACAGCGCCGCTCAGAGGACTTTGGTCACGGATGAAGAGGGGTTTCTTTCACAACGGCAGATTCGCCACCCTGCTGGATGTAGTCAATCATTATAACACCCATAAAGGATTAGGATTAACCAAGGATGAAAAGCATGATCTGGTAGAATACCTGAAGTCTCTTTAGTTCCATGGAGCCAGGGTATAACTCTTGCATATAAGCCCACGCAATGAACATGCAACAAGGTATCTTTGAGCTATAAGATTATGGTATATCCCTTCTCTACCTCGAACAGGGTAGAGAAGGGAGTTTATGAGACGGTAAAAGAACAAAGGGAAGGTATGTCCAATAAAAGAACAGATAAAGTGAATATTTTGATCTCCCTCATAGCTGGTGCAGGTATTCTCGTGATCACAGGTTTGATAACCATTCCCATGGCCCTGGCCCAATTTCCATCTCTCGGCTTTTATCCTTATACGGGAAGTAATCTCAATTCCTTATATAACGCGTATAACACCTCTTACAGTTCCAGCTCCATCTATCCTTATTTCCTTAATCCTTACAGCAGCCTGAACGTATACAATGTCTATAACAGGAACTATAGCCCCCTTTCTTATCCTTATAGTAATTC